>JABSQX010000002.1:132611-141491 GCA_013215615.1 Myxococcales bacterium | reverse complement strand
GGATTTTGATGATGCCGGGAACTTCGTGGTCGTGTGGGGCGGAGATGACGGTGACCTGGACGGCGTCTACGGCCAGCATTTTGATGCTGGGGGAAATCCGGTGGGCTCCGAGTTCCGGGTCAACACCACTACCGTCGGCGACCAACACGCTCCGTCAGTGGCGCGAGATGGGCCGGGCAACACCTTGATCGTGTGGGTTGGCGAGGTGCCCGACTTCGACATCACCGACCGGGGGATATTCGGCCAATTCTACGACACTACGGGCGCCGCGGTCGGCGGAGAATTTCGGTTGAACTCGACGACGCTCGATATACAGACGACACCAGTTGTGTCGGTGAACGCATCCGGTGAGTTCGTGGTGACTTGGGAAAGTCGAGATACCGATGCGGGAGACGTCTTCGGCCAGCGCTTGGAACTCCAGGCTGGCCCGATCATGGATGCGGACGGTGACGGCTGGACGGACGCGAGCGACAACTGCGTGTTGATCCCGAACGCGGGTACGCTCGGCTGCGACTCGGACAAGGACGGCTACGGGAACGCCTGTGACGGCGATTTTAACAACGACGGGACTTCGGACGGCGTGGACTTCAGTCCACTCTTCCTGGCGGACTTCGCGTCCGGCGCACAGTCGAACAACGCTGCAGGCGACCCGCAGGGCACGGACATGAACTGCGATGGCTTGGTGGACGGCGTGGACTTCGTGGATCCGTTCTTCCTCACACAGTTCGGGCTCGGTACTCCCGGTCCCTCGGGTATAGGCTGTGCGGGCTCGGTGCCCTGCCCAGCAGCGCCGGGGCCCTGAGGATGGGACATTCGTCTGGAGAACCAATCGAGTAGGAGGTTCTAGCGGGCCCTCGTTGGGTGCGAGGAGATCCATCCTCCACGCTCGATACGTGGGGAGCGAGTGCGCGGGATGATGGAGGCGCTGGAGGCGGGTGGCCCGGCGGCCCGCGACTTTGCCACGGGCTTCCCGGTCTTCCAGCCCGCACCCGGCAGCGCGCGGGCCCCGTAGGCGCGCCCAGGCGCTTCGGGTCGACCGCGGCCTTGCGGCACCGTGGGTTCTCCCCGACCGTCCCCCGCCGTGGCGGTGGGACCTTCTTACCAAGCGAGGCTCGATCGCTCTGTCGGGACGGGGCTGGCGCGCCTGGTGGCAGCGGTGTGGCGACGACCGCGTGCCGTCGTCCTGGCCTGCTCGGCGATCGCGCTGCTCGGCGTGGTCCACGCGGGCCTCACGCTGCGCGTCCAGTCGGACAACGTGCGGCTGGTGGCCGAGGGGCTGCCATTCCGCCAGGCCTTCGAAGAGCTGGCCGAGCATCTCCCGGTCCTCAACCGCAGCCTGATCGTGCTCGTGGAATCGGACTCCCCGTTGACGGCCCGCGACACCGCGGATCAGCTGGCGCTGGCGCTTCGCGACGAGTCCAGCGTGCGCGACGTCTACCAGCCGGGCGGCGGTCTCTTCTTTCGACGCAACGCCTTGCTCTATCTCGACGTCGACGAGATCGACGACCTCATCGATCGACTCGCGCGGCTCCAGCCGGCGCTCGCCCAGGTCGATCGGTCGCCCGAGATCGGCCCGCTCGTCGACTGGGCGCGCGACGCACTCGCCCTCCAAGGTGTCGTGCCGGAAGCGCCGGATCTCTGGATCGATCTCCTCGATCGCCTGGCGGAGGCGGCCCGGAGTGCGAGCGAGGGGCGCATCGTCGCGGCGGACTGGTCGGAGATCGTAAGCGGGACGCGCCAGGGCGAGACGACCCGTGCCGTGCTCTTCGTCGAGCCCCGCTCCGAGTATCGCCAGCTCGCGGAGGCGGGCGACACCATGAGGACGATTCGCCGGGTCGCAGCGGAGGTTGCTGCCGATGCCGGCGCGTCGACCACGATTCGCATCACCGGCTACCCGGCGCTCGCCTACGAGGAGGTCCAGGGGCTGCTGAGCGACACGGCGCTGGCCGGGCTCGCGTCGCTCGTGCTGGCCGCGTGTTTCCTGCGCTTGTCACTGCGCTCCTGGCGCCTCGTTGCGGCGGGCAGCCTCACGCTGCTGGTGGGGCTCGGCTGGACGGCTGGTTTTGCGAGCCTCGCGATCGGGTCGCTGAACATCATCTCGGTGCTCTTCGCGGTGCTCTTCATCGGCCTCGGTGTGGACTTCGCGATCCACCTGGGCATCCGTTATCTCGACGGCATCGAGGCGGGCCTCGAGCCGGAGCACGCGATGTGCGCCGCGGTGGAGCGGGCGGGCGGTGCGCTCGCGCTGTGCGCCGCCACCACGGCGATCGGCTTCTACTCCTTCGTCCCCACGGACTACAAGGGTGTCGCCGAACTCGGCCTGATTGCCGGTACGGGCATGCTGATCATCTTCTTCCTGAGCGTCTCCTTCCATCCGGCCCTGCTGGCCCTGGGCCTGCGCCCGGAACGGGTCGTTCCCCGGTCGCCGAACCCGGTCCTCGGGCTGCTCTCGCGGCTCGTCGCGAGGCGGTCGGGCTGGATTTGCGGTGCTGCGTTGCTCGCGATGGGCGGTGGCTTGTTCGCCTTCCCCGCCCTGCGCTTCGACGCCAACGTCATCAAGATGCGCGACCCGGGCGCGGAGTCCGTCCAGGCCTTCGAGGCTCTGCTCTCCGAGCGGGGCATTGGATCGCCCTGGTACATCGACGTCCTCGCCGTCGACGCCCAGGCCGCCGAAGACGTGGCCCAGCGGGTCGAGGGCCTCGACAGCGTGGACCAGGTCGTCACGCTCCGCGATTGGGTCCCCGACGCCCAGGAGGAGAAGCTCGCGTTGCTCGAGGACGCCGCCCTCCTGCTGGAGACGCCCAGCGCCAGCGGCGAGCGCGTTGTCTTCGATCTCCAGGCGACGCATCGAATCCTGGTCGCCTTGCAGGCCCTGATCGCCGAGCGGGCGCCGCACTTCCAACCCGAGGCGTTGCGGTCCGCGGCGCTGTCGGCCGCGCGAGCGCTCGAGCGCTTCCTGGCGCGGGTGGAGGCGAGCGAAGACCCGGAGGCTTTGATCGCGGGGCTCGAGGTCAACCTGATCGGCCGCCTACCGAGCCGATTGGCCGCGCTGCGCGATGCCCTGGAAGCCGAGCGCTTCGGTGTCGAGGAGCTGCCCGCGGGTCTTCTCGAGCGCATGCGCACCCGCGACGGGCGGATTCGCGTTCAGATCTATCCCGCCGAGGACCTGAACGATCCGGCCGCCTGGGAGCGCTTTGCGGACGGCGTGCGCAGCGTCGAGCCCCGGGCGACGGGTCTCGCCATCAATCTCCTGGAGTTCGGGCGCGTCACCATGGACTCCCTGCGGCAGGCCTTCGTCACCGCCCTCATCGCGATCACCGGGCTGCTGTGGCTGGTCGGCCACCGGCGCGAGATCCCCTTCGTGATGTTGCCCCTGGTGTGGGCGGGAATCATTGCCGGAGGCGCCGTGGTACTGGCCGGCATCGAGCTGAACTTCGCGAACGTCGTCGTACTTCCGCTCCTCTTCGGCATCGGCGTCGATAGCACGATCCACCTGGTGTCGCGTTGGCGGGAGGACAGCCGCGTCGAGTTGGGCACGACGTCGACGGCGCGGGCGGTCTTGTACAGCGCACTCACGACCGCCGCGAGTTTCGGGACGCTCGCCCTGAGCGCGCATCGCGGCGTGGCCAGCCTGGGCCTGCTGCTGCTGCTCGGACTCGCCTGCACGCTCCTCGCCAGCCTCGTCGTCCTGCCGGCCATCCTGACCCTTCGCCGCCCCGCCTCCCCCTAGGCCTCGAAGCCGAACTCCTCGAAGACATCCTTGAGCTCGGCGTAGATCTCGGCGCGCGAAAGACCGAACTCCGCGAGTTGATACGCGTGTTGGCTCTCGAAGTCGGACTGCGTTGCGAGGTCGGCTTCGAGTGCCAGGCGGAAGCGATCGTCGATCTCCACGCCCAGCCAGGTGTAGATCTGCTCCACGGTGGCCCGGGGCTCGCCCGTGAGTTCTTCGTAGCGGATCACCAGGAACTGCTCGGCGGGGATGAACTCCCGGCAGTGGAGCGCGTAGCGGAGATAGTCCATCGCGAGACGCGCCAACGCGCGCGACTCGGGCGAGTCCTTGGCGATCTCCGGCGAGTGGGTGGCCCACTTCGCGTGAAACATGTTCAGGAACGACGGAATCGACTCGTAGGGGTGACGGATCAGGTAGACGAAGCGCGCATCGGGAAAGCGCGCGTAGATGGACCGGATCCGGGATGCGAAGAGGGCGCTCTTGTTCAAGAAGGTGCGATCTCCCCCCGCTGCGTAGAGCCGCCGGCGGAGCCCGCCCTCGTACCAGTCCAGGAAGCGTTCGCGCTGAAGCGGCTCGAAGCGGTCGAACCAGCGCGAAGCTGGGAGTTCGTCCACCCAGGGCAGCAGCAGCGAGAGGGCGGGGGAGTTGAAGGACAGCGCGAAAAAGGCCTCGTCTTCCTCGGCGCGGTCGATGCCCATCTCGTGGATATCGTCCCAGCTCCGAAAGCAGGTGGCGTTGAACCACCGGACGGCCCGCTGCAATGCCCCGCCGAGCCGCCGCCGGTCGAGGCGAGCGAGTCCGTCGACCGTGCGCTGGATGCACACGGCGGGGAAGATCGACTGGTAGAGCTTGAAGCTGGCGAAGTGCTCGTCATCCAGGCTCAAGAGACGATGCAGGAAGGTCGTCCCGCTCCGAGCGTTGGCGCAGAGGAAGACCGGCTGCACGACCCGCTGGCGTCGGATCTCGGGCCAGAGGAGATCGTCGATCGCCTGGGCGAGCGCAACGATCCCGCGGACGAGGAGGAGTCCCAGGCCGAATCCCGTGAGTGTTGCGATGCGCCGGGGGCTCGCATGCCGGCGCGCGACCGCCAGGGCCTCGCGCATGACCGGGCGGTTGATGCTCATTCTCCCCCTGTTTCGATGGCGACCGGGTGTGGAATCGCGCAGATTCTGTCTGCGTGCGGGAAGTCGTGCAAGTGGGGGCAGGCGAGGCCGAAGCTCGGGAAACGAACTGGCTCGTGCGCTGGCGGGCGATGCTCGACGTCCGCTCCGGCCTGGTCGGCGGGGGCCTGCTCGCCGCGATCGTCTGGTGGATCAACGCCTCCCACGGCGTCCTGCCAGCGAGTACGGCTGCCCTCAAGCAGTTCGTCTACACCTTCTTCATGGGGGCGCTCGTCATGCGCCTCTGCACGCGGCTGGCCCTGCGGGACGGCTCGAAGGGTCTCGCGCTGAGCCTGGCCGTGCTCGTCCCCTCCCTCGTGACCGTGGGCTCGACGCTCGCCGTGCACAGCGTGCGCGGCACGCCCGAGCCGCTGCTCTCCACGCTTCCCGCGGCCATCTTGTCGCCGCTGGGCTTCGCGGTCTGGGCCCGGCGCGTCCGGCGAACGGGGCACACGCTCTGGGAGCGCGCGTAGCGGGCCCGCGAATTCAGCGCGCGTCGGCGTTCAGCCCGCCAAGGCTTCGGCCTCGGCCACCATGCCCTCGAGCAGGCTGAGGCCACCGTCCCAGAAGCCCGGGTCGGAGACGTCGATGCCCATGCGCGAGAGCAGCGCCTGGGGGGTGTCGGAGCCGCCGGCTGCCAGCAACTCCAGGTAGCGGGGCACGAAGGCCTCGCCCTCCTCGTCGTAGCGGTGCAGCAGCGCGAGCACGAGCAGTTCCCCGTACGCGTACGCGTAGCAGTAGAAGGGGGAGTGCACGAAGTGGGGGATGTAGAGCCACCACCACGCGTAGTCGTCGGAGAGCTGCACGGAGTCCCCGAACATGGGGCGGTTGGCGTCCATCCAGAGTTCGCCGATGCGCTCCATGGCGAGTTCGCCCTCGCTGCGCCGGGCGGCGTGCAGCGCCTCTTCGAAGCGCGTCATCGCCACCTGCCGGAAGACCGTCGCGAAGGCGTCCTCGAGCTTGCCGCAGAGCAGCGCCAGGCGCGTCTTGGGGTCTTTCTCCTCGCGCATCAGCCGCCGGAAGACCAGCATCTCGCCAAACACGCTGGCGGTCTCGGCGGTGGTGAGCGGGGTGTTCTGCTCGAAGAGTCCGCGGGCTGCGGCCAGGTGTTGATGCACGCCGTGGCCCAGTTCGTGGGCGACGGTCATCACGTCGCGCAGGTTGTCGGTGTAGTTGAGGAGCACGTAGGGGTGCACGGAGGGCACCGTGGAGGCGCTGAAGGCGCCGCCGCGCTTGCCCGGGCGCAGCTCGGCGTCGATCCAGCGCTCGTCGAAGAAACGCTTCGCGATCTCCGCCATGCGGGGCGAGAAGTCCGCGTAGGCGGCCAGCACGAGGTCGCGAGCGGCCGCGAAGTCCATGCGGGTCTCGCTGCCCGGCAGTGGCGCGTAGCGGTCGTGGTCCTCGAGTTGGGGGAGGTCGAGCAGTCGTGCCTTCAGCCGGTAGTAGCGGGCCACCAGGGGATAGCGGGCCACGCAGGACGACAGCAGCGACTCGACGCTGGCGGTTTCGATCTCGTTGTCGAGGTTGCGGGAGGCCAGCGGGCTCGGGTAGTCGCGCAGGCGGTCCTGGGTGGCCTTGTCGTGCACCAGGGTGTTGAAGATGAAGGCCAGCGTGCGCGAGTGGGTCTTGAGGCCGGCGGTGAGTGACTGGGCGGCGGCTTTGCGGGTGTCGCGATCCGGGTCGTAGAGGAGGGCCAGCACCTCCTCCTCGCCCACTTCCCGCTCTGCGTCTCCCTCGCCCAGGCGAAAGCGCGCATCCGCCATCACCTGGTCGAAGAGTCGACTGAAGGCGCTGCTGCCGGTGACCGCGCTCTCCGCGAGCAGGCGCTCCTCGACCTCGCTGAGCACGTGGGGCCGGTAGCGCCGGGCGTTGCCCAGGTAGTGGCGGCGTGCGGCCAGTGCGGGGTCCGCGAGCAGCGCCTGGGCGCGTTCTTCCTCCACTGCCACCCATTCGAGTTCGAAGAAGAGCAGTTCGTTGTGGATCTCGGTGCCGCGCTCCTGGATGTGCTGCAGGAGCGCGCCGTGGCGCGGGTCCGCGGTGTCCGCGGCGAACAGCAGCCCCGCATAGGAGCCGGCGCGCCCGGCGGGCTCCTGGAGGGTTTCGAGGCGGTCCACGGCCTCGGCGAGGGCGGCGGCGTCGAGTTCCGCGACGCGACCCCGGTAATCGGCGGCGAAGCGACGCGCGTCTTCCAGCATGCCGTCGAGATCCGCCTCGAGGGCGGGGTCGTCGGGGCTCGCGTAGAGGTGGGAGAGGTCCCAGCGGACGCCCGCCGCCGACCCGCCCGCGGCCGTGGGCTCCGCGGCGCTGCGTCTGGGGCTGCGATCCAGCAAGGGCTTCTCCTTCTCGTCTGAGGGCCCCGAGCATACCGGTGGCCCGGCGGGACGTCGCGCGCAGAGATGCGCGCCGCGCCCGCTCGTCTAGAGTTGTGGCGAGGAGCCATGCCCCCTTCCCGTGTGATCCTGCACGCCGACATGGACGCCTTCTACGCGTCCATCGAGCAGCGCGACGATCCCGCGCTGCGCGGGCGACCCGTGATCGTGGGCGGCACCGGCCCGCGCGGGGTGGTGTCGGCGGCCAGCTACGAGGCGCGCGAGTTCGGGGTCTACTCCGCGATGTCCAGCGCCGAGGCGCGCCAACGTTGTCCGCAGGGCGTGTTCCTCCGCGGCTCCATGCGCCGCTATGCCGCCGAGTCCCGGCGCATCTTCGAGGTCTTCCAGCGCTTCACGCCGCTCGTGCAGGGCCTCTCCCTCGACGAGGCCTTCCTGGATCTCTCGGGCAGCGAGCGGCTGCAGGGCGCGCCCGTGCAGGTGGGCGAACGCCTGCGTGCCGAGGTGCGGGCCGAGACCGGCCTGGCGGTTTCCGTGGGCATCGCCCCGGTGAAGCTGGTGGCGAAGATCGCCAGCGACCTCGCCAAGCCCGATGGCCTGTTGGAGGTGGCCGAGGGCCGGGTGCGCGACTTCCTCGCACCGCTGCCCCTGCGGCGCCTGTGGGGGGTCGGGGCGGTGGGCGAGAAGCGCCTGCACGAGGCGGGTTTCGCGACGCTGGGAGACCTGGCCGGCGCGGATCGCAGCGAACTCGAGACGCGCTTCGGGGACTTCGGGGCGCACGTCTCGCGGCTGGCCCGGGGCGAGGATGACTCGCCGGTGGAGCCCGGACGGGCGCCCGTCTCCTACAGCGAGGAGAACACCTTCGAGCGCGACATCAGCGAGCGCGAAGTCCTCGAGTCCGTGATCTCCCAGCACGCGGAGGCGGTGGCCCGGCGCCTGCGGCGCAGCGGACTGCAGGCGCGCACGGTCTTCCTCAAGCTCAAGCTGGCGCGCCGCGTCGCAGCGGGGCCGCGCGGCTACCCGCTGCTCACCCGGCGCAGCACGCTCGCGGAGCCCAGCGACGACGGTGCGACCTTCGCGCGGGTGGCGCGTCGCTTGCTGCGGGACGCGAAGCTCGAGCAGCCCGTGCGCCTGCTGGGCGTGGGGGTCAGCAACCTGCTGCGCGCGGATCGCGGACAGCTGGGGCTCTTTCCCGTGGAGGAGGGCGAAGCGCGCAGTGGCCGGCTGAACCGCGCCATGGACGAGATCGCCGAGCGCTTCGGGGCCGACAAGCTGGTGCGGGGAGACGCCGCCCACGCGGGTCGGGCGGGCCTGTCCATGCAGCACAAGCGTGGCGAGTCCGAGACCCCGGACTGAAGGGGCGGCCCTCCACTCAGTCGTAGAGGGCGTCGACCTGCCAGCAGCCTCGCAGGTGGTCGAAGCGGAGGCGGGCGACGCCTCCGTCGCTGGTCTGCACGTCGTAGCAGTCGAACGCGAAGCGCTCCTCGGGCGCCCACCAACCCCCGGTGGTGCGCCAGGGGCCGGCACTGCGCAGCACCCGGCCCCGGATCACCGGGCTTTCGACCCACACGGGGCGATCGCCTCGCAGCCGGACCTGGGCGCGAACCGGCGGGCGCAACGCCCTCGACGCGAGCTGACCGGCGAGCACCGGGGTGTCGCGGAC
>JABSQX010000002.1:0-132601 GCA_013215615.1 Myxococcales bacterium | reverse complement strand
GTGGCAGGCGCCGTGGAGCCCGCCTGGAAGGCCTGCATCCCGAAGGCGTCCGGGTGGTGGGTGTCGGCGACCACCGGGGAGCCCACGCGCTGGCTGCCGCACAGGTTCGCCAACGCGGCCAGGGTCTCGTCCAGCAGTGCCGGTGCGGGTCCGGCGGGGCGGAACAGGTCCAGTTGATCGAAGCCGATCCGGCTTCCCTCGGTCTCGATGCGGAGCGCCTCCACCGGGGCGCGCAGGGGGTGGGTCTCCAGGGCCCGGCCCGCCAGACCCATCAGCACCCGCAGGTCCCGGGTGGGGGCGGCCACTCCGATGCGCCGGGTGTCGTGCTCGCCATCGGCGAGGTCGAGGTGGATGCAGAACTCCCCGCAACCGAGGCGGCGGGCCTCGAGGCGTGCCAGCAAGCGCGAGAGCAGGCCCTGGATCACGAAGAGCAGCGGTTGCAGGCGCTCCACCGCGAAGTCGAGGTCGATGGCCTCCACGATTCGCGGGTCCACGGGACTCGCCAGCGGGGCCTCCTTGCGCGTGCCCCGGAGCCGGTCCATCCACTCGAGGATTTCGGGGCCCAGGCGCGCGGCCAGGGATTGTGGGGACAGTGCCAGCAGGTCGCGAAGCGTCTGCACGCCGAAGCGCGTGAGCGCCTGGGCGAGGGAGTCCTCGGCGTTCAGCAGATCGATGGGCAGGGGAGCGAGGAAGGCGGCCTCTTCGCCGGCGCGCAGCACCCGGCTGTGACCCCCCGAGCGGGGCAGCTCGCGCGCCACCAGCCGCGAGACGTCGCGCGAGCAGGCGATGGCCACGTTGGCGGGCAGCTGCAGGGCTTCGGCACGCGCGCACAGCGCTGACGCCAGGCCCGCCTCCGAGTGGAAGAGCCGCTCGGCCCCCGAGGCGTCGAGGTGGACGGCGGCCTCCACGGCGAAGAGCCCCGAGGCCTCGGGGGCCAGTTCGGCCCGGGGAGAGCAGGCGAGGGCGGTGTCCAGCAAGGCCTCCCGCGTGGCCTGCCAGAGCGCCGGGGAGGCGACCCGCACCCGCAGCTCGCTGCAGAGCATGCGCGCGTGGGAGATGCCGATGCCGCGGCGCACGCCCTGGTGCTGCGCTTCCGGCGAGACGGAGATCAGCTCCGCGCGGGAGTCCCGGCCCGTGGCCACCGCGCAGGGCAGGCCCACCAGCTCCCGGTGCGCCCGGAGTTCGGCGGCCAGCGGCAGGTCGGGGAGCAGCAGACAGCCGACGCGCACGCCCTCAGGCCGACGGCGGGTGTACGCTCAGCCGAGCGCGAGCGGCACCGCCGGCACTTCCGCGGCGCCCGCGCAGCACGGTGGCGGCGACCTCCATGCCTTCGAGCAGCGCGGGCGCTCCCGGCGCCCCCCCGAAGTGCGCCCGGGCCCGCTGCAGCTCCAGGGAGAGCTCCGAGCAGGGGCCGGCCAGGTGCCGTTCGCAGAGCACCACCAGCGCGGTTCCCGCGCTGGCCGCGCTGCGTGCCAGTTTCTGCCAGGCGGCACCGGGCAGTGTCGGTTGCCGCCCCCTGCCCGCGGCATCCCAGACCACCAGCGCGAAGCCTCGTGCGGCCAGCAACTGCTGGCAGCAGCGCAGGGCCCGGGAGCGGTCCGGGGGGCGGGCCCAGAGAAGCCGGGGCAGGGCGACCCCCGCGTTGTCCGCGGAGGCGGGGTCGAAGGCGTCGGCCTCGTCGACCAGCGCCACCCACTCGCCCGCGCGGGTGGCCCGGGCCAGCAGCCCCAACGCCAGCGAGGTGCGCCCCGAGGAAGCGGGGCCGACGATCTCGCACAGCTTTCCGCCCGGCAGTCCGCCCCCCACCAACTCATCGATGGAGGGCAGGCCGGTGGGCAGGGGCCGGCCCGTGCAGTGCGCCGCGCGGTGGCCCCGGCGCAGCTGGGAGCCCAACTCGCGCAGCAGCGACCCGATGACCTGCTCGCGCGCCTCGGACGGCGGCAGGGCGGATTCCGGCCCCGCCGCGTCGGGACGTGCGGGGCCTGCGCGGGGTCGGGGGACCGGGGACACGCATCCTACTTTCGTCTTTTTTTCGCTTTTCTTCAAGCAAAAAAACGCCGCCGGACAGAAATCGCCATGCGGGTGTGGCGAGCGCCGGGGGACGCTCAGCCTCGGATGCGTACCCGGCGGCCCTCGATGGCCAGGCGCCCCTCGGCGAAGAGGCGCACCGCCTGGGGGACCAGGCGCCGCTCCGCGGCCTGGACCCGGGCCGCCAAGCTGTCGGGCGTGTCGTCCTCCCGCACCTCCACGGCCTCCTGGAGGATGATGGGCCCGGAGTCGTATTCGTCTTCCGCGAAGTGGACGCTGGCGCCGCTGACGCGCACACCGCTGGCCAGTACGGCCTCGTGGACGTGCCGGCCGTAGTAGCCCTTGCCGCAGAAGGCGGGGATCAGGGCGGGATGCACGTTGATCACGCGACCCTTCCAGCGCCCGCGGGACTGGAAGGGGGAGAGGAAGCCGAGCAGGGCGACCAGGTCGATCTCGTAGCCCTCCAGGATGGCGTGCAGGGCGTCATTGAAGGCGCCCACGCCAGGATGCTCGCGCCGGGGTACGGCATGGGCGGGAATCCCGCGCCGCCGCGCCCGGTCGAGCCCCCCCGCGCTGGCGCGGGAGGCGATCACGCAGGCGATCTCGGCGGGCACGGCACCGGCGTCGATCTGCTCGCAGAGGTTTTCGAGGCTGGTGCCGCTGCCCGAGAGCAGCACCGCCACGCGCAGCTTCGCCATGGCGGGGAGTCTATCAGCCCCATTTCGCTGCCGTGGCCGGGGGAGGCGGCCACCGCGAGTTGACGCCCCGGGGCCCGCTCGCGAGACTGCCCGGTCGAGGAGGCCCGCATGACGATCCTGGTGTCCGGTTCGCTGGCCCTCGACCACATCATGGTCTTCCCGGACCGCTTCGCGAACCACATCCTGCCCGAGAAGCTGCACGCGCTGAACGTCTCCTTCAACATCACCAGCCTGAAGACGCACTTCGGGGGCGTGGCGGGCAACATCGCCTACCACCTGCGGCTGCTGGGCGAGGAACCGCTGATCCTCGCCGCCGTGGGCGAGGATTTCGGCCCCTACGCGGAGTGGCTGGACGGCTGCGGGATTCGGCGCGACGGGCTGCGGGTGCTGTCGGACGTGCGCACCGCCCAGGGCTTCGCGACCACCGACGCCGACGACTGCCAGATCTGGGCCTTCTACGAGGGCGCCATGGCGCGCGCCCACGAGGCCCGCGTGCAGGACGTGAAGGAAGCCATCGACCTCGCCATCGTCTCCTCCAACGGCAAGCAGGCGATGCTCGACCACGCCCGGGCCCTCAAGGAGCGGGGGGTGCCCACCTACGTGGATCCCAGCCACGGCTTGCCCCTGCTCTCCCGCGACGAACTCGTGGAACTCATCGAGGGCGCCGCCGGCTACTTCGTGAACGACTACGAGTGGTCGCTGACCCTCGAGACCACGGGTCTCGACGAGGCCGCCGTGGCAGCGCGCTGCGGCGTGGTGATCATCACCCGCGGCGCCGAGGGCTCGGAGGTGCGGGCGGACGGCGACGCATTGCAGATCCCGGCGGTGGCCGCGGCGGAGGTGGTCGATCCCACGGGCTGCGGGGACGCCTATCGGGCGGGCTTCCTGTATGGCCTGGCCGCCGGGCAGCCCCTCGACGTGGCCGGGCGCATGGGGAGCCTGATGGGTGCGCGCCAGGTGGCGGTGCTCGGCACCCAGGTGCAGCGCATCGATCTCGAGGCGTTCCGCAGGGACTACGCGGAGGTCTTCGGCGCGGCGTTCTAAGCCGGCGCCGCGCGGGCGGACATGCAGCGAGATGCGGATGTCGTGGTGGTGGGCGCCGGGGTGGTGGGCCTCGCCGTGGCGGCGGCGCTGGCACGGGCCGGGCGCTCGCTGCTGATCCTCGAGCGGCAGGAGGGCATCGCCCGGGAGACCAGCGCTCGCAACAGCGAGGTGGTGCACGCGGGCCTCTACTACCCGGAGGGCTCGCTGAAGGCGACGCTGTGCGTGGCGGGCCGCCACCTCCTCTACGAGCGCTGCGAACGGCTGGGCATCCCGCACCGGCGCCGCGGGAAGCTGGTCGTGGCCACCCGCGACGAGGAGCTACCGGCCCTCGAGGAACTCGAGGCGCTGGGCACGGCCAACGGCGCCGAGGACCTCGCCTTGCTCGATGCCGCTGAGGTCGCTCGCCGGGAGCCACAGGTGCGGGCACTGGCGGCCCTGGAGTCGCCCCAGAGCGGCATCGTGGACGCCCATGCGCTGTGCCTCTCCTACCTCGCCGAGGCCGAGGCCCACGGCGCCGTGTTGCTCACCCAGGCGGAGGTCCTGGAAGCGGGCGCCACGCCCGGGGGCTTCCGCTTGCAGGTCGACGACGCGGATGGCCAGCGCGCGGAGTTGCAGTGCGGAGCCCTCGTCAACGCCGCGGGTCTGCACGCCCAGTCGCTCGCCGAGAAGCTGGGCATGGACGTGGTGGCCGCCGGTTACCGCCTGCATCCCTGCAAGGGCGACTACTTCTCGATGGCTCCCGGTGCGCCCCTGAAGCTGGACCGGCTCGTGTACCCGGTGGCTCGCGGCCCCGGGCTCGGAGTGCACGCCGGCGTGGACCTGGGCGGGCGGCTGCGTTTCGGACCCGATGCCGAGTACGTGGATTCCCTCGACTACCGCGTGGACCCCGCCAAGGCCGCTCACTTTGCCCGGCTCGTGCAACGCTACCTGCCCGCGCTCGAGGAGGAGTGGTTGCAGCCGGACTTCGCGGGCGTGCGCGCCAAGCTCTCGGGGCCCGGAGAGCCCTTCCGGGACTTCGTGGTGGCCGAGGAGTCGGCGGCCGGTTTGCCGGGTCTGGTGAACTGCATGGGTATCGAGTCGCCGGGGCTCACCGCGGCGGGAGCGCTCGCGGAGCGAGTGGTGGGCTTGCTGGCCAGTCTCTGAGCGGGGTTGGCGGGAATGCCGCGGGCGCGCCGCCGCTCAGCGCGCCCCGAGCCAGCCCACCGCGATCGCGATGTTGTCCCCCGCGCGTTGGCGCCGTTGGGAGGAGAGCACCTCTTCCAAGAGGTTGCGCACGGTCTCGAGCGCGCATAGCTCCGGATCCTCGGCGCGGGCGGCGCTGGTGCTTGCCGACTCGATGCTGGCGGCGGGGTCGACGACGCCGATCCCGGGCTCCGAGAGGCCGTCGGTGGCCAGCACCAGGGCGCGGCAGTCCCGGAGCGACCGGCTGCCCACGCGCGCGTGGGCGTAGAGGCGCTCTGCGTCGTCCGCGGGAGAACCCAGGTAGTGGATCGCGCCCACAGGCGCGCCGATTTCGTGGCTGCCGCCCTCCTCCACCACGAAGAGCAGGCTGTCCCCCACGCACAGCCAGTTCATCAGCGAGCGCTCGGGGAACGCGATGGCCAGGCTCAGCGTGGTGCGCGGCGGCTTCGCGCCGCGGTGCCCGCCGGCCCGCAGGATCTGCTGCTGGAGGTCGACGAGCAGCGTGCGGGCCGTCGCCTCCCAGGACTCCGAGTGCCCGCTGTCCCCGGTTGCCAGCAGGCTCGCCGCGTGGGTCTCGATGAGTCGCAACACGGCGGCCTGGGAGCCCTCCCACCCCCAGTGGCCGTCCGCCACGGCGAGCAGCATGCCGGCGGGCGAGGTCGCGAACGCGCAGGCGTCCTCGTTGGGGTCCCGGTACCGATAGGTCTTGGCAGCGCCACCGCGCGACAGGCCGATGGCCGCGAAGCCCCGGCCGACCGCCGCATGATTTCCGATTTGCGTCTGCTCGGGGCCGCAGAGCTTGGCGGTGTGCAACGCCGCGTTCCCCCCCGTCTTCAGTATAGGGCGCGCGACTTGCGGATTCTCGCAGCGCGTCGGAAACTCGCTTTCTACGGGGCGTGGTTCCCGCGGAGGTGCCCCGACGTGGGCGCGGAAGGCCTGTCGAAGAGCGAGCGGCTCGCCTGGCGCGAGCAGGGCTGTTTCAGCCGGAAGGCCGTGTTCTCCTCCCAGGAGATTGCGGCGTTGCGGCAGGCCGTGGAGCGCTGCGTGGTCCTGGTCGAGGGGGAGATCGAGAGCTCGGGCCGCGGCTACCGGATCGACGGCAACCGTTATTTCGAGACCGAGGACGCCACCGTGCAGATGGAGCACGACCCGGCATCCGGGGCCGTGCGCGTGGTGGAGCCCTTCCACCACCTGGACGCTCGCTGCGACGCCCTGGTGGACGATCCGCGCATCGTGGTGCCCGTGCGCGAGCTGGTGGACGACGAGCGTGTCGCTCTCTTTACCGACAAGATCAACCTGAAGCGCCCCTACGAGGGATCGGGTTTCCGTTGGCACCAGGACTCCCCCTACTGGGCGCACTTCGCGTCCGAGCTCGAACGCATGCCCAACGTACTGGTGACCCTCGACGATGCCAGCGCGCAAAACGGCTGCTTCCGGGTGATTGCGGGCAGTCACAAGCGCGGCATGTTGCCGGGGCTCGAGGGCGACGGCACGCTGGGTCCGCTCTTCACCGACCCGCGTGGCTTCGATGCCTCCCGGCAGCTGCTCTTCGAGGTGCCGGCGGGGAGCCTGGTCTTCTTCAGTGCCCACAGCGTGCATGGCTCCGAGCCCAACCGGTCCGGAAGGGCGCGCCGCGCCGCGGTGCTCACCTACCAGCCCGGCGGGCGCCGCATGTTCAAACTGGACGCAAGGCGCGAGGCCGGGGGGGTGCTTCAGGAGCCGGGGGCCGCGTAGGGCGGGTCCGCGAGCGTGCGGATGAAGGCCACCACGTCCTGGATCTGCTGGGGGGAGAGCGTGCCCCCCCAGGCGGCCATCATCTGTGACTTGTCGAGCGCGTATCCGCCGCGCGTGATGATCTCCACCAGGTAGTCGTCCTCGACCCCGTTCATGCGCTCGCCGTCGCAGTGGCGCGCGGGCTTGGGGTCGAGGGTCGAGGCCAGCGGTCCGTCCCCGCAGCCGCTCTCACCGTGGCAGGAGGCGCAGAGGTTCCTGTAGGTGAGCGCACCGGCCGCCGCGTCGCCGGGCTCGAGGGCCCGCGTAGGCTCCTCACGGGTTTCCGCAGCGGGGGCCGGGGCCGTGGGCGCGGGGGCGGACTGGTCGGCGGGCGGATCGGATCCGCAGGCCAGGGCCAGCCCGGCCACGAGCGCGCTCAACCAGACCCGGCGCGGCTTCAGGCGAGCGCTGCGCACTGGGCCTCCCCGGCCAGGAAGGCCTCGCGTAGCTCCTCGTAGCCCTGGGTCACCGGGAAATCGGGGAACTCCCGGATCACGTTTTCAGGTGGGCGGAACAGGATGCCGGCGTCGGCAGCGCCGAGCATGCTGGTGTCGTTGTAGGAATCACCGGCGGCGATGGTCTGGAAGGCGAGGGCGCGGAAGGCCTCCACCGCCCGGCGCTTCTGGTCGGGCAGGCGGATCCGGTAGCCTGCTACGCGGCCCCGGGCGTCGATCTCGAGGCTGTGGCACAGCAGTGTCGGGCGTCCCAGGGCCTGCATGAGCGGGTCCGCAAACTCGTAGAAGGTGTCGGAGAGGATCACCACCTGGAAGCGCTCGCGTAGCCAGTCCAGGAAATCCCGCGCGCCCGGCAGCGGGTCCAGGGTGGCGATGACGGCCTGGATGTCGGAGAGGCCGAGGCCGTGCTCCTCGAGGATGGCCAAGCGCTTTCCCATCAGCACGTCGTAGTCGGGCTCGTCCCGCGTGGTGAGGCGAAGGGCGTCGATCCCCGTGCGCTCCGCCACGTTGATCCAGATTTCGGGAGTCAGGACTCCCTCCAGGTCCAGGCAGGCGATGATCACGTGGACTCCTGGAGCTTCGGGTTCGCGGCGACGCGGCGCCGGCTATGGCTAGCGGCCCGCACGGGGGCACCTCGTCGGGCGCAGAGAATAGCGACCGGGGCGCGATTGCCCCTCGATGCTGGGCACACAAGCGCCGGGCGGCGTGGATTCGATAGCATCCGCGAGGTATCGCGACGCCCGGTGGTTGGCGTCTTCGCGGGCAGCGCGGCGAGAGGGTGCGGGGAAAGCCCGCCTGTCGGGGGATGGCGCTTCGCGGTGACGGATTTAGAGGCGGCGGTGCTCGGCGCGGTCCAGGGGCTCACGGAGTTCCTGCCGGTGTCGAGTTCCGGACATCTGGTGATCTTCCAGGCGCTGCTCGGCGTGCGCGACGAGGGCCTGCGTTTCGAGGTCGCCGTCCACCTCGCCACGCTGGCCTCGGTGCTGATCTTCTACCGCCGAAGGGTATGGGTCCTGCTGCGCGGGCTCTGCGTGGGCGAGCGCGAGGCGGTCGTCTACACGGGCAAGCTCGCGCTCGCGAGCTTGCCCGCGGTCGTGCTGGTGTTGGCCGCCGGTGATGCCCTCGAGCGGCAGTTCGAGGTGCCCGCCGTCACCGGGATCTGTCTGTGGGTCACCGGCGCGGCGCTCTGGAGCACGCGGCGGTCCGCGCAGCGGGCGTTCCTCGAGGCCCCGGGTTGGGGGGCCGCCTTCTGGATCGGCTGTGCCCAGGCCCTTGCGATCCTTCCGGGCGTATCGCGCAGCGGTACCACCGTGGCCGCGGCCCTGGCGCTGGGCGTGCGCCCTGCCGCTGCTGCCGAGTTCTCCTTCCTGATGAGCGTGATTGTCATCTCGGGCGCCACGCTGCGGCTGCTGCCCGAACTTGCCGGGATGCCTGCTGCCGCGCTGCAGCCGCTCTGGCTGGGAAGCGCGGTGGCGATGCTCTTTGGCGTCGCCGCCATCGCGCTCTTCGTGCGCCTGCTGCAGGGGGGAAGCCTGTACCGCTTCGCGTACTACACCTGGTCGGTGGGCGCGCTCTTCCTGGCCTGGCTCTGGCTCCACTGAGATTCTCGCGGTCCGGGAACTCCGCGAGTTTCGCGCGCAGGCCTCCCGGGCCTGCGTCAGCCCCCCCAGGCGCAGCGTGCCGGGAGTGGTCGGCTAAGGCTCGAGGATCGGGTGCAGGTTCTGGGCGGGCAGCGTCTCGCGCAGCTTCTTGAGCGCCCGGGCCTCGAGCTGCCGCACGCGCTCCCGGGAAAGGCCCAGGGTCTGGCCGATCTGTTCCAGGGTGTGCTCCTCCTCGCCGCCCAGCCCGTAGCGCAGGCGCAGGATCAACTGCTCGCGCGCGGTCAACGCTCCGATCAGGTGGCCGACACCCGAGCGCATGCGGTCGCCGTCCAGCCCATTGTCGGGCGCGCTGGCCGTGGCATCCGAGACGAAGTCCTCGAGGCGCTTCTCGGTGCCGGCGACCGAGGACTCCAGGGAGATGGCCTCCCGGGACAGGCGGTCCAGTATTTCGAGGGACCCCGTGTCGGTTCCCAGCTCCGGCGCCAGCTCGGCCGCCGTGGGGTCTCGCCCCAGCTTGCCGGTCAGCTCGGCGCGAACGCGCTGGCTGCGCTGCAGGCGGTCGTGCACGTGCGAGGGAAGCCGAATCGTTCGGGAGTGGTTCTGGATCGCTCGCACCAGGGCCTGCCGGATCCACCAGACCGCGTAGGTGGAGAACTTGAAGCCGCGCCGGTGGTCGAACTTCTCGACGGCCCGGATCAGGCCCAGGTTGCCCTCCTGGATCAGGTCCGGGAAGGAGAGGCCCAGATTCCGGTAGTCCTTGGCGATGGCGACGACGAGCTTCAGGTTGTGCTCGATGAAGCGGTTCTTCTCGTCGCTCATGCGCTCGTGGGCGCGTTCGACGGCCTCCACGCGCTCGAGGAGTTCCGCCCGCTCCATCTCCGCGGTGACTTCCAGCTCCTTGAAGCGCCGGGTGCCGCGGCGCGAGCGGCGCAGCTCGCGGGCAAGCTGGAGCACGGCGTGTCGCATCTCGGCCAGCACGACCAGCGAGAGGTGGGCCCTCTGCATCTCGCGCGAGATCCGGGTGTCGACCCGGGCGATGTCCTTGCGCTTTCGGGCCTGACGGGCTCTGTCGCGCTGTCCGAGCAGTGTGCGAAGGCGCTTGACGCCGCGCTCGACCCGGGCCGCGATCTCGCCGGTCTCCTCGTCGCCGATGGACTCGGAGAGCTTGGCACCGGTGTGTGAGAGGGCCCGCAGCTTGTCCCAGCGCTGCACGATGTGCCGAGCGCACATCGGGATGGAGTAGAGGGTCTCGCGCAGCTCCAGGGTGGCGGTCTCGAGCTCCTTCGCGAGGATCACCTCCTCCTCGCGCTTCAGTGTCCGGGTCCCGCCGATCTCCTGGAAGTAGGACTCCAGGGGGCGTCGCTCGCGACCGGGGTCGAGTTCGTCCGCGGATACGGTTCGACTGACTCCCGTCGCCCCACTGGCAGGTTTCGTGGCATTAGGGGTCGCGCTCGCCTTCAAGCTTTTTCCCTCGTCTCCGGCGGTGCGACTCGCGGCCTTCGAGCCCGATGCCGCCCGCCTCGTCTGTGCTTTCTTCCTGAAATAGTCTCCGGCCATGTCTGCCCCCCCCTACCGCACGCAAGCGTCCTTAGTCCCCGTCTCGCGGTTCCGATCCCAGGCCGCTACCCACGGGGGTAGGCGGTAATTCCAAGGCTGCGGACCGCAAAATCGGAGATTAATCCGTGCAGGTCAACTGGGGGGCGCTCAGCCGACTCTCCATTTTGCATGATCTCCGAGCAAAAAGCCAGCATCTTCAGCCCTAAACTGACGAAGATGCGAACTGTGGCGCTTTTGCCTCGATCGAGTCTCTTCACGCGTAACCCCACGATCAGACCGATGCGGGTCCCGGGGGGGCATGAAAGCTGGCAGCGCCGCGCTCGAGGCTGCCCCCGACGCGTCAGGCGGGGGTTCGCGGCCCTCTGGCTAGAGGGGCCAGACGATCGGGATTCCGACGATCGCGATGGCCGCAGACAGCAGGTCGAGGGGCAGGCCCACCCGCACGAAGTCCATGAATCGGTAGCCCCCAGGGGCGTATACGATCAGGTGGGTCTGATAGGTGACTGGGGAGGCGAACGCGCAGCATCCCCCGATGGCGACGGCCATCACGAAGGGCCGCACGTCGGCGCCGACCTGGCTGGCCGCGGCCACCGCGATGGGGAACATCAGTGCCACCGCGGCGTTGTGGTGCAGGAGTTCGGCCATCAGCAGGGTCACCAGGTAGATGGCGGCCAGCGTCGCCAGGGCTCCCAGGGGGCCCGCCACGGTGACGATTCCGCCGGCCAGGTAGGCGGCGGCACCGGTCTTGTGCATGGCCAGGGCGATGCCCAGGCCCGCCCCAATCACCACCAGGATCGACCACTGCACGCTCTGGCGGGCGCTGCGACCATCGATACAACCCGCGAACAGGAGTGCGCCCACGGCCCCGAAGGCCGCCACCGCGATCGGCAAGAGTCCGCTGGCCGCGGTCGCCACCATGGCGACCAGGATCGCGATCGCCACCCAGGCTCGCTCGTGGCGCGGGGGTTCGGCGCCCTGGACCTCGCTCACCAGGTAGAAGTCGGGGCTGTGACGGTGTGCGCGGAGAAAGCCCGGCGCGGCTTGGAGGAGCAGCGCATCGCCGGCTTCGAGCACGATGGAGCCCAGCTTTCCGGGCACGCGCTCGCCGTTGCGGTGCACGGCGATCACCGCCGCATCGTAGACGGTCCGGAAGTTCGCCTCGCGGATGCTGCGGGCGATCAGCGGCGACGAGGAGGAGACCACCACCTCGATCAGGTGCTGGGCGGCCTGGGCGGCGCTGGGTGTTTCCTCGCCTGTGACCGGCAGCAGGCCCCGGATGCGCTGAAGCTCGACGATGGTGGAGACCACGCCGGCGAATACAAGCCGGTCTCCATCCAGGATCAACTCCTCGGGCCCGACGGGGGAGAGCGCGTGGCCGCGCCGTTCGATCTCCACCAGGAACAGCCCCGGAAGTTGACGCAGCCCGGCCTGCTCGACGCTCTGGCCGATCAGCGGGCAGTCCGAACTCACGATCATGGCCGCCGTGTACTCGCGCCAGCGGTCCCCCAGGTTCTCGCTGGCACCCTGCCGGTCCGGTAACAGCGAGGGAGCCACCCAGAGCAGGTAGAGGAGGCCAGCGGCGGCGATCACCAGGCCCACCGGGGC
The DNA here is from genome assembly GCA_013215615.1 of Myxococcales bacterium. GTDB lineage: Bacteria > Myxococcota_A > UBA9160 > UBA9160 > SMWR01 > JABSQX01. The sequence continues at coordinate 120,658 of JABSQX010000002.1, read as the reverse complement.
CAGTTCGAAGAAGCCGATCTGGGGCATTCCCGCATCGATCACCAGCGCCGCCACGGTGAGGGTCGTGGAGGTCCCGATCACCGTGATCATGCTGCCCAGGATCGATGCGTAGCTGAGCGGGATGAGCAGGCGGCTGGCCGGCAGGGCCCGCCGCCCCGCCCAGCCGGTCACCAGCGGGGTCATCATCGCGACGATGGGGGCGTTGTTGAGGAAGGCCGAGAGCGCCGCCACTGCGGGGGTCATGCGCAGCAGGCCCTCCCCCTCGTTGCGCGCCGCGCCGAACCAGCGCCCCACGGTGGCATCGAGGGCGCCGGTGTCGCGCAGCCCCGCCGAGACGATGAAGAGCATGCCCACGGCGGCCAGTGCGGGGTTCGAGAAGCCCGAGAAGGCCTCCGTGGGCGTGAGCACGCCGGCGGCCGCGAGAACGAAGAGCCCGGACATCATCACGAGATCCGGGCCCGCCACTTCCCGGACCATGGCCACGAGCGTGACACAAACGACGGCGAGTGTGAGCCAACCCTGCCAGTCCATTGGCGCGGCAGGTTACACCAACATCCGCCACACTGTGCAGTCCGATGGCCCCGGACGCCCCCACGAGCGCGCCCCAGAACTTCAGCGAGGAGGGCTTCTACCTCCGGGAGTTCCACGGCCGCACGCTGGCGCTGGCCGTCGCGGGCGGATGCCGCGCGGGGGCCCCGGTGATCGGCCGCGTGCTCAAGGACCTGGAGGCGAATCACACCGGCGTGCTGGTGCTTTCGGATCGAACGCTCGAGGCGCCCGAGTTGGGGGGGATCCCGCGCTTGGAGGCCGGCCCGGAGCCCTTGGCGGCACGGGTGTGGCGAGCGCTGCAGGCTTCGCCCGTGCTGGCCCTCGAACTTCCGCCCCAGGACTTCGTGGCGGGCTGCCACCAGCTGGCGCTGACGCTGGGCCTGCGAAAACTGGTCTGGCTCGACGAGGACGACGGCTTGCAGCGGGCCGACGGGAGTCGGGCCTCCTTCGTGGATCTCGAGCAGATCGGGGAACTTCGGGCTGCGGGGCATGCGCAGAGCGGGGAACGCAGCCAGCTTCTGGTCGAGATCGAGCGAGCGCTGCGCGCCGGCCTGCCCGAGGTCAATCTCTGTAGCCCGGCGGGCCTCTGGGACGAGCTCTTCAGCTACGCGGGCTCGGGAACGCTCTTCACGCGCCGCCGCTACCTGGAGGTGCGGGGGCTTGGTCTGGACGACTTTTCGGCCGCCGACGCGCTGATCTCCCGCGGCGTCGAGGAGGGTTACCTGGCGCCCCGGGACCGCGCCCAGCGCGACGAAGTCCTCGCCCAGGCATCCGGCGCCTTCGTCGAGGGGAGGTCCCTGGCTGGGGTGGGGGCACTGCTGCGCTGCGGACAGGCGGGCGAGATCGCATGCCTCTACACCCTGACGCGATTCCTGGGGGAGGGAGTCGGCGGACACCTGGTGGAGGCACTCTGCGAGCGCTCCCTCACGCGCGGCGACACGGCCCTCTTCGCTTGCACGACCCACACCCGCAGCGCCGCCTTCTTCGAGCGCAATGGCTTCGAACGCGTAGCGCCGGACCTGCTACCCGACGAGAAGTGGCGGGGTTACGACGCCGGGCGCCGCGAGCGCCTGATCTGCCTGCGCAGGCTGCGCGACAGCTGAGAGAACGCGCAGCCGCGCGCCTGCGCGGGGGGGGGCTGGAGCCCCGGGGGCGTGGCTTGCGCTTCTTCCCCCGGGTTCGGAACCGGAGTTCCGATGTGGCCTGTAAGCCGGGTCCTGTTCCACCGCCTGGTTTCCCGGGCGGCGGCGGAGATCATTCATCTAGGCGACGCATTGCTGCGCCGCTCCAGCACTCCTACCCGTGCGCTCGCCCCGTGAGGGACTTCGGGCGGGCCACCCTCGACAGCGCGCCTATTCGAGCTTGCTCCGGGAGGGGCTTGCCACGCCGCCGGTCACCCGGCTGTCGCGCGTGGGCTCTTACCCCACGATTTCACCGTCGCCTGTGCCTCCTCGCAGGGGCTCTCTCGCAAGCCCCCGCGCCTCGTTGGCCATCGGCCGTATGTTTTCTGTTGCGCTTTCCCTCGGGTCACCCCGGGTCGCCGTTAGCGACCTCCCTGCCCTATGGAGCCCGGACTTTCCTCCCGCGCGCGCAAGCGCCCGCCGGCGATCCCCCGGCCACCTCCAGCCCCAGGAGCGTACAGCACCCGCTCGCCTCCGGCCCCGCTCGCAGTCCCCTCCGGCAAGCAGGGCTCGCGGGGGAGCGCTGGACGCGCCTATGCTGCGCGGCCATGCGAGCCATTCTGGTCGACACGCCGGGCGACGAGTCGCGCATGCGCATCGGCGAAGCGCCGGTGCCCAGCCTCGTCCCCGGCAGCTTGCGCGTGCGCGTGACCGCCACCGCCGTGAACCGAGCGGACCTGCTGCAGCGCCAGGGCCTGTATCCCCCGCCGCCGGGCGCTCCGGAGATCCTGGGTCTCGAGTGCTCCGGGAGCGTGACCGAAGTCGCCCCCGACGTCCGCGGCTGGTCGCCGGGAGATTCCGTGATGGCCCTGCTGCCCGGTGGGGGCTACGCGGAGGAGGTGGTGGTGGACGCGGGCTCCGTGTTGGCAGTTCCCGAGGGCCTCGATCTCCTGCGCGCAGCGGCCGTGCCCGAGGTCTACCTGACGGTCTTTCTGAACGTCTTCCAGCTGGGGGCGCTGCCTCCGGGCGGTGCGGTGCTGGTGCACGGGGGGGGATCGGGGATCGGCACGGCCTGCATCCAGCTCGCCCGCGCGGCCGGCGCCACCGTAGTGGTCACGGCCGGTTCCGAGGAGAAGTGTCGGCGTTGTCTCGAACTCGGCGCTCACGCCGCGGTCGATTACCGGAGCGGCGACTTTGCAGCAGTGGCTCGGGAGGCCACCGAGGGCCGCGGCGTGGACGTGGTGCTGGATTCCATCGGCGCGGCCTATCTGGAGGCGAATCTCGCCGCGCTCGCCACCGGGGGGCGCCTGCTCCTGATCGGCTTGATGGGCGGGGCGAAGGGCGAGATCTCGCTGGGTGCGCTGCTCGCACGCAGGCTCCAGCTGATCGGCTCCACGCTGCGAGCGCGCTCGCTCGCGGAGAAGGCCGCACTGGTGGCGGCCTTCCAGGAGCGTTTCGGGGCCGAGCTCGCAAGCGGGGTCGTCGCTCCCGTCGTCGATCGAGTATTGCCTCTCTCTCGAGCCGGCGATGCCCACCGCGCCATGCAGGCGAGCGAGCACTTCGGGAAGATCGTGCTGCGGGTCGCGGAGGACTGAGGGCCCCGGATTCCCCTTCCCGCGAGGGACAGATCCGGGTAGTCTACGGCCCCTTTCCGCCGCTCCCTCCCGGAGGATTTCCATGGCCAGCATCGAACGTACGCTCTCGATCCTCAAGCCGGACGCGACCGCGAAGCCCGGCGTGGCGGGGGAGATCCTGGCCCGCTTCGAGCGGGCGGGCCTCGAGATCATCGCCATGAAGAAGATCCGGCTCAGTGAGGAGCTGGCTCGGGGCTTCTACGCGGTGCACAAGGAGCGCCCGTTCTACGCGGACCTGGTGAAGTTCATGACCTCGGGCCCGGTGGTGGTGAGTGTCTTGCAGGGCCCCGGCGCCATCGCAGCGCACCGGGAGCTGCTCGGGCCCACCAACTCCAGTGAGGCGCCCGCCGGCAGCGTCCGCGGGGACTTCGGGACGGACATCGAGCGGAACGCCGCTCACGGCTCGGACGCGCCGGAGACTGCACGGGTGGAGATCGCCTACTTCTTCGACGCCGCGGAAATCCTGGCGCCCGTGGAGGCGCTCACCTAGCCGCGTCGCGGCTGGAGCCTGGACTGGGGGTGATCCGCCGGCTCGTCAGGAATACGCGCGGGCCATCAAGAAGATGAGACCCAGGTAGGCGGCTACCAGCCACACGTTGTGATTTCGAAGCGCACGCGGCATGGACTCCCCCCCCATCCACTCTTCGAACATTCGCGTCAATCCTTGAGGAAAATAGCGCAGGTTGGCGCCGAATCCCCGCGACGGTTGGCACTCGCGCGAAAATTTTTCCGGAAAGCGGGTTCTTCCAGCAGCCTTGGAGCTGCGCGCCGATCGCGCGCACGCGTTTCCAGTTGCTCTGCCGCTGAAAGAGGGACGGCTGCGGCTCAACGATCCTCGAAGAGAGGCTCACGCCCCTCGCGCAGCGCTGCCAAGCCTTCGGTGACGTCCCAGCTCTCGAAGCAGGCGGCCTGCAGGGTGGCTTCCATCTGGAGCTGCGCGTCGAGTCCCGCATGCGCACTGCCGGCCAGCGAGCGCTTGACACCGCGCACGGCCTGCGGACCGGAAGCGGCTACCTGCCGCGCCAGTTCACGCGCCGCGGGCATCACCTCCTCGGGGGCCACCGCGCGGTTCAACAGACCCATGCGCTCGGCCTCCTCGGCGGAGACCACGCGGCCGGTGAAGAGCAGCTCCGCGGCCCGGGCGGGGCCCACCAGGCGCGGCAATGTCCAGGTAGCCGCCATGCCGGGGTGCAGGCCCAGCCGGGTGAAGTTGAGGGCCAGGCGGGCGCGGCTGGAGGCGATTCGCAGATCGCAGGCGAGGGCGACGCAGAGTCCAGCGCCGATGGCGTGGCCGTTGATCGCGGCGATGAGGGGGCAGGGCAGCTCGCGCACGCTGAGAAAGAGGCCGTAGAACTGCCGCATCTCGTCTCGGGTCTGCTGGAGCGGGCGGCCCGCCGAGGCCTCGCGGGCCAAATCCTCCAGCATGCCGAGGTCCCCGCCTGCCGAGAAGGCGCGTCCGGCGCCCGTCAGCAGCACGGCGCGCAGGCCGGGTTCCTCGCGGAGGGCTTCGATGCGCGCCTGGAGCGCCTCTCCCATGGCGCGGCTCATGGCGTTGTGGCGTTCCGGGTCGTGGAAGGTGAGGGTCGCGATGTCGCCATCGCGCTCCAGCAGGACGAGTTCCGCGTCGGACATGTCGTGCCAGCGTGCCCGGGCGGGGCCGACGCCTAGTCCGCGGAGCGCCGCAGGAAGGCGGGCACGTCGAGTTCATCCTCGAAGGGGGAGATGAAGTCGCTGGCGCCTCCGTCGCGCCCGGCTTCCCGGCGCGCTGCTGCGGGAGTGGGTTTTGCTGTCGGCGACTCGCCCTTGGCAGCCGGCGCCGAGCGGGCTGCTGGAAGTGTGGAGATCCGCTCCGGCGCGGGGGCCGGGCGCAGGGGCATCACGTTGAGCGGATCCTCCCTCTGGCGCTTCGCTCCGCGGCCGAGGGGGTCACCCTGGAGGCCCGTGGCGATGACGGTGACGCGTATCTCGCCTCGGCTCATGCTCTCGTCGATGACGGCACCGAAGATGATGTTCGCCTCCTCGTGGGCGGCCTCCTGGATCAGCGTCGAGGCCTCGTTGACCTCGAAGAGCGAGAGGTCCGAGCCGCCCGTGATGTTGATCAGTACGCCCTGGGCGCCCTCGATGGAGAGATCCTCGAGCAGGGGGCTCGAGATCGCCATGCGTGCGGCGTCCTCGGCGCGGTTTTCGCCCGCCGCGACCCCCGTCCCCATCAGCGCCACGCCCATCTCGCTCATGATGGTGCGCACGTCCGCGAAGTCGAGGTTGATCAGGCCGTGGACGGTGATCAGGTCGGAGATGCCCCGCACGGCGTTGAGAAGCACCTCGTCGGCCAGCTTGAAGGCGTCCCTCATCGCAGTGTTCTTGCCCGCCAGGGCCAGCAGGCGCTGGTTGGGGATGGTGATGACGGTGTCCACCACGCGGTACAATTCATCGAGGCCGCGATCCGCGTGCTGGGAGCGCACCTTGCCCTCGAAGAAGAAGGGCTTCGTGACCACCCCCACCGTGAGCGCGCCGCACTCCCGGGCCACCTCGGCGACGATGGGAGAGGCACCCGTGCCCGTGCCGCCCCCGAGGCCTGCCGTGACGAAGACCAGGTCGGTGTTCTGGAAGATCTCCCGCAGGCGCTCGCGGACCTCCAGGGCCGCGGAGCGGCCCTTTTCGGGATCGGCCCCGCAGCCCAGGCCCCGGGTGGTCTCGGCGCCGAGCTGGATCTTGATCGGCGCCCGGTTGTGCTCCATGGCCTGGGCGTCGGTGTTGGCCGCGATGAAGTCCACGCCGTGCAGCCCCGAGGTGGACATGGTGTTGAGGGCGTTGCCGCCGCCCCCGCCGACTCCCACGACCTTGATGACAGCCTTCTGGGCGGAGGTTTCATCGAACTCGAGCAGGTCGCAGGTGACTCTGGGGGCCCGGGGCTGCTTGCGTTTCGCCGCCTTGGTTGCACGAGGCTGCGCTCGCTGCGTCCGTCTCTTGGAAGTCGTCTTCTTCTTGGAAGTCCGCTTCTTCGTCGCCATCCCTCACCCCCCACGCGCTCGAAACGTCGCGCCAATGATACAGAAACCCGTGTCGTCCTTCAGTAATTCGGAGAAGTTTTTCGCTTGCTTCTAGAACTGGTAGAGCCAGTCCCGCATGCGCTGCTTGACGCGTCCGAAGATCGAACGGTCGCGGATGCGGAAGCGTGCGTTCTGTCGGCCCTGGGCGGCACCGAATAGAACCAGGCCGACCCCGGTGGCGTACATGGGCCCGCGTACCACGTCTTGGAGGCCGCCGATGTTGCCAGGAATGCCCTCGCGCACCGTTGTTTCGAAGATTTCCTCCGCGAGCTCGGGCAGCCCCGCCAGGGCCGAGCAGCCCCCAGTCAGTACCACGCCCGAAGGAATGGAATCCTCGAGGCCCTCCTTCTCCAGGGACTGGCGGGCCAGGCTCAGAATCTCTTCCACCCGGGGTTCGATGATCTCGCACAGGATCTTGCGCGAGACCTCCCGGGGCTTGCGGCCGCCCACGCTCGGCACGCTGATCACGTCGTCGCTTCCCAGGAAGCGCGCCGCTGCCACCCCGAACTTCTTCTTGACGCGCTCCGCCTCCTCGAAGGGCGTGCGCAGTCCCACCGCGATGTCGTTGGTGATGTGCGAGCCCCCGAGGCCCAGGACCGACGTATGGTGGATGGACCCCTCTGCGAAGACCGCGATATCCGTGGTGCCCCCGCCGATATCCAGCAGGCAGACGCCCAGGTCGCGCTCGTCTTCCGCAAGGGCCGCCTCCGCGGAGGCCAGCGGCTCCAGCACGATGTCGATCACGTTGAGCCCGGCCTTGTTCGCGCACTTCACGATGTTCTGGGCGCTGGTCACCGCGGCCGTCACGATGTGGATCTTGGCCTCCAGCCGCACCCCGCTCATGCCCAGCGGCTCGCGGATACCGTCCTGGTCGTCGATGATGAACTCCTGGGGGATCACGTGGATGACTTCGCGATCCATGGGGATGGAGACCGCCTTGGCGGCATCGATGACCCGCTTCACGTCCCCGATACTCACGTCGCGATCCTTCACGGCCACCACGCCGTGGGAGTTGAAGGCGCGGATGTGGCTGCCCGCGATGCCGGCATAGACCGAGGTGATCTCGCAATCCGCCATCAGTTCCGCCTCTTCCACCGCGTGCTTGATGGATTCCACGGTGGCGTCGATGTCCACCACCACGCCCTTGCGGAGTCCGCGCGAGGGGTGGGTGCCGATGCCCACCACGTCGATGCCGTTCTCCGTCGGCTCCGCGACGACCACGCAGATCTTGGTGGTCCCGATATCCAGACCAATGATCGTCTCGTCTCTTCTCGCCATGATTCCCCCTTTGTTGCGGTGATCCCGCTCAGCCGGATCTCCGCTGCCTGGATGGCGCCGCGCTTCCACGCGTCGCCGCTGCCCCCGACCCCTTGCGGGCCGAAAGCGGGCTCAAGACCGCCTGGTCCTGAAATCTGAGGTCCACGCGCGCGGCGCGGACCACTTCGCCCGGGTGTCGGCCGATGGCCTCCACCAGGCGTTCGATGCTTGCCTCCAAGGCCCCTCCACCGAGTACGAAGCGCGTGGGAAGTGCCGCGAAGCGCAGCGTGAAGCCGAGCGCGTCCCCCTCCTCCGCGGAGGTTCCGGCGCTCGTTTCAGCGGGGACCCCGATCTCTGCGGGTGCGGCCAGGCCGAAGTCGGGCAAGCGGGCAACCAGCGCCACCGCTTCCGCCAGGCGGGGGCAGGCCACCCTCGCTTCCACCTTTCCGCGAGTGTGGAGACGCGGAAGTAGAGCGTCGGCGGGGTCCAGGGGCGCGAAGGGTGTGCCGCTGGCGTCCACCGCGAAGAGTCGCGGGGGCTCCCCAGCCCGCACGATGGCGATTGGCTGGCGTTCCTCTACCTCCACCACCAGCGTGCCGTCGGGCAGGCGCAGCGCCCGGGCCGAGGCGATCCAATCGTGTTCGGCCAGACGCAGGCTCAGCGCCTCGGTGTCCAGCGCGGAGAGCGCGGTGCCCGGGGCGATTCCCGTGGCCCGGGCGACCTCGCCGGCGTCCAGATACTGCGCGCCCCGGACCCCGATGCGCTCGACGGTCACCGGGGCGTCGCGGAAGGCGTCGCCGACCTGCAACCAGGCGCCTGCGCCCAGCACGAGCCCGATCGCGAGGGAGGCGATCGCCACCGGGATCCGCAGGCGGGCTTCCGCGTCGACCACGCGCTGGGCGTGCCACGCGCTCCGCTCGGGATGAGAGAGCCCCCGCCAGAAGCCCTGGGCGCCATTGCGTCGTCTGCGCGCGCGCTCGAGATGGCTGTGGGCCCGCTGGTGGCGGCGCTGGGCTTCTCGTTCGAATCGACTGCTCACGCTGCTCCTCCCAGGACGTGCACCTCGGTGTCGAGATGCTGTCCGGTCGCCTCGAGCACGCGTTGCCGGGCTTCCCGGATCAATGCGAGCACGTCGCCGCTGGTGGCCCCGCCGGTATTCGCGATGAAGTTCGCGTGGACGGGTGAGATCTGGGCACCGCCGATGCGGAAGCCCTTGAGGCCGGCGGCCTCGAGCATGCGGCCGGCGTGATCGCCCGCCGGATTCTTGAACACGGAGCCGCAGGAGGGGACGTCCAGGGGCTGGCTGCGGGCGCGCTTTGCGAGCAGGGTGTCCACCGCGGCGCGAACGGCTTCGGCGCTCCCCTGGGTGACCTCGAAGAGGGCGGAGAGCAGCACGCTGCCCGGCGCCAGGCCCCGCAGTTCGCGGTACCCGAAGTCGAGCTCGCGCGCCTCGAAGCGGCGCACGGCACGGCCCTCGGGGCTGGCCACCTCGACCTCCCGAACCACGTCTTTGATCTCCCGCCCCGGGATTCCAGCGTTCATCGTCAGCCAGCCCCCCACGCTGCCGGGGATCCCCGCCGTGAACTCCAGGCCCGCCAGTCCCTGTTCGGAGCAGCGTCGCGTGATCTGGCTGTGCGAAACGCCGGCTTCGGCGCGCAGGCCGGCCGGGAGCGTCTCGAGCTCCCGGAAGCGCGTCAGGCGGATCACGACGCCGGGAAGCCCCTCATCGGGGGCCAGCACGTTGAAGCCACTGCCGAGCACGCGTTGGGGGATCTGCAGTTCCGAGCAGGTCTGCAGCAGCGAAAGCAGTTCGTCGCGATGGGCGGGCGCGGCCACCGCCTCCACGGGACCGCCCACGCGCAGCGATGTGAGCCGCGCCAGCGGCACGTCGAAGCGCACGCGGTCCCCGAGCAGCTTCTGGAGTTCGTCGCGCACGCGGGCCCGCATCAGGCGCGCGCCTCGAGCCGTTCGAGCAGGCGGCCGGGCAGGCTCGAGATGCTGCCGGCACCCAGCACCACCACCAAGTCGCCCGCCGAGAGCCGCGTTGCGAGATCGTCGATCGCCTCGTCGAGTTCCGACGCGTAGCGCACCTCCCGGTGGCCGTGGGAGCGGATCGCGCCAGCCAGGCGCTTCGCGCTGATCCCCTCGATGGGGTCTTCGCTGGCGGGATAGATGTCGCTGAGCAGCAGCAGATCGGCGTCGTTGAAGGCCCGCGTGAACTCGTCCCACAGATCCCGGGTGCGGGTGTATCGATGCGGCTGGAAGACGGCGACCACGCGGCCGCTGTGGAGTTGGCGCGCGGCCTGCAGCGTGGCGCGGATTTCCGCCGGGTGGTGCGCGTAGTCGTCCACCACGCGCACGCCCGCCACCTCGCCCTTGAACTCGAAACGCCGCTCCACGCCCCCGAAGCTGTCGAGGGCATCGGCGGCGAGTTGGAAGGGCACGTCCAGCTCCAGGGCCACCGCCAGCGTGGCCACGGTGTTGAGCACGTTGTGGTGGCCCGGCAGCGGCGCCCGGGCCTCGCCCAGCTTCTCGCCACCCTCGCGCAGCCGGAAACGCGTGCCCATGCCGTCGGGAACGAGTTCTTCAGCCCGCAGCTCCGCCTGGGAGACGGTGCCGTAGGTGCGCGTGCGGCGCGTGATCGACGGCAGCACCGCCTGCACGCCGGGGTGGTCGAGACACAGCACGGTGGCGCCCCAGAAGGGCACCAGGTTCGCGAAGTCCGCGAAGGTCTGTTTCAGGGCCTCGAAGGAGCCGTAGTGGTCGAGGTGCTCCGGGTCGATGTTGGTGATCACCGCGTACACGGGCGACAGGCGCATGAAGGAGCCGTCGCTCTCGTCCGCCTCCGCGACCATCCACTCCCCCTGCCCGCTGCGCGTGGTGGTGGACGCCCGGCCCGGGGACTGCACGCGGCCCCCGACGATCACGGTCGGATCGAGCCCCGCCGCGTCGAGCACGTGCGCGATCAGCGAGGTAGTGGTGGTCTTGCCGTGGCTGCCCGCCACCGCGATGCCGTCCTTGAGCCGCATGATCTCCGCGAGCATCTCGGCGCGGGGGATCACGGGGATCTTGGCCCGCTGTGCGGCGACCAGCTCCGGGTTGTCGACCTCGACCGCCGAGGAGTAGACGAGCACGTCCGCGTCGCCCACGTGGCTTGCCGCGTGGCCGATGTGGATTTCGACGCCCAGGCCCCGCAGGCGCGCTACTCCGGGGCCCTCGCGCAGGTCGGACCCGCTCACCCGGTAGCCCTGGCCTGCCAGCAACTCGGCCAGGCCGCTCATCCCGATGCCACCGGCTCCCACGAAGTGGATGCACTCGATGCGCCGCATCTACCGCTGCTCCTCTCCCCCGGTCGGGGCCAGTTCCGCGCACGTCTTCACGATGGTGTCGGCTGCGTCGGGGCGTGCCCGGGAAGCCGCCGCGAGCCCCATCGCCCGCAGCGTTTCGGGAGCCCGCATGAGTTCGCGCAGGGCCGTCATCAGGTCGCTCGTTTCGAGGGGCCGGGAGGGGAGCATGCGTGCGGCCCCCGCATCCGCGAGTGCCTGGGCGTTGGCGGCCTGGTGGTCGTCCGCCGCAAAGGGATAGGGGACCAACAGCGCGGGCAGGCCCGCCATGCAGAGTTCCGCCACGGTGAGGGCGCCGGCTCGGCACAACGCGAGGTCGGCCTCGCGGTAGCGGCGGGGCATGTCGCGCTCGAAGGCCACCACCTCGGCGGGTACACGGGCAGCCGCATAGGCGTCCTCCACGCGCTCGCGGTCGGCTTCGCCGGTCTGGTGGAAGACCGCGATGCGCTCGGGGTCGAGTTCTCGGGCGGCCTCCACCAGCGTGTCGTTGAGTTGCCGGGCGCCCTGGCTGCCGCCGAAGACGAGCAGCCGGAAGCGGCCCAGGGGCGCGCTGCGTTGCGGGGCGTCCGCGAAGGCCTCCACCAGCGCGCGTCTCAGCGGGATCCCACACGCGCAGAGCCGCGGATCCCCGGCCGCGCGCCGCAGTGCGACCGCGGCCTCCTGGAACTGCACGAAGATTCGCGCCGCCAGCGGGGCCAGCAGGCGATTGGCTCGACCGGGTCGCGCGTTGGGCTCCACGAGTGCGATGGGAATTCGGAGCGTGGCGGCGGCCACCACCGCGGGAACCGACGCGTACCCCCCGACGGACACCAAGATTTGGGTGCCGCGCTCGCGCAGGGCGCGCCGCGCGGTCCGGCAGCCCGCCGCCAGGCTCCAGCCGGCGCGCAGGCGCGCCAGTGCGCCCTGGCCCATCCACTGGCGGGAGGGCAGCGATACGAGCTCGAAGCCCGCTTCGGGGACCAGCTGCGTCTCGAGCCCGTGGGAGGAGCCGAGCAGGAAGACGCTGTCGCCGCGTGCGTGGACACGCTCGGCGAGCGCTAGCGCCGGCGTGATGTGCCCACCGGTTCCGCCGCCGGCGATCCCCCAGCGCAGCGCGGCCCGCGTCATGCCGTCCTCGGGCGGGTGCGCCCACGGGACACGAGGCGCCGCGCGGGGCGCTGCTCGTCCGCACTGCTGGCGCGCAGCAGGATCCCCACCGCCAGTGCACTGCAGATGAGCGAGTTGCTGCCGTGGGACAGGAAGGGCAGCGCCAGGCCCGTAGTGGGCACGAGCCCCATCACCACCGCGGCGTTGAGCAACGCGGGCACCAGCACCAGCGCCATCATGCCCGTGACCAACAGCAGCGGGAAGGGCTCGCGGCTGCGCGCGGCCACGCGTAGCGAGACCCGTGCAAAGACCGCGAAGCAGCCCAGCACCAGCAGTACGCCCACCAGTCCGATCTCCTCCGCGATCATCGCGAGGATGAAATCGGTGTGGGCCTCCGGGAGATAGTGGAGCTTCTGACGTCCGTCTCCCAGGCCCACTCCCAGCAATCCGCCACGCCCGAAGGCGACGAAGGACTGGACGAGCTGGAAACCCTCCGTTTGCGCGTTCGGCCAGGGGTCGAGGAAGCCGCGCACCCGCGCCAGCGCGTAGGGGCGCAGGCTCACGTAGGCGACGGCGCCCGCCAGCGCGAGGCCGGCGGGCAGCGCCATGACGCGAAGCCCGACGCCCGCGGTGAAGCAGAGCAGGGCCAGGACTGCGACGAGCACCGCCGCGCTCCCGAAGTCGGGCTGCAGGAGCAGCAACGCCACTGGCGCGGCAGCCAGCAACGCGCAGCGCATCACCTCGCGTTTCCCCGCGCCGCTGGTCTCCATGCTCCGGGCCAGCAGTGCGGCGACCGCGAGCACCGAGGCCAAGCGGGCGAACTCGGCGGGCTGAAGGGCCATGGGCAGCCCCGGAATCGTGAGCCAGCGTTGAGCGCCGTTGGCGCTATGCCCCACCAGCAGCGTGGCGCCGAGCAGTGCGACGCCGACGAACCAGAGCGGGAGAGCCAGTCGGCGCCAGCGCTGCAGCGGAACCCGCGCTGCTGCTACGAGCGTGAGAGCGGCCAGTACGACGCCTGCGGTGTGCCGCTGGGCGAGGCGAGGGATCGATTCGCCGAGGGCCTGGACGGCCGTGGTGCTGTAGCTCATCAGCACGCCGAGAGCGATCAGCAGGGTGACCGATGTGAGCAAGGCGCTGCCCTCGGGCGTGGAGGCCCAGAAGCGCGGCCCGGGAGCGGGAGTGTTCACGCTTTGCGCGCTCCCGGGCATCAGGCCGCCTCCCCGTTTCCGTCCAGAGCCTCTACGGCCGCGCGGAAACGCTCGCCGCGTTCCTCGAAGCTCCGGAACTGGTCGTGGCTCGAGCAGCCCGGGGCCAGCAGCACCACGTCGCCCGCGTCCGCTTGCAGGGCGGCCTCGCCCACGGCCGCCTCGATGCTCTCGACGCGCTTCACCTCCACCCGTCCCGCCAGGCCACGCTCGAGTTCCCCCGCGGCCTCGCCGATCAGCAGCGCGCAGCGCACACGCCGCGCCGCGTAGTCCGCGAGTTCCGAGAGGTCGAGGCCCTTGGAGCGTCCGCCACCGATCCACAGCAGCGGCGCTTCGAAGCTGCCGAGCGCACGCTGGGCGGCGTGCGGGTTGGTGGCCTTGGAGTCGTTCACCCAGCTCACGCCGCCGCGGAGCGCGACGACCTGGGTGCGGTGCGGGAGTCCCTCGAAGTCCGCGAGGGCCGAGACGGCCGCTTCCGGGTCGGCGCCCGCCGCGCAGGCGGCGGCCAGCGCTGCCGCCGCGTTCTGCAGGTTGTGGTGGCCCGCCAGTCGCAGCTCCGTGAGGGAGAAGCGCCGTGTCCGGGCCCCCGACACCACGATCTCTCGGGCAGCCCCGTCGACCCACACCCCCTCCTCGAGGGGCCCGTCGCCGCGGAAGGCGTGCAGCTGCGCGGGACTCGCGGAGGCGAGTTCGCGCAGCCTGGGGTCGTCGAAGCCCAGTACCACGTGATCCTCGGCGCGCAGGTTGGCGAGGATGCGTGTCTTGGCGGCCACGTAGGCCTCGAAGCTGCCGTGGCGGTCGAGGTGGTCGGCTGTGAGGTTCAGGATCACCGCCACGTGGGGGCGAAAGTGCTCGGTGGCTTCGAGTTGGAAGGAGGAGACTTCGAGCACCGCCACGTCCAGGGGCGCGCCCACCAGCGACAGAGCGGGCTGCCCGAGGTTGCCGGCGGCCCGGACGCGCAGGCCCGCCGCGCGCAGCATCGCGGCAATCAGCAGGGTGGTGGTGGATTTCCCGTTGGTGCCGGTGACGGCGATGAGGGGGACGGGGAGCGCTCGCCAGGCGAGTTCCACGTCCCCCCACACGCAGCGCGCCCGCGGGCGGTAGCGCTCGGCGGGGACGCCGGGGCTCGGCACCACCAGCTCGAAGTCGGCGGGATCGGGGAAGGCCTCGCCGAGCCGCAAGTCGATGTCGGCAGGCAGCTCGTCGAGGCCGCTGAGCTCCTGGGCCGGGCGCTCATCGGCGGCGGTCACGCGCGCGCGCCGCTCGGAACAGAAGTGGACAGCGCTGCGGCCCGAGACCCCCAGGCCCATCACGAGCACGCTGCGTCCCTCCAGCCCCTCCATCAGCGCAGCTTCAGCGATGACAGGGCGACGAGGCCCAGCACGATGGAGATGATCCAGAAGCGCACCACGATCTTCTGTTCCGCCCAGCCCTGCATCTCGAAGTGGTGATGGATGGGCGCCATCAGGAAGACGCGTCGGCCGGTGAGCTTGAAGGAGGCGACCTGGACGATCACGGACAGCGCCTCCATGACGAAGACGCCGCCCACCACGGCCAGCAGGATCTCCTGTCGGATCACAACGGCGATGGCGCCCAGGGCGCCGCCCAGGGCCAGCGAGCCCACGTCGCCCATGAAGAGCTGGGCGGGGGGCGCGTTGAACCAGAGGAAGCCCAGGCCGCCGCCGATCAGGGCGCCGCAGAAGATGGCGAGGTGGCCCGCGCCCGGTACGGGCTTGATGGCCAGGTAGTCGGCGATCCCCGCGTGGCCCGCCGCGTAGGCGAGTAGCAGGAAGGTGCCGGCGGTGATCATCACGGGCCCGATCGCCAAGCCGTCCAGGCCGTCGGTGAGGTTCACCGCATTGCTGGCGGCCACGATGATGAAGGTGGCGAGGGGAATGTAGAGCCAGCCCAGGTAGGGCTCGAAATTCTTGAAGAAGGGCACGCTGATGCGCGCGTCGAAGCCGGGGTCGGTGTAGATGGCCAGTGCCACCAGCAGCGCCAGCAGTGTCTGCCAGAAGAGCTTGGCGGTCACGGAGATACCGGCGCTCGACCCCTGCGTGACCTTGCGGTAGTCGTCCACGAAGCCCAGCACCCCGTACGCGCAGGTGAGGCCGACCACGATCCACACCAGGCGGTTGTCGAGGCTCGACCAGAGCAGCACCGAGATCAGCAACGAGAGCAGGATCAACAGCCCGCCCATGGTGGGGGTGCCGGCCTTGTCGGCGTGGTCCGGGCCGATCTCGCGGATCGGCTGCCCCACGCGCAGTTCCTCGAGCCTGCGGATCAGCATGGGACCCACCACGAAGGCGATGAAGAGTGCCGTCAAGGTGGCTGCGCCGGTGCGAAAGGTGATGTAGCGGAAGACGTTGAAGCCGCCGAACTCCGCGGAAAGGGGATACAGGAGGTGGTAGAGCATCAGCCGTGTCCTCCGTCCGAATGGGTGAGATGTTCGACGATGCGCTCCATGCGCATGGCCCGGGAGCCCTTCACGAGCACGCGCTCGCCGCCATGCAGTTCACGGTCCAGGCGTTCCGTGGTCTTCTCCCAGCTGTCGGCGGCGAAGACGTGGGCGGGGTCCATGCCCCGTTCGGTGGCCCCCGCTGCGATGGTCTCCGCCTGCTCGCCCACCGCGAAGATCCGGTCGATGCCGAGCGTCGCGGCCAGTCGGCCCGTCTCGCGATGCGCCTCCGCGGAGGCTTCGCCCAGTTCGCCCATGTCCCCCAGGATCGCCACCCCGAGCCGTCGCGTGTCGCCCCCGGGTTGCCCGGCGGCCAGGCGTGCCAGGATGCGCAGCGCCACCTCCATGGACTGCGGGTTGGCGTTGTAGCTGTCATCGATCAGCAAGCCGCCGCCGGAGAGCTCGATGGGCTGCAGACGACCGGGCACGGGCCGGTACGCGGCCAGCCCCTCGGCGATCGCCGGCAGTTCGACCCCCGCGGCCAGCGCTGCCGCCGCTGCGGCCAGTGCGTTGCTGCAGGTGGTTTCGCCGAGGCCCGCCACCTCCACCTCGATGCGACCCTGGGGCGCGCAGAGCAGGAACGCGAAGCCGCTCCCCGCGACGCGGGGATGCTCCGCCCGCACATGGGCTTCGGGGGCGTCGCCGAAGAACACCACGCGCGCGGCGCTGCGCGAAGACTGATCGCGCACCTGGGGATCGTCTGCGTTCAACACCGCCACGCCGTCGGCGGGAAGGGCCGCGAGCAGGTCTCCCTTTTCCGCCGCGATGTTTTCACGGCTGCCCAGGAACTCGATGTGTGCCGTCCCCACGTTGGTCACGACGCCGACGTTGGGCCGCGCGATGGCGGCCAGCCGGGCGATCTCGCCGCGGTGGTTCATGCCGAGTTCCACGACCACGCGTTGGTGACCTTCCTCGCGCCGGAGCAGCGTCAGTGGCAGCCCGAACTCGTTGTTGAGGTTGCCCTCGGTCTTGAGACAGGTCCCCGCCGCGGCCAGCACCGCCGCGCACATCTCCTTGGTGGTGGTCTTGCCGCTGCTTCCGGTGATGGCGACCAGGGGGCCCGCGTGTCCGCTGCGGTGCCCGCTGGCCAGGTCGCCCAGGGCCCGGGTGGTGTCCTCGACGGCGAGGACGCAGAGATCGCCGCGGAGGCCGGCGGGCAGGCTGCGACCATGCTCCACGAGCAGGCCGGTGGCACCCGCGGCCAACGCCGCGTCGAGGAACTCGTGGGCGTCGTGGCGGACACCCCGGATCGCGATGAAGAGCGAGCCCGCTTCCAGGGAGCGGGTATCGATCGAGGCCCCGCTGAAGTGCACGTCTTCCCCGCCCTGGATCCAGCGGGCGCCGGTCCACGCGATCACCTGGGTGGTGTCGAAGGGCGCGCTCATGCTGCGCCTCTCGGCCCGCGTGCCCGCAGCGCACGCCGGGCCTCGTCCCGGTCGTCGAAGGGCAGGCGTTCGCGCCCGATGATCTGGTAGTCCTCGTGGCCCTTTCCGGCGATCAGCACGGTGTCCTCGGCGCGCGCGATGCCGATGGCGCGTTCGATGGCCTCGCGGCGGTCGGAAATTCGCGCGTAGCCACCCGTCGCCTGGTCGAGTGCCTCCGGGGCCAGCGGGGAGAGGCCCGCCAGTCCCGCGACCACGTCGTCCAGGATCTGCTCCGGATCCTCGGTGCGCGGGTTGTCGCTGGTGGCCACGATGCGGTCGGCGTGCCGGGCCACGGCAGCCGCCATCAGCGGGCGCTTCGTGCGGTCGCGATCGCCCCCGCAGCCGAAGACCGCCACCAGGCGGCCGCGACACAGCGGGCTCAGGGCGGCCAGCACTTTCTCCACTGCGTCCGGGGTATGCGCGTAGTCGACCAGCACCGTGGGCGCCCCCTCGATCTCGGCGCCGACCCGTTCCACGCGGCCGGGGACCTGCGGGCAGGCAGCCACCCCCTCTGCGATGGCCGACGCGGGGACCTCGAGCGCCGTCGCGGCCCCGCAGGCCACCAGCAGGTTTTCGAGATTGAAGGCTCCGATCAGCGGGAGATGGACGTCGATCTCTTCTCCGGGCAGCCGTAGCCGCGCCCGGCTGCCCTCGCGGCCCACGTCGGCCTCCGACAGGTAGACGTCCGCTGCCGGGTCGTAGCGGGAGACGCGGAGGGTCCGCGCGCCGGAGTCGGCGGCACTGCGTAGGAAGGCCTCGCCCGAAGGGTCATCGATGTTCACCACCGCGCAGGCGTCTCGTTTCAAGTGTCGCTCGAAGAGGCGCTGCTTGGAGAGCTGGTAGCTCGCCATGTCGCCGTGGAAGTCCAGGTGGTCCTGGGTGAGATTCGTGAAGCAGGCCACGTCGAAGTGACAATCCTCGACGCGCCCGAGGTCGAGCCCGTGGGAGGAGACCTCCATCACGCCGGTGTCCACGCCAAGGGTGCGCATCTCGCGAAGCGTGCGCTGCAGGTCGAGGCTCTCGGGCGTGGTGTTGAGGGCGCGCTGCCTCGTGCCCCCGAAGCGGATCTCCACGGTTCCGATGAGTCCCACGTTGTGACCGGCGGCGGCCAGGATCGATTCGCAGAGGTAGGTGGTGGAGGTCTTACCGTTGGTGCCCGTGACGCCGAGCATCGAAAGTTCCTCGCAGGGGCGGCCATAGAAGGCGGCGGCCACCGGCGCCAGCGCTCGGCGCGTGTCCGGGAGCACGACCAGTACCTGGCCCCGGGCCTCGAGTCCCTCGGGTAGGGCCTCGACGCAGAGCGCCGCCGCCCCCAGTTCCAGCGCCTGTCCGAGGAAGCGATGGCCGTCGGCCTCGACGCCGCGTAGCGCGAAGAAGAGGTCGCCGGGTGCGACCTGACGGGAGTCGTAGGCGATCCCGCGGACCACCGTGTCCTCCGTGGATTCCTGGGAGGATATGTGGAGGGGCGCCAGCTGGGCGGGCAATGCGTCGAGCAGCGCCGACAGCCGCATCAGCTTTGCGTCTTTCCGCTCGAGGGCGAGGGGCCGAGCTTGACCCAGATGCTCGTCCCGGAATCCACGGGCAAGCCGGCCGGCGGTTTCTGGTCGATCACCTGGCCCCTGCCGGTGACCTCGACCCGCAGCCCAGCTTTCCGGGTGATCTGTATCACCTCGCGTGCACACAGTGTCTTCAAGTTCGGCACCAACACGCGAGAGCCCAGGCTGTCTACGAGTAAGCCGCGTGCGCTGGGGCAGTTCGCGGGAGCCGGGTCGCCCTGCAGCCCGGCGACCGAGGTCGCCGGGGCGGCGCGGGGGGTTAGCGGGCGCGCGGCCGGGGTGGATGGAGCCTTATGCGCGACGACGTGCTGCGCGCGCTCGTCGGGTCGAGCGCGGACCCCGAGGCTCGCGAGCTGGCTGCGGGCCACCTCGGCGAAGAGGGAGGCGGTGATGCCGCCGCCGGTGTGGTGGGGTCGCTTGGGCTCGTCGAGACTGCTCACCACCACCAGGCGCGGGGCGTCCACGGGCGCGATCCCCACGAACCAGGACCGGAAGCGCCGATTCGAGTAGCGGCCCTCCTCGGCGTCCCACTTCTGTGCGGTGCCCGTCTTGCCCGCCACGCGGATGCCCGGGATTGCCGCCCGTCGGCCGGTGCCCTCCGGTCCCACCACGCTCTCGAGCATGCGGAGAACCTGCCTGGCCTGCTCGCGCCCGATCACGCGGCGCACCACGCGTCTGTGCGTGGGGTGCCAGCGTCCCCCGTGGATCCGGTGCCCCAGCACGAGCCGGGGCTCTAGGAGTTCCCCGCCGTTGGCGAGGGCGCTGGCAGCTGCAGCCACCTGTACGGCGGTGACACTGATTCCCTGGCCATAGGCGATGGTGGCACGTTCCACGGGCCCCCACTGCTGCCAGGGGTTCAGGATGCCCGCGGACTCGGCGGGAAAGCCGCTGCCGGTCTTCCGGCCGAAGCCGAAGCGGCGCAGTGTTTCGAAGTGGGCCCGGGCCCCGAGGACCTCTGCGATCTTCACCGCGCAGATGTTGCTCGAGACGCGCAGCACCGAGGCCATGTCGAGTTCGCCGTAGGGATTTGCGTCCTCGATATCCTTCTGCGTGCGGGGAATCCTATATTTGCCGCTCTCGCAGTCGAAGATGCTGTCCGACATCACCGCCTCGGCATCGAGGGCGGCGGCCATCAGGAAGGCCTTCATCACCGAGCCCGGCTCCGTGGCGTCGAGGAAGGCGGCGGACTTGAACGCGCTGTCACCGAGTTCGCGAAAACGATTGGGATCGCTGGCGGGTGACTCGGCGAGGGCCAGGATCTCTCCGCTGCGAGGGTCCATGGAGAGCAGCAGCCCACCGCGTGCCCCGGTGGCCTCTACGGCAGCCTGCAACTCCCGCTCGGCGGCAGCCTGCAGGGTCGCGTCCAGGGCCAGCTTCACATCTCCGCCCGCGGTGCCGCCGCCGGAACCCGAGGTGAGCAGGAAGTGCCCGCTGCCGTCGCGTTCGACGGGGAGGCGTCGTGGGGTACCGCGCAGCCAGGCGTCCTCCTGCAGCTCGATGCCACGCACGCCCCGGCCGTCGATGTTCGTGAAGCCCAGGGCTTGGGCGGCCAGCGAAGCGTTCGGATAGCGGCGGCGGGGCTCACGAATCACGCCGATGCCCGGCAACTTCAGCGCCAGAATCCGCTCGGCTCGTGCTTCGTCGAGCCATCGTTCGACGAAGCGGAAGCGAGCGCCGGGGCGCAGCCGTGAGCGCAGAGCCTGGGGGGCCAGCTTCAGGAGCGGTGAGAGGGAGCGCGCGGTGCGCTCCAGGTTCTGGATCTGGTCCGGGATCGCAAATACGGAGGGGGCGTCCACCGACACCGCCAGCGCCTGGCCGCGCCGATCCACGATCTGACCGCGCACCGCGGCCAAGGTGAGCGTGCGCTCGGTTTGCGCCGCCCCCCGGGCCGCGCCTTTGGGATCGAAGACGGCGAGGTGGGTGGCACGTGCGGCAAGCCCGACCAGGCACGCCAGCATCACGACGCGCACCACTGCGAGACGCTGTGTGCTGGTCCGCACGTCTGCCGATCTCATCGTCGAGCCTGCGGGCTGCGGGCCTCGAGGACGCGCGTGGCGTCCTCGAATCCGCGTTCGCCGGCCAGTACGGCGAGCCTGGCCGGGTCGCGCAGCGCGCCCACTTCCGCGGTGAGGTCGCGGGCCTCCCGCTCGAGGGATTCGAGCGTGACGCGAGCGTCTTCCAGCGCGCTGCTCATCCGCAGGATGTCCACGCGCAGTGCCGCGAGGAACAGACCCGCCAGCAATGCCCCGACCAACACCGCGGGGAAGCCCGGCGCGCGGGAGCGTCGACGCGGACGCGCATGGGCGAGGTCGCGGCCGATCAAGCTCACGGATCGATGCCGCTCCGGGGTGCTCATGCGGCCTCCGCCAGCCGTTCCGCGGCGCGCAGGCGGGCGGAGCGCGAGCGCGGATTGCGCGCGACCTCGTCCGGCTCCGGGCGCACTGGGCGGCGCATCAGCAGCCGCAGTCGCACGGAGCGTCCGCAGGCGCACACGGGAAACTCCGGGGGGCAGGTGCAGCCGCGCTCCTCGTCGCGGAATCGCCGCTTCACGATGCGATCCTCCGCGGAGTGGTAGGCGAGCACGACCACACGCCCGCCCGCGCGAAGACTGCCGATGGCGGCTTCCAGTCCATCCTCGAGGGCGCCCAGTTCGTCGTTCAAGGCAATGCGGAGCGCCTGGAAGACCCGGGTCGCGGGGTGATGGCGCCGTCCGCCGCCGACGCGAGAAGACTCGATCACCGCCAACAGGTCTGCGCTGCTGCGCAATGGCGCCCGCCGGCGCTCGGAGACGATGCGGCGCGCCAGCCGAGAGGCGCCCCGCAGGTCCGCGTAGGCGCGGAACCAGTGCCGTAGCTCTTCTTCGCTGGCGTCGCGCAGCAGGTCGGCGGCGGTGACCTCCGAACGCTGGTCCATACGCATGTCGAGTGGGGTGGTATCGGCGCTCTCCGCTGCGAAGCGGAAGCCCCGCTCGGTCGTGTCCAACTGGTGGGATGAGACGCCCAGGTCCAGCAACACGCCGTCGACGGCCTCGATTCCCTGCTCCTCGAGCAGCGTCTCGAGGTGCCGGAAGGAGTGCTGGAAGAGCTGGACGCGGTCGCCGAAGCGGGCGAGCCGCTCCCCGGCCGCGGCCACCGCATTGGCGTCCTGGTCGAGCCCGATCAGGCGTCCGTGCGGTCCAGTGCGCTCCAGGATCGCGGCCGCGTGGCCACCACCGCCGACCGTGGCGTCGACGATCAGCGCGTCTTCTCGAAGCCGCAGCGACGAGACGCATTCCGCGACGAGTACGGGCTGGTGCGTGAATGCATCGACCACTTCTGCGGGGTTCCCACCCTTACCCCATGGAGAAGAGCTGATCTGTAGTGATTCGACACCGAATCAACGCGGACCGACGCTCGCGATGGCGGCGAAGCGGTTGGGGCGCCCCGGGGCCCCGCGGCCCCGCGCAACCGAGCTGTCCCCCCCATTGACCACCCGACCACGTCGGAGCTGGTAACCCCGGGGACACCCCAATCTCTCGTCCGGTTGAGCACTGGGCTCACCGGACCCTCGCCATGTAACTCCTTAGATTCCCAGCTTTTCCGCTACCGACCGAGCCATTTCGGGGTAGCGGGCATTGGTCTGGGTCAAGTTTTCTTCGAAGCGGCTCCGGTCCCAGAGCTCGATCTTGGGGCCGACGCCAGCTACGGTGACTTCGCGCGTGAGCGCCGCGTGCTCGCGCAGGTGAGGCGGAACCACGATGCGGCCCTGCTTGTCGATGGGGCAGGGCGTCGCCCCAGAGATCAGCATCCGCGCGTAGGCCTGGGCCTCCGGGTCCACCGAGGAGATTCCCACGATCCGCTGCTCGAAGGCCTCCCAGTCAGCGAAGGGAAAGAGGTCGAGACATTGATGGGCGTTGGTGAGCACCGGCGGCTCGCTGCTCTGAGCCAGCAGTTCCTGCCGGAAGCCGGCGGGCAGGCTCATGCGATTCTTGCTGTCTATGCTGTGCACGAATCGCCCTCGAAACATCGCCGGGGTACCACCTGAACCCCAACAATTTGGGATTGTCTACCACCTAAGTGGATCATCGTGGGAGACCATACCACCCGGTCGACTCGGATTTCAACTGTTTTTTCGAGCTTTTCTGGCCGGAGCTGCGAATTTTTCTTGACCACTAGATCTCGGGGGAGACGCGGCGATCCCCTACAAGATCCCGTGGTCCGATGCGCTGAAATCGGGGTCCGCCCCGGGGTCGCGTCGCTCAGAGACGTGCGAGGCCCGGAAAGTCGCGGCCGTGGACCGCTGAAACGCGATCCACGATGTCGTCGAGCAGCGGGTGGGGGCGGGCATCCGCGGGGGGGCGGACGTGATCGGACAGCAGCGCGTCGAGCAGCGCCGCGGTGCTCTCTCGCAGGCCGGTGAGCGCGTAGCCGCCCTCCAGGACCACGATCAGGCGCCCCCCACAATGGACGTCCGCGAGCGCGCGTACGACGCGGGCCATTGCCCCAAAGCCCGCGCCGGTGACCTGCATGGAGGCCAGGGGATCGTCTCGGTGAGCGTCGAAGCCACTGGAAACAATGACGATTTCTGGACGGAAGGCCTCGACCGCAGGCACCAGCAGGCGCTGGCTGACCGCCAGGTACTCTGCGTCCCCACAACCTGCGGGAAGCGGCACGTTGAGCGTGGCGCCCGTGCCGGCGTCGCGACCGCGCTCCCCGAAGTCGCCGCTGCCCGGGTAGTGGGGCCACTGGTGGAGGGAGACGTACAGGACCGACGGATCTGCTTCGAAGACCTGCTGGCTCCCGTTGCCGTGGTGGACGTCCCAATCGAAGAGCAGTACGCGCTCCACCCCCGCCTCGGCCTGCAGCGCGCGCACCGCGATGGCAGCGTTGTTGTACAGACAGAAGCCCATGGCGCGCCGGGTCTCGGCGTGGTGGCCCGGAGGGCGGACCGCCGCAAAGCCTGCCGCGAAGTCCCCTGCCGCCACACGCAGTGCCAACTCCGCGCTGGCCCCAGCCGCGAGGCGGGCGATCTCCTCGCTACGGGGAGCCATGAAAGTGTCGGCGTCCAACTGCGAGGGCGCCCGGCGTGCGGCGGCGCGGAGCAGTTCGCCGTGCTCCGCGGGGTGCACGCGCAGGATCTCGTCGGACGTGGCCTCCCGCGGGCTGCAGTGCACGAGCTCCGCGCACGCGCGAGAGGCGATTGCCTCGGACACCGCGGAGAGTCGCTCGGGTCGTTCCGGGTGGCCTGCGGGGCCGCTGTGTTCGCGGTAGCGGGAGTCCTCGATCACGGCGACACGGCGCGGCACGGTGTCCGAGCATATCGGAAGGGGCCGCGGCCGGCTGGCTGAGCGACGCCCTCTAGTCGGCGCTGGGGGCTCGGCGCTTCCCGTTGCGCGGCTTCGACTGCGGTTTTGCCTGCTGCTCGAGTGCGCGGGCGACGCGATCGAGATTCTCGTTCAACGTGTCGATGTCGGAGCGACGCGGGAGGTCGAGGCTCCCGAGGACCCGTTCGAGTGCTGTTTGCAACGAGGCGTCGAAGTCGGCGCGCCATTCGCGGCGGAGGCTTTGCCAGGTTTCTCGCAGGTTGAGGGCATCCTGCTCGTGGGTGGAGATGGCGCTGCGCACGTTGCGCTGCAGGTCGCCGATGCTCTCGGATGCATCTCCGACGCCGCGCTTGACGGCATCGAAGAGGGCGTCGCCGCCCTTCTGAATCAAATCCGACAGCACCGACTGAGGGACGCCCCGGGCGCTGCGCTCGCTGTCCACCAGGATCTGGGAGAGCGTGACGGAACTGATGTCCTCGCCGCTCTCGTTGTCCACGACCCGCACGTCCTCGCCGAGCTCTATCAGTTCGCCGATGCCCTTGAGCGTGATGTAGCTGCTGGTCTCGGTGTTGTAGAGCTTCCGGTTCGCGTAGCGCTTGATGAGGATGGTCATGGGCGGGTTTCGCTGCTGCGCACAGCCTAGCCTGCCTGCGTCACGATGCCGCGCCGGCCTTATGGGTGGGGGACGCCGGGCCGAGCACGTGGCGGCCGATCCGCGTCAGGCCTTCGAGGTCGTGCACGTCCGTATCCAGTTCTGGGATCTCCCGCAGAAAGCAGCCCAGGGCGGCGGCGCGAGGTCGCAAGACGTCCAGGCTGTCCGTGTCTCGCGCCACGCGGCGCGCGTAGCTCGCGAGCATCTCCAGCGTGGCGCGGGCGCTGGCTGCCGCTGCGTCGCGGGACTCTCCTCGCTCCGTGAAGACCTGCTCGAGTTCGGCCCGGGAAGGCTCGGATGCGACCGCGAAGGCGCTGCCCTCTGGCCACTGACGGACGCGGTTGGCGATCAGCCCCTCGAGGGGAACCTCGAAGCCCTCGAGCCGATCGAAGAATTCCTGGGCGTGTCGTACCGATTCGGGCTCCGGGCCCGTGACCAGCACGAAGCGGCTCTCGGGCCCCAGCAAGAGTGCGCGCACCTCCGTGGCACGCTCGCGGAAGCCCGCCGCCATGCCCTCAAAGGCGAGCAGGAACTCCGAGAGATCCTCGAGGAAAGCGAGTCCCGTGACGCCCTCCAGCAGGCGAAGGATACGCTGCGCCCCGCGCTGGAAGAGCCGGAAGCCCAGACGGCTCGCCGAGAAGGCGGGGTGGATGAGGAGCCCCACCCAGCGGCTGTCCAAGAAGTCGATCAGGCGCTGGGGGGCTTCCAGGAAGTCCAGCGCATGTTGCGCGGGGGGTGTGTCCACCACGATCAGGTCATAGTCGCCGCTCTCCGCGACCTGGTAGACCCGCTCCATCGCCGAGTACTCGGCACTCCCCGCCAGCGCGTCGGAGACGTGCTGGTAGATACTGTTCGCGAAGATGCGCTCGCGTATCTCCGCGTTCTCCGCGAAGCGTTCCACCAACCCATCGAAGGTGCGCTTCATGTCCAGCATGAGCGCCGACAGCGAGCCGCTCGAACGCTCGAGCGCCGGGAGCGGGATCTCGCGTGCTTCGCCGGAGAGTTCGACGCCCAGCGCGTCGGCGAGCCTGCGGGCGGGGTCGATGGTGAGGACCAGGGTCCGGCGCCCCGCCCGCGCCGCCTCGATGCCCAGCGCGGCTGCTACCGTGGTCTTGCCCACGCCCCCGCAACCGACGCAGACGATGAGCCGCCCCGAGAACAGGCGCTCCGCGATCGTTCGCCCGCTCACTCCGCCACTTCCGCGAGCGGCTCGAGGAGTTTCTCCAGGGACTCGGGGCCTCTCACGCCGCCCGCCAAGTAGGGGAGTTGGATCGTTGGGAGCCCGGTGGCGTGCGAGAGCTTGGTCGCGTAGTGCTGGTTGAGTTCGTGGCGTCGGCGCAGGTGCCGCGCGCAGGCGCTCAGCGTCGCCATCGGGGGCAGCCCCTGCACCTGCAAGTCCCCGGGCAGCGAAGCCAGCCGCTCGTCGAGGTCGTTGCGTTCCGTGGGGAAGGGTGCTGGCTCGACCGCGTTCAGCACCAGACGGTCCACGTGGATCGACAAGCCATCGCGGGCGCGCTCGACCAACTCCACGGTCTCCCTCACGGGGAGTTCCTCGGCCAGCGCCACGGGCAGCAGCAGCGTGCGCGCAGGATCGGCGATCAGGGCCTCCACCCGCAGGCTGTTCGCTCGAAGCGGTCCGCTCCGCAACGCGGAGGCCACCACCCGGGGGACGTCGAGGAAGCGCACACCGTGGCCCGTGGCCGGGGCGTCCACCAGGAGCAGGTCGTAGCGGGGCGCGCCCGCCTCCCGCATCTGCTCGAGGTGCCAGACCTTGCCGAGCGTGATCAACTCCCGCCATCCGGGTGCTGCCTGCATGAGCTGACGGAATCCCTCGAATTCCAGGAGTCGCTCGACCACCGGACGCATTCCGATGCGGATCTCCAGGTACTCGGCGAGGGCCGCGAAGGGATCCGCTCGCATCACGTGCAGGCCGGGCAGGATCTCCGCACCCTCGTAGCCCACTTCGGCGTGCCCCGGATTCAGCAGGTTGGGGACCTGGGTCTTTGGTCCCATCTCCACCACCATCACCCGCCGACCCCCCCGCGCGGCCCACAGGGCCAGCGTCGCCGTGAGGGTGGTCTTGCCGGCGCCCCCCTTGCCGCTCACCACCAGCAGCCGGTGGTCGAGAAGGGGGAGCGGGGTGGACGCGGCAGGCAAGCGGCTTTCTCCGGGACGCGGGTGGCTCTTGCGACCTGTGCGCGACCTCCCCCCGGGTGTCCTCAAGCGGCGCGCAGCCGATTCCGAAACGTTCCGTGGGTTGTGAGATTTTCCAGGCGGCTCGCGGGGCCGGGTCGAGAGGGCAACTTTAGCGTGATCATCCACTGCGAGCGCTGCGAGACCCGCTTCGAGCTGGATGACGCGCGCCTGGACGGCGGCGGCCTGAGCGTGCGTTGCTCTCACTGCAAGCACAGCTTCTGGCTGGACGCCCCGGACGCAAGCGTGGCCGACGCGGTGGAGTTGGCGGTGAGCGAGGCCCTCGGGCCGGCCCCCGCGGTCGTAGAGGATCTGCTGGGAGAGCCTGCGACCGAACTCGGGGGAGACGAGAACTGGGAGTTCGCGGAGCCTTCCGGTGAGCCCGGTGATCTGGAGGATTGCCTGGGCGCTGCCGATCTCTTCGACGCCGAGGCCCTTCAGGGGGAAGTGGAACTCGAGAGCGACGCGGAACCTCCGACCCCGGAAGCGCTGTCCCAGGATGAGTTTCTGGCCGTTCCGGACGCCCTGGACGAGCTGGAAACGGCTCCAGTCCGCCTCCCCGATGCACAGGCCGCGGAGCCCGGGGAGGAGGACATCGAAGACGCCTTGGCGGCGCTGTCCGCCTGGAAGCCCGAGGCAGAAGATCCCCCGCAGCCCACGCTTCCCGTCCAACGAGAGCGCCCCACGCGCGTCGCATCTCCGCCGCTTGCCGACAGGGTCGAAGCCCCGGAACTCGCAGCAGGGCTGGCTCGGGCGGGGACGCTGACAGGCTGGATGGCGGTGTTCTTCCTGATCGCCGTGGGGCTACACGCGGGGATATTCGCGGAAGCGCGCCCACGAGCCGCGCTGCCGCAGATTTCGGAACTCGGGGGCTATCGGCTCTCCGAGCTGCGTACCCGCTG
Organism: Myxococcales bacterium; assembly: GCA_013215615.1. GTDB lineage: Bacteria > Myxococcota_A > UBA9160 > UBA9160 > SMWR01 > JABSQX01. Next base: position 92,925 of record JABSQX010000002.1, on the reverse strand, counting down.
GATCGACAATCTATACGTCGGCCCGCTGCTCGTGGTTTCTGGGCGGATGCTTCGCGTGGAGGCGCCCCGGGCGACACCGCTCGAGCTGACGCTACTCGACGCAGACGGTGTGCCGCTGGGCGGGCGCGGCGCTGCCCTGGGGCCAGCGTTGGCTCCCGAGGTCCTGCGCATCGCGGCGCCGCAAGAGATTCGCCAGCGTCAAGCTGCGCTCGCCGCCGAGCAGGCGGCCCTGGATCCTGGGGAATCTCGGCGTTTCGCCGCGATCTTCGCGGCGGTTCCCGACGCAGCTTCGAAGCTGCGGGTCCGCCTGCTCGGAGAGTAGCCCCGCAGTCGCTACTCCGGCCGGGCGTCAGGGGCTGCTATCGCCCCGTTCATCTCCGCTCTCCTCGGCCTTGGGGCTGACGTCCAGCTCGTCGGTACCCGACAGGCCGCCTTTGAAGTTGCGGATCGCCTTGCCGACGCCAGCGCCCAGCTCCGGTAGCCGTCTCGCGCCAAAGAGGACGAGCACGATGCCGAGAATGATCACGAGTTCTGTGGTTCCGATCCCAAACATCCGAAGGCGCCTCCACGCTCTATGGATAGGGTGACTTGCCACCGCGGGGGGGTCAAGGACGGCCCCTAGAGCCCGAGAGCCGCCGGGGAGGGTCTGGTGGGAGCCCTCGAACCAGAGTAGCCGCCTGGGGTGCCGAACTCGTCGGTCGCGGCGACCGCTCGACGTGCACGCTCAGGAGTTCAGCAGCAACTTGCGGGTGCGGTACAGGTTCGACTTGATGGAGTCTTCGGTCTTGCCCAGCTGGTCCGCGATCTCGGCGATGGATCGGTGCTCGAGGTGGTGGAGGCGGAAGAGCCGCTGCTGATTGCGGTTGAGGTTGTGCTGGACGTTCTGATCGATCTGCGCGATGCGCTCGAGGAACTCGTAGTGCTCGAACGGCGTCATCGGGGGCTCCGCGGTGCTCGATTCCAGCGCCCCGAGCTCGTCTTCGAGCCCCAGAGGGACGGTGATCGCGCGCGGCTTCTTGAAGCGGTTCGCCACTGTGCGGCGCGCGATGCCCAGCACCCAGGACGCGAAGCTGGACTCGCCACGGAAGGAGGCGAGCGAGGCGAAGAGGCTGAGAAAGACCTCCTGGACGACTTCCTCGCTATCCGGTCGGTTGCCCAGGCGTTTGTAGACGAAGCCGTAGACGCGCTTCACGTAGCGGTCGTAGAGGGCGTCGAAGGCATCGCGATCCTCCGCGAGCACACGAGCCACGAGTTCCTCGTCGGACTCTTGCTCCGGTGCCAGGGGAATGCGAACGGGATCGGACATGGGCAGGGGGACTCCACTTCCAGGAATCCCCGACTTCACGAGAAATCGGGGGAATCCTATTTGGGGTAGTGGTGTCTTTGGTGCCGTAGGTGTCGAAAATTCTTGCCGGAACGGGAAAAAAAATTCCCCCGCGGGGGATCCCGAGCGACTGGAGGCGTCGAGGGCCCGCTACTCGAACTCGGCGAGTTCTTCGGGGGTCAGCCCGAGATCTTCGTCGGCCAGCTTCGAGCGGAACGACGGAAGCGCCTCGTCCCGGGGCGTGTCCGGTTGCGACTCGCGGCTGCTGGACGCTTCCTGCGGAACGTCCTGGCGGATCACCGCGGGCTCCTGCTCGACTTCGGATGCCTCCTCGTCGTCTAACAGGATCTCCACCAACGGCTCCAACTTGGAGCCATTCTCCACCCAGCGGTAGGTGGCCAGCCCGATGCGGGCCGAGCCCAGGGCCCGCGCCGCGGCCCGGGCCTGGGGACGGAAGGACGGGCACAGGAGCTGTGCGCGTACCCCGAACTCGCTGCGTAACGGCAACTCGGGGGCCAGCTGGAGCCAGTCCCCCAGGCGGGCTTTCACCCACTCGGCCTGCGCGAGTCCCAGAGAGACCATTTCCAGGTCTTCTCCCGCCTCCCCCACGAGCACGATCACGACTCGGCCATCGGGTTCGAGACCCACGAAATCAATGCGGGATTCCGCGCCCAGCAGACCCTCAGCGAGCGGCCGCCAGCCGGGTACCACGTCCCGGAGACGAAGCCGGAGCCCACGGAGCAGCGGCTCGCGGGGCGGCGGGGTGATCAGGCGTAAGTCAGGCAATGGCAGTTACCCGGGCGTCTTCGAGAATCAGCTGGGCGACGTCCCGCAAGGCGCGCGCCGCCGGGGATTGGGGGTGCTCGAGGCCGATCGGGCGCCGAGACACGATGGCACGATACACGTGCAGGTCGTCCACGAGAAGTCCATAACTCCGCGGCGCCCGGCCCAGGTTCCGCGTGGCGACCCGGGCCAGTCGCTCGAAGGCCCGCCGGGCGTCGGCGACCCGCCTCACGCCGTGAATGGTCACGCCCACGCGGGCGCTTTTCTCTAGTGCGTACAGGCGTTTCGCGAGCGCGTAGGTCTCCGCGAGGTCCCGTGGGTCGTCGGTGGAGAGCAGCAGCGGCCAGCGCAGCAGGTGGTGCCCGCCGGGCTCTGCGTACAGCCAGTCGGGTGGTACGCGGACGACCACGATGCCGGGGTCGTCGGTTTCGGCCGCCCTCGCGACCGCGACGTCCAAGGCATCCCGGGCCAGATCCGCGAGGTCTCGCGCCTTGGTCTGGACGATTTCTGCCCCCACGGGGCCCGCCCCGGACTCTGGCCATAATGCGGCCAGGTCGGAGTCGAAGGGGGCGAGCAGGGTGGCGCTGGCACCCAGCCGCGCGATTTCCACCGTCAGATTCCAGGCGAAGGCCGCGCGCACCACGTCGCGTCCCCCGATGGGAAGGGCCAGGATGGGCAGGGCAGCGGGGCGATCCCGGCGCGGCCTGGGAGCGGATCTGGCTCGGGTCTCGCTGGCCTCACCGCCGTCGGGCAGGAAGAAGTGCGCGACTTCTGCGAGGTCCCGGGGCACCTCTAACGGACCTGAAGCACGGAGTTCCGCCCGCCCACTGCGGAACGCGTGGTCTCGGGGTTGTCGGGGTCCTCGCGCCATTCTCCATCCACCACGTAACGGTACTGATACCCCCCGGGAGCAAGCTGAAGGATCTTCGTCCACACGCGAGCTTCTCCCTCCGCCTCTACGATGGAGAATACACCCTTGTCGGGCACCCAGCCGTTGAAATCGCCGGCGATTCGCACCTCGTTGGCCCCCTCGTCCCGGAAGCGGAGGACCACTTCGCGGTAGGGGATGTCGGGCTTCGCAGGGTCCTCCTGGGGACTGTCGGCCGGGGAGGGCGCCAGTTCTGTTCCCCGAAGGGCTACTTCAACGGCCAGGGCCGCGTAGTCGATGGTCCCGTTGGCGCGTCGCGTGATGCGCTGGATCGGCCGCCCGCGCGCGGCGGCTTCTCGCAGCTTCACGTTGTGGCGGATCACGCTGTCGAAACACAGGTCACCGAAGGTCTCCCGGATCTGCGCGAGGGTCTCACGCCCGTAGCGCGTGCGGCCGTCGTAGAGAGTGGGGAGCACCCGCACGTCCAAGTCGTGGCCCACGCGTTCGCCCAGTAGAGCGATGGTCTCCAGCAGCTTCTGAACGCCATGTATGGCGAACGAGCTGGTTTCGAGCGGGACGATGGCCTCGGTCGCGGCGCGCAGCGCATTGAAGGTGAGCAGGCCTACCGTCGGTGGGCAGTCGATCAGCGCGTAGTCGAAGTCGTCCTGGACCTCTTCGAGCGCGCGGGACAGCCGGTTCGTGCGTTGGTCCACCGGCTCCGCGCCCAGTTTCTGCTCCAGTGCCGAGAGCACGACCCCCGAAGGCGCCAGCTGCAGCCCGGCGTCGATCTCCAGGCAGATCTCGCGCAACGCCCGTCGCGGGTTGGGTTCCGCGAGGATCTCGTAGAGGTTCGCGTCGAGCTGGTCGGGGTCGACCCCGAGACCCAGCGTTGCGTGCGCCTGTGGATCCAGGTCCACGACTAGAACACGTGCGCCGTCTGCGCTCAGGCAGCCTGCGAGGTTGATGGCGGTGGTCGTCTTCCCACAGCCCCCCTTCTGGTTCACGACGGCAATCACTCGCATGCTGGCCCCCCTTGCCGTTCCGGGTGGCCCGGCATCGCGGTGGGCCAAAGCTCCCCCCGCCCCGGAACGGGTTGCGCGGTGTCCTCGCAGCGGAAGGGAATTTCTGTCGGCTTCAGGGCATCAGGTGACGCGTTGCGGGAGACGGCTTGAGGGAGCGATGCGCTGGCATCACTCGGCCCTCTCGCCTCTGCCGCTTCGAGGTCCTCCACGCCTCGATCTCGCGATGGAAGGCAGCCACCTCCAGCACCCATTCCTGGCCGGAAAGGGCGTCGAAGGCAGTGCCGTCCTTGAAGGCGAGCACGACGTCGCCCGTGGCCACGAGCGTCAACTCGGCCAAGGGGCGTCGCACTGCCGGCAACATGCGCCTGAGAAAGCGGATGGAACTCCGGATCCGCTGGACCGATACACCGGCATCGATCAGTTTTTTTGCAGCCTTGAGGGCCACCAGGTCCTCGAACGTGTACCTGCCGTGGCCCCCGGGTGTTCTCTCGCTCGGCTCAACGAGCCCCGTCTGAGCCCAATACTGGAGCTGGCGGCGGCTGATCTCGAGGATCGCTACCACGTCGCCCGTCCGGAACTGCTCGACGGAATTCACCATCGTCTGTGGGTACACCCCCTGACCTACAGACTCCACAAGGATAGTGCGATCGTGGGAGTTTCGCCAAGGCCGAACCCGAATTGCTCCGTAACGCCTTCGAAAGACGTTGGTTTCGCTTGAAAAAGGTCGCTCCGGGCAGCCTTCAGCGTGCAAACGCCAGCTGGGGTAGCTTCGCGGCCATGGGTAGTTCGCAAGGTGGGCCGGACCCGCCTGCCGGCGAGACGGCCCCGGGCGGGGCTTCGCGAGCGACCGACAGCGACCGCCTGTGGGTTGAGGATGCCGGTCGGCGCCGGCCGTTCATGCGCGGGATCATGATTCACTCGCTGATGGCCCGGGGTGTGTCCTTCGAGGAGGCCAGCCGTACGGCCGATTCGGTGCGGGAGGTACTGGGGGGTCGCGGGGTCTGCAGCAAGCCCCAGATCGTGAACGAGGTACGTCGGATCCTGGGGGATGCGCCTTTCGTGGGTGAGCAACAGCTGCCCTCCGGGGCGGATATCCGGATCCACGAGAAGGGTGGAAGCCAGCCGTTTTCGAAGGGGGTGCTCGCGCAGTCGTTGCTGGCGGCCGCGATCGATCCCAACGACGCCTTCGACGTCGCACGCAGCATCGAGGCGGACCTGCTCCGCGGCGGGGCCCGCGACGTGGACCGCGCAGAACTCCGGGAGATGGCCTGCAGGACGCTGGCCAGCATGATCGGTCCGCAGTCCGCCGAGCGCTTCCTGATCTGGCGCCGCTACCAGGAGCCGGAGCGGCCCGTAATTCTGCTGTTGGGGGGCGCCGCCGGCGTGGGCAAGACCTCCCTGGGGCTCGAGGTCGCCCACCGGCTGGGCATTGGCCGAGTGCTCTCCAGCGACTCCGTGCGCCAGATCATGCGCATCATGCTGTCCCCGGAACTCTCTCCCGCCATTCACGCTTCCTCCTACGATGCCTATAAGCTCTTTCCCCCGGATGCGCTGGGTGATGACCCCGTGATCGACGCGTTCCGTGCGCAGACCTCGACGGTCGCGGTCGGTGTCCGCGCCTCCATGGATCGCGCCGTGGCGGAAAACACCAGCATCGTGCTCGATGGCGTCGCCCTCGTCCCCGGCATGATCGACCTGGCGGCCTACACGGATCTCGCCGACGTGATCTTCCTGGTCGTGGCCACCCTCGACACGGAGGGATACACGGGCCGCTTCAGCGCCCGTGCCGACGGACAGCGGGAGCGCGCAGCCCACCGCTATCTCGACAACCTGGGCGCGATTCTCCGCATCCAGGAGCACTTTCTCGAAGTCGCCGAACGCCACGACATCCCGATCGTGGACAACGTCTCCTTCGATCGCGCGGTGGTACAGATCATCCGCTACGTCACCGAGTCGCTGCGCGAGCGCGTGGACCCCGGCTCGCTGAAGCTCGGTTAGCCGTGGTGGGCGCCTCTTGGGCGAGCGTGGTCTTTGCCGCGGGATGGTTGGCGGGTGGGAGCCTGTTTCTCGCCTGCGCGACGCTCGACACCGACCAGGAGCAGGATCTGGGAGAGGACGTCGCGCGAGCGCTGCGCGAGGAACTCGACTTCGTCCGCGACCCGTGGGTGGTCGACTACGTGGACAGCCTCGGGGGCCAGTTGCTGGGGGCGGCGGGCCCCCAGCCCTTCGACTTCCGTTTCCACGTGGTGCGTGATCCGGAACTCAACGCCTTTGCGTTGCCAGCGGGCTATATCTACATGAATACGGGGATCCTGCTGCAGGCCGCCAACGTGAGCGAACTGGCGGGGGTGCTGGCCCACGAGATCGGCCACGTGGCTCTGCGTCACGTGGCCGAGAACTACAACCGCCAGCGCAACACGCAGCTCGCTTACGAGACGGCATCCGTGTTGGCCTCCGTGCTCGTCGGCGGTTATGCGGCGGCGGGAGGTCAAATGGCGGGCCAGCTGGCGGCGGTCGCCTACCTCAACCAGTTCAGCCGCGAGGACGAGCAGGAGGCGGACGCCTTCGCGCTCGAGATCCTGCCCCGGGCCGGCTACGACCCCAATGGCCTGCTGACCTTCTTCGAGACCCTGCAGGCGCATTCGGGGAGCTCGGGCGTTTCGGTCTTTTTCTCCAGCCACCCGACCACCGCGGCGCGCATCGAAGACGCCGCGGGGCGCATTGCCGCCGCGCCGCTGCCCGCGGACCTGCGCGTGAGCGATTCTGGGCGTCTCGAGATCATCCAGCGGCGCATCGAACTCCTCGGGCAGGAGCGCAGCTGAGACCAGAGGGGCAGGGGTTGGCACGCAAGCTCAAATACGACATCCCCGGTCCCGACTGGCGGGTCGAGGTAGAGGAGGCGCGGGAGAAGGGCTGGCCTGCGCTCTTCGATGCTCCGGCCCTGCCGCTGGTGGTGGAGATCGGTTTCGGGCGGGGCGAGTTCCTCACCTACCTTGCGGGGGAGGCGCCCAACCAGGCCTTCGTGGGGATCGAGTACTCGGAGAAACGCGTCCTGAAGCTGGCACGGCGGCTGGCGCGCAGCGAGCTTCGCAACGTCCGGTTGCTGGGTGTCTCTGCGCAGGAGGCCACGGCCCGAACCATCCCCGACGCCTCGGTGAGCTGCTTCTGGATCAACTTCCCGGATCCGTGGCCGAAGAAGCGGCACTTCAAGCGGCGGCTGATCGCGCCGGCCTTTGCGCGGGAACTGGTTCGCTGCCTTCGACCCGGTGGCATCCTCGAGGTGGCGACCGATCACCGGGGCTACGCGGGCTGGATCGACGAGGTGCTGAACGGGACGCCGGGCCTCGAGAACCTGAATGCCCCGCAGCCCTGGCGGGCCTCGCCCGAGGCCGGTCGCATGGCCACCGCCTACGAGTTGGAGTGGCGGGCGTTGGGCCACCCCTTCCACTTCTTCCGCCATCGGCGCAGACCATGAGCCAGGTCCCCGCGCACTCCCGCGGGGCGAGTGTTCGGACGGGCTACGCTGCACGGGTGCAAACGCGTCCCTGTCTCAAGGACTACTCGGTGGAGGCCCTGCGAGAACGCCTAGGCGCGGAGGGCTGGAGGCCCTACCGCGCCGAGCAGATCGCGCACTGGCTCTACGCCCGCGGCGCGGAGTCCACCGGCGCGATGACGGATCTCTCCCGGGAGGACCGTGCGCGCCTGGACGCCGAGTGGGCGCTGCACGCTCTTAGCATCGAGCGTGTGGACCGTTCGCGGGACGGGACCATCAAGGCCGTGTTGCGAGGAGCGGATTCGGCGCGCATCGAATCCGTGCTGATCCCCGAAGATCACCGCACCACCCTGTGCCTCTCCACTCAGGTGGGATGTGGGATGGCTTGCAGCTTCTGCGCCACGGGGGCAATGGGCTTCACCCGCAACCTGAGCACCGCGGAGATCGTGGACCAGTTCTGCCGGATGCGAAGTCTGCTCGGCGGGGACCGGCAGATCACCAACGTGGTCTTCATGGGCATGGGCGAGCCCCTGCTCAACCGGCCCGCGGTAGAGGAGGCCATCCGCATCTTCCTGCACCCCAGGGCCTTCGCGCTGGCGCCGCGGCGGGTGACGGTCTCCACGGTGGGCGTGGTTCCGCAGATCGCGCCGCTGCTGGAGAACGTCCCGGTCAACCTTGCCGTCTCGCTGCACGCCAGCTCGGACGCGGTGCGCGAGCGGCTTGTGCCGCTCAATCGCAGCTATCCCCTCGCGGCATTGCTCGGCAGCCTGCGAGATTGTTCGCGGATCACGCGGCGGCGTCCGGTGTTCTTCGAATACACGCTCATCGACGGGGTGAACGACAGCCTGGAGGAGGCTCGGCGGTTGCCGGCCCTATTCAAGGGGATTCCCTGCAAGCTGAATCTGATCCCCATGAACCCCCACCCGGCCGTCCCCTATCGGCCTTCTCCGCCCGAGCGTGTCGATCGCTTCCTCCGGGAGTTGGCGACCCGGGGCGTCACCGTGACGCTGCGCCGCAGTCGCGGCCCCGACATTGCCGCAGCCTGTGGACAGCTGGCGCTCAGCAGTGGCGGGTCGCAGCGAGCCTGATGGCGCTCAACCCGGTTCAGCGCGGGCGGCGAGTTGGGGAACCTGCAGGGTGGTGCCCGGAGCCAGGGCCCCAAAGTCCACGTCCGGATTGTATTGGCGTAGCAGCCAGACCGGGACCCGATACTCCTGGGTGGCGAGATCCCAGAGGGTGTCCCCGTTGCGCAGCGTGTGGGCAGTGGTCCCCGTCACCCTGAAAGCGCTGAAGAATTCCTCCTGCAGGGAGCGATGGTAGTCGAGCCGGCGTTGTTCGAACTCGAGCGCAGTCACTCCCGCGAAGTCCAGGCGCACGGGGCGTCCGATCACGATCTCTCGGCCGAAGGCGATGCCGTTGATTCGGCGCAGATGGCTTGCGCTGGTCTCCAGCCACTCCGCGTAGTGGCCCAAGGTCTCGTCCGCCTGAACGATGATCTCGTCCCGTGCGTGGACCGAGTAGTCGGAGGGGTCCCCGACGGAGGGGCGCGGGGCAGGCGTCGTCTTCGCAGCGGCGCTGGCCCCGGTCTCGGTGTCGCGGCGGGCTGGCGGCGAAGCGCTCGGGGCCGGCTGTTTGGAGGCGGCCTTGGTGCGCGAGACGGTTTCCGGCTCCGGGACCTCCGGGATCGAGAGCGCGAGGCCCACCGTGATGCGATCCGGGTCACTCAACGCGTTGGCTTCCACGAGATCCGCTTCCGAGACCCCGAAGCGACTGGCGACACGCGAGATGGAGTCGCCTCGCCGGACGCGATAGATCCCGTCGGCCGGGCGGGAACTGCGGGCCACCTGGCGGCTCCCGCCCCGGGCGCGATCGGGCAGGACCAAGACCTGGCCCGCGCGGATGCGGTGCCGGTTACGCAGATTGTTGAGCTCCATGAGTTCGCGTTCCGACACCCGGTAGCGGCTGGCGATGGCCGAGAGGGAATCTCCCCGGCGCACCTTGTGGAAGCGGTCGCGGTGCTGCCGGGCCAGGCGGTCCGGCTTGGGAATCCGTTCGAGAAGCGCCTCTGCGCTGCCCTGGGCCAATGTCGCGGGCAGCCGCAGCTGATAGCCACGGGGCACGTACTTGTTCTCGTTCCACACCGCGGGGCGCAGGTCGGGGTTGTAGTGGCGAACGCTGTCGATCCCGATGCCCAGGGCGCGGGTCAGGCTGCTCACCCGATAGAAGTGGGGCAGCTCCACCAGCGTGGACGGCTCGCGGGGGTCGTGGACCAGCCGGCCGAAATAGCGCGCGGGATCCGTGTCGATGGAGCTGGCGGCGAGGAAGGAGGCGTAGAAATTCCGCGACGCGAAGCCGAAGGTGCGACTGCGGTACTCGGAGACGATCTTGTCGATCTCGGAGGTGCCGAGCTTGCGGGTCGCGCGCCGCATCCCCGAAGCGCCGTGGTTGTAGGCGGTGATGGCGAGCGGCCAGGTTCGCGTGAGCTTGTAGTTCTCCTTCAGGAGACGGGCGGCCGCAACGCTCGCCTTGTGGGGGTTGAGACGTTCGTCCACCACGCTGTCCACGCGCAGGAAACGTCGGCCGGTGGAGCGTGTGAACTGCCATAGCCCGGCAGCTCCCACACGCGAGTAGGCGGCGGGGTTGTAGGAGGACTCCACGTGAGGGAGCGCGACCAGTTCCGGGGGCACGCCGTGGTCGCGCAGCGTCTGCTGGATGTGCTCGCGCCAGGCGCCGGAACGGATCAGGCCCCGGCGAAAGCGATCGGCCTGGCCGAGTTGGAAGCGCAGGCGCCTGGAGGCTTGCTTCAGCGTCTGGTTGCTGACCCCGGGCGGCCACAACGAGAGCACGCGCTGGTCCTCGGCACTCAATCCGTTGCGCTTGCCTCGGGCGAGTTTCTCGAGAATCTTGCGGTACTCGCGCTTGCGTTCTTCGCTTCGCCGCTCCAGGGCCCGCGCACTGGTCCCCGAGGGCATGCTCAGGGTCTCGTAGACGACGTCGAGGTTCCGCGAGTCGTGAATGACGCCTCCGCTGCTCTCCACCTCGGTGTAGACCCGCAGCCAGAAGTTGATGGCGGGTTCGAGGTTTGCGGGCCGGGGCAGGACCTCGTCGCCGGTGGCCGCAGCCGCGGAGGCGAGCAGGAGCATGGCGAGCGCTGGGCGGAAAAATCGCAGCATATCAACCTTCCACGAATCGGCAGTTCCCACGTGGAACCTGTGTACCAATCGATCTCGCACCGACGGGCCTCAGCGCCGCCGGTTCTTGCGCCGGGACTTGCGGGCCTGCTTGCGCTTGCCCTTCTGCTGGTTCTTTCGCCGCGCAGCCTCCTTGTGGGAGGGCAGCGGCGCGCCCACGCCGTCCCCTGCCAGCAGCGCCGAGGGATCCAGTCCGCCGGCCCCCCCGAGGTTTCCGAGGCCGGGGAGGCGGGACAGCATGCCGCCCCCCGAGCCCAGTGCGGTCATCATCTCCCGCATCTCGCCGAAACGCGTGACGAGGTCGCGTACATCGCGGCTGCGCCGTCCGCTGCCCCGGGCGATCCGCGAGGCCCGGCTCTTGTCGATGATGTCCGGGCGTTTGCGCTCCTGCGGCGTCATGGAGGCGATCAGCGCCTCGACCCGCCCCAACTCGCCTTCCTCCACCTGGTCGGCGAGTGATCCCATGCCGGGCAGGCGCGAGACGATATCGCGCAGCGGCCCCAGCTTCTGGATGCTGCGCAGCTGCTTGAGGAGGTCGTCGAGGCCGAAGCGGCCCTTGAGGAGGCGCTCGGCATCCGCCTCCGCCTCGCGTTCGTCCACCACCTCCTCGAAGTCCTTGACCAGGCCGACGATGTCGCCCATGCCCAGGATGCGGGAGGCCAGCCCCTCGGGACGGAACTCCTCCAGGCGATCCAGGCCCTCGCCGGTGCCCAGGAACTTGATGGGTACGCCGGTCACGGTCTTGGCCGCCAGCGCCGCGCCGCCGCGGGCGTCGCCGTCGAGCTTCGTGAGAACGAGACCGTCCAGGGGCAGGCGCTCCGCGAAGGCGCTCGCCACGTTCACGGCGTCGCGGCCCATCAGGGCATCGCAGACCAGCAACGTGTTGGCGGGAGCGACGCGGTCGCGGATCGCCTCGAGTTCCCGCATCAGCGCGTCGTCTACCGCGAGCCGGCCGGCGGTGTCGTAGATGATCGCATCGAGACCGGCGTCTCGCGCTCGCTGGGCCGCGGCAGCGCAGATGTCTTCGGGTCGCTCCCCCTCGGCGCCCGCGTGGACCGGGATGTCCAGGCGCTCTCCGAGCTGCTGGAGCTGCGCGACGGCGGCCGGGCGGTAGACGTCCGCCGCCACCAGCAGGGGGCGGTGGCCTTGACGGCTCAGCGTGCGGCCCAGTTTGGCGGCCGCGGTGGTCTTGCCCACACCCTGGAGCCCCACCAGCAGGACGCTGGTGACGCCTCCCTGTCGTGCGAGGGAGGGGTCCACGGGACCCATCAGGGCCGTGAGCTCCTGCTCGCAGATGCGCACGAAGTGCTCGCCGGGCCCGGCTCGAAGCTTGCGCCCGCTGGCGTCCACTACCCGCGTTGCCAGTTTTTCGCCGAGGGCTCGCTCCCGGACCCGATCCAGGAAGCCCCGCACGATGTCGAGATCGACATCGGCTTCGAGGAGTGACACTCGGACGTCGCGGAGCGCGTCCGCGATGTTCTCCTCGGTGAGTTCGCGTAGGTTGCCGAGCCGCTCGCGAGCGGACTGGAAGCCTCGGGTCAGGATTTCGAGCATGGGGGCTCCAGAATAGCGTGGCGGGGCTATGTTCCAGGCCGACGGAAGCGGGGAGGCGGGTTTGATGCCGATCGAGGTGGCCGCGGAGATCGCGGGGAGCGTGTTCAAGATCGAGACCCAGGTGGGCGCCCAGGTCGAGGCGGAGGACGTGTTGGTGGTGCTGGAATCCATGAAGATGGAGATCCCGGTAGAGGCCCCCAGCGCCGGTCGCGTCAGCGAGATCCGCGTGGTCGAGGGGGAGAGCATCGAGGAGGGGGCGGTGCTGGCCGTCCTCGATTGAGGTCTCGCGGGACGATGGGGCGCTCGCTGCTGGTCCGAGACCTGGAGCCGGGCGACGTTCCCGCGGTGCTGGCCTTCCTGCGCGAGCAGAGCCTCGCCAACCTCCAACTCATCGATCTCGTGCAGCGTTGCTCGGAGCCGCCGCTGCCCGGAGAGGCGCCCAACAGGATCCTGCTGGCGACCCGCAACGCCGAGGTCGAGAGCGTGGCGACGCTCTGGCCCACCATCAGCTTCGACGCGAACGCCCGTGCGGAATGCGTGGAGGCCTTTCTCCCCAAGCTGGCGCGGATCCCGGTGGGCCTGGTCAAGAGCGAGGCCTCGTCGGTCGACCTCTTGTGGGAGAACCTCGGGCAGCAGGGCAGGCGCCGGGCCCTGCTGGATCGCCACGAGATCGCGTATCGCGTACGGGCGGGCGCCGCCCGTTTCGTGGACGTGCCCGAGGGCAGCCGGGCCAGGAGCGCGCAGCCCGCCGACCTCGATCCATTGGTGTTCGCAGCCCGCGAGAGTCTGCGCGAGGAGGGCCGGCCCGACCCCTTCGCGAACGACCTCCCGGGCTTCCGGTTGTGGGTCGGCGGTCGCCAGCCGCGCGCCCGAGTCGTCGAATCCGGGGAGGGGATCGTCTTCGTAGGCTACGCGGACGTCCAGCGCCGGGAGGGCTGGCTTCTGCAAGGCGTCTACACCTGGCCGCACGCGCGTCGGCTCGGCTTCGCGGCCGCCGGCACCTCCGAGATGTGTCGGGAAGCCTTCGAAGAGGGTGCGGACCACGTGCAACTCTCCGTCGTGGAGGGCAATCGCGCCGCCGAGGCCCTCTATGAACGACTGGGTTTCGAACGCTTTGAGAGGCTGCGCACCATCCTTTTCCACTAGCCGGGGGGTGACGTGCCCGGGCGCGTGGGAACGCGGAATTGCCCGGGATTCGGCTCAGTGTTATTGAATTCCTGATGTCAGGACATCCCGGGGATACCATGCAGCGGGCCGACCCTCCGGCCCTGGATCGGTCCGTCGACCCGCTCTCGGCGATGACATCACGCTTCGGCTTCGCATTTCGCGTGTTTGCGAAGCGCTTCTTCCGACACCTCGATCTCGAGAGCGATTGCGTGGAGCGCCTGCGCGATCTGGAGGCGCGCGGCGCCGTGGTCTACGTCATGCGTTACGCGAGCCGCCTCGACTATTTCCTCTTCAACGTGCTTTTCCTGCGCAAGGGTCTGCGCCTCTCTGGCTTCGCGAACGGTTTGCGCTTCTGGTACTACCGCCCCCTCCTCGATGCGCTGAAGACGTACCGGCGGAACCCTCACGGAGTCGCGCAGGACGTGGATCTGGTGCGGGCGCGCGAGTACACGCGCAGCTTGACCCGGGAGGGCGCTTCCTTCTTTCTCTTCCTGCGCACAGCCAGTCTGCGCTCCCAGCTGCGCGGGTTGCGGGGAGCGCTCGAGACCGGACGCGGCGAGCGTGACCTGCTCTCCGAGGTCGTCCTCGCCGCGGGGGAACAGGGGCGCGACGTCCACCTGGTTCCGCTGGCGCTCTTCTGGCGCAGGGGGCCGCGGGCTCGCCGCCGNTTCTTCAACCTCTCCTACGGGGCGCTCACCCGGCCCTCGGATCTCTCGAAAGTCACCTCCTTCCTCACTACCTATCGCGGGCTGCACGTGAAAGTGGGCGATGCGGTGGATGTCCGGGGTTTTCTCAGCACGCACGCTGGCACAGAGACCGTCGCGGCGGCCCGCACGTTGCGTCGAGTCATTCTGAGCTTTCTGTATCGCGAGGAGCGAGTGGTGGAGGGGCCGGTCCTGCAGCCGCGGCATCGCGTCCAGGAAGTTGTGTTGCGCGACGCCCTCGTCCGGGAGGCGATCCGACAGCGCGCAGAGGAGCGAGGAGGCGGTGTCGAACGCGCCAAGCTCACGGCCGAGAAGATGTTCCGCGAGATCTCAGCCAACATGTCCTCCACCGCCCTGGCTGCCCTGGATTTCGTGGTGGGCGGCTTGATTCGCCGGCTTTTTTCCACGGTCGAGGTGGCGGGGATCGAGAAGGTCACCGAGTACGCGAAGCGGAACCCGCTGGTACTGGTGCCCAGCCATCGCTCCTACTTCGACTTCATGATCCTCTCGATCCTCTTCTACCGGCGACACATCATTCCTCCCCACATTGCGGCGCGAGAGAACATGGCCTTCGGACCCTTCGGCTTCGTCTTCCGCCGAGCCGGGGCCTTCTTTCTCAGGCGCTCCTTCGACGACCCGCTCTACAAGACGGTCTTCCGCAGCTACGTCTCCTACCTCATCCAGCAGGGCTTTACCCAGGAGTTCTTCATCGAAGGGGGTCGGTCCCGCACGGGCAAGGCCCTGGTTCCGCGGTTGGGGATGCTCTCCTGGGACGTCGAGGCCTTCCTGGCCAGCGACCGCAGCGATCTCTTCTTCGTCCCCATCGCCATCACCTACGAGAAGTTGGTGGAGGAGGGCGCCATGCTGGGTGAACTCGAGGGCGAGACCAAGCAGGAAGAGAGCGTGATCGGCCTGGTTCGCGCGCGCAAGTACCTCTCGCGCCGCTTCGGGAGCGTCTTCGTCAACTTCGGCGAGCCGCTTTCCCTGGCGGCGGCTTTGGGCGACCAGCGCGAGGACTTCGAGGAGCCCCGCACACCGGAGGCCCAGGCCCGGCTTCGGGACTTCGTGGAGCGCCTGGGGAATCGCATCGTGGAACGCATCAACTGGGCGATGGTTCCCAGCACCACCGCGGTGGGTGCCTGCGTACTGCTGGGCGAACGTAGCCGGGGCTCGTTTCGCGAGGACTTCACGCGCAGGATGGAGCAGATTCTCGACCTGCTGCGGCTCCAGGACGTGCCGCTCACGCCCGAGTTGGCTCGGGACGCGGGGGATTTTCGCGAGTCCGTGGCTTCCCTGCAGCGGATGGATCTGCTGCGTGTTGTCCGAGATCCGCGCGGTGAGATCCTCTACTTCGAATCAGCGCGCCGCCGCGCCCTGGATCTCTACCGGAACTCGATCCTCCACTACCTGGTCGTGCCGAGTTTTCTGGCTCGCTTCATGCTCACAGGCATTGCCCAAAAGGACCTGCAGCCGAGCCTGGCGCGCTGGCTGGATCTCTTCTACCGGGAGTTCTTCACCTCCCGGGCAGAAGCACTGGCCATCCATTCCCACGCCTTCCTCGATCACTTCGAGCGTATGGGGTGGCTGGAGGAGGTCGGGGGGGAAGTGCGCAGCACACAAGCGGCTCGCAGCGACTTCGAGTTTCTCGCGGCGCAGACCCGATCGGTCGCGGAGGCCTACTACGCGGCATTCTCCGCCGTCCGAACTCTCGAGGAGCCCCTCAGCGCCAAGCAGATCGGGCAGGCCGCGGGTGAGCAGTTCACGCGCTCCACACTGCTGGGAGAGGTCGAACTTGGGGAGGCCGCAAACCCCGTGACCTTCGGCAACGCCCTGGAAGTCCTCCTGGAGCGGGGGATCCTGGCTCGCGTGGATTCCCAGGAGCGCTTGGCGCGCTACGGGCGCGGCGAGCACTGGGGCGAGTTGGAGTCACTCCACGCGCTTCTGGCGGCTGCTCTTGGCGCTCGTTAGCCTCCGCGCTCCCGGAAGAAGAGAGGCCCTGGGTCCATGACACCGCAAGTCCGCAAGAAAGGCGCCGCGCGACGCCTGCGGCTGGGTCTGCCCAAGGGCAGTTTGCAGGAGACCACTCAGAAACTCTTTGGCCTGGCGGGCTTCGATCTGCGGGTGGAGAGCCGCTCCTACTACCCGGACATCGACGATCCCGAGCTCGAGTGCGTGTTGATCCGAGCGCAAGAGATAGCGCGATACGTCGAACAGGGGGTGCTGGACGCAGGCATCACCGGCATCGACTGGACGTTGGAGAACCGCGCCCGGGTCCATGAACTGGCCGACCTGCAGGCGCCCTGGCCCAACTACAACCCAGTGCGCTGGGTGGTGGCGGTCAAGGAGGATTCACGGATCCGCAGTCCGCGGGGCCTGGCGGGCAAGCGCATCGCGACCGAGGTGGTGCACCTCACGCGGCGCTACCTGAAGCGCCACGGGGTGCGCGCGGAGGTGGAGTTTTCCTGGGGGGCCACCGAGGTCAAGCCGCCGCTGTTGGCGGACGCCATCGTAGATGTGACCGAGACGGGTTCCAGCCTGCGAGCCAACCACCTGCGCGTCGTGGACACCGTGCTCACCAGTACGCCTCGCTTCATCGCGAATCGAGAGGCCCACGCCGATGCCTGGAAGCGCGACAAGCTGGAGCGGTTGGTGGTCCTGTTCCTGGGAGCGATCCGCGCGGCGGATCGCGCAGGCCTGATGATGAACGTGCCCCGCGATCGCATGGACGCCGTGCTGGCGATTCTGCCTGCCTTGGCCACACCCACCGTCTCCGCGCTGGCCGACGAGGACTGGCTGGCCGTCAACACCGTGGTGGAGGAGCGCAGCATCAAGGAGATCCTGCCACGGCTGCGCAAAGCCGGCGCCCGCGGCATCGTCGAGTACCCGCTCTCGAAAATCGTCGACTGAGGTGAGCGGGCGCGAAGGCGCCGGGAGAGCGGGCCGCTGGCTGGATGCGGCAGCGGCCCTGCCCCAATGGCTGCGCCTTGCCTGGTGGGGGCTCGTGGAACCGCGCTTGCCCGGACACTCTCCCCTACAGGTNCACCANGCCGTCGTGATCGGGCCCGAAGGCGTGCTGCTGGCGCTGCGCGGAGAGTTGCGGGGCTGGGAGTTGCCCGGTGGCGCAGCACTTCCCGGCGAGTCCGGGGAGCAGGCGGTGCGCCGCGAGGTCCTGGAGGAAACCGGCGTGGAGGTGGGGGCGGTGCGCCGGGTGGCCGTCTACGAGCGCAGTGGCTTTCGTCCCCATGTCGCCCAGATCTACCGCTGCGACTACCGGAGCGGGCTCCCCGCGCCCAGCCGGGAGACGCCGGCGGTGCGTTGGTTTCCGCCCGAGGAACTGCCGGCCTCGCTCTTCCCCTGGTTTCGAGGACCGCTCGCCGATGGCCTGGCCGCGCACCCGCAGCCCATCACACGTCGCGAGTCCCAGGGCTTCCGAGCGATCATGGCGGGGATGCGCATCGACTTGGCCATGCGCGGAAAGACAGGAGCGAGCTGATACCCGCCCCGCTCATCGGCCACGTCGCGCGAGAATCGTCGCCTAGCGGTGATTCTCCCGCAGACCGCTGGCCTCCCACTCCTTCGAGAGCTGCTCGAGCTTGCTCGAGAAGGCGTCGAAGTCCTCGTCGAAGGAGAGGATGATCTCGGTGGTGCGGGGGATGTCATCCCCGTTCAGCATTCCTCGATAGCGATTCAGGTTGGCGAGAATGGCCTCGGCGACCTTGAGCGCGCGTTTCTCAGTCTTGATGAGGGGTGATTGCAGGGTGTAGACGTTGTTGCGTCCCCACAGGCTCTCATCGCGGACGATGGCGATCTCGCGGTACACGGTGTTGATCGGGTCGAAGTTGTACTCGACCCGGACCTCCTTGAAGATGTCCGTGTTGCCCGTGTAGAAGCCGCGCTCCTTCTCCACCTTGCCGAGTTGGCGGCAGCGGGGGCAATAGAAGGTGTCGCCGTGATTCAGGAGGAAGACGCCCTTCGCGTAGTCCTCGCAATCGGTGTTCTCGCAATACCCAACGCCGCGCTTCATGCTGGCCATCCCTTTGGGCTCGCCTCCCAGGCCCTTGAGATCACCGTGGACGAGCTTCACGTACCCAACCGCGGGCCGCATCGGGGGGATACGCAAGTCCCGTGCCCGAAGCGGCCAGCCTCGGCGAATGGGATGCAGTCGGCGGGGTTACCCGGTCGACCTACCGCTTGCCCGCCTGTGTGCGGAGCGCCTCGATTGTGGCGCTCGGGAGTCCGGGGACAGCCTCGATGGGGTACGGGCCTTCCGCATCGCCCTAGTATCCATCGAAGAGTCGAAAAAAACTTCGCAGTGCGCGCACACGCTTCCCGCTGGGGGTGGGGTTGCGGTCGCCTCCATGGTTCGCGTTGGGTGGTCGCCCCGAAGCCTCGGGGCTTCCGAGAGTAAACCCGCAAACCCGCGGAGTGTCAAGAAAAAGTCCTTTAGCAACCCGCAACTTCGCGAATAAACCTCAGCAATGCCATAGGTTTTTTTGGGCAACTAGGGCGCGCCCTATTCGTCGAGCACGTAGTCGAAGAGCAGGTAGGA
Source organism: Myxococcales bacterium (assembly GCA_013215615.1). Taxonomy (GTDB): domain Bacteria; phylum Myxococcota_A; class UBA9160; order UBA9160; family SMWR01; genus JABSQX01. Next base: position 74,270 of record JABSQX010000002.1, on the reverse strand, counting down.
GGCAATCAGGTAGACACCGTCGGCAACCAGCAGCAGTTGCAGGGGGGCGAAGCGCAACGTGCCTTCGACGAGCAGGTCCTGGGTGGCCTGCACGGCACCCGAGAGCACGGGGATCAGCAGCGGCAGCAGCAACAGGGGCAGCATCACCTCGCGAAAGCGCGTGCGCACCGCCACCGCGGAGAGCAGGGTCCCCATGCTGCAGATTCCCAGGGATCCCAGCGCCACGACGCCAGCCAGGGCAGGGGCCACGCGCCACCAGGACTGGTCGAAGACCAGGGCGAATACGAGTGCAGTGAGTGCCTGCACGACACCCAGGATCAGGAAGTTGGCGGCGGCCTTGCCGAGGAACACGAAGCCGCGGTCGCTCGGCGCGAGGGCGAGGCCTGCCATGGCGTCGTTCTCGAGCTCCAGGGAGAAGGCGCGGTTGAGTCCCAGCACTGCGGCGAACACGTAGGCGATCCAGAGCAAGCCGGGCGCCAACTCGCGGATGCGTTCGGGCCCGCCATCGTCCAGGGAAAAGTGGAAGATCACCACCACCAACAGCGAGAAGAGCAGGGTGGCGACGGCGCGGTCGCGGCCCCGCCACTCGGTGACGAGATCTTTCCAGAGCACGGCCAGCAGCACGTTCATGCGCCGACCTCCGCGATCTTCTCTGCCAGCTGGCGAGCGTCCGGAGGCTCGGAGCTCGTCAGTTCCACGCGTCCGCCCGCCAGCACCAGGGCCGCGTTGGCGACCTCCGCGGCGCGGCCCAGGTCGTGGCTCACCAGCAGCAGCGTGTGCCGCTCGTCGCGAAGATTGATGATGCGCCGAGCCAACCGATCGGCACTACCCGGATCGAGGCCGCTGAAGGGTTCGTCGAGCAACAGTAGAGAGGGGTCGTGGACCAGGCTGCGCGCGATGGAGAGGCGTTGCGCCATGCCGCTTGAGAGTTCTCCGACACTGCGCGTTGCAACCGCGGCCAGTCCCTCCTCCTCTAGCAGGACGTGCGCTCGCGCGGCGGGTTCTTCGACGCCGTAGAGTCGCCCGGCGAAGAGCAGGTTCTCGAAAGCGGTCAGCATGGGATACAGGAGCGTGGCATGGCCCACGTAGCCGATGCGCGCGCGCGCGCGTCGGGAGGTGGGCGCCAATCCCGCGACCTGCAGCGTGCCTGCCGTGGGGCGAGCCAGGCCAGCCACCAGGCGCAACAGCGTCGACTTGCCGGCGCCGTTGGGCCCCAGCACCGCGAGGCAGGAGCCGGAAGGCACCTCCAGGTCGATGCCCCGCAATGCCGCGCTGCGTCCGAAGCGCTTCTCGAGACCGCGTGCGGAGATGGCGGCGGTGTTCACGAGGCGGAGTCGCCGGGTAGCGCGGCGGCAGTGATGGCCTGGCCGCACTGTGAGCAGAAGCGATCGCCCGCGCGCAGCGCCTGCCCGCAGCCGTGGCAGTGAGGGGATGGGGCGGGGGCCGGGTGGCCCTCGCGCTCGGCGCGCAAGAGCGAGGCCGCACGAGAGCGCAACTCGCCGCGCATTTGCTCGTGATCCTCGGGCAAGAGCTTGCCGGTCTCGAGATCCTCATCCAGGTCGTCCAGTGCCCGGTAGATGAATTCGCGTTCGCCGCGAAGCCCAGTGTCCTCGCTGTCTTCTTCGTCCCTCCTTGGGCCTCCGAGCAGCGGTGCGGTCAGGAAGCCCACCGCTGCCAGTGCGCCCAGCCCGGTGGCCAGGGCCGCGAATCCGCGCGCGGAGCCGCCCTGGGTCTCGAGCCGCGCGAGTTCGACGGAGACGACCTCCCCGGGCTCGATCGCGAAGCCCTCGAGGCGCAGGTAGTTGCGCCCCTCGCTGTGCATCGCGCGCAGTGGGTGCAGGCGATCGGTCAGCGGAGCGATCCCGGTGTCCGCCACCACGATTTCCAGACGGTCGAGAGCCGACCCGAAGCGGCGTTCGAAGCGCATGGGCTCACCGGGAACGGGGACGTCGTAGCGGAGGGAGATCGTGGGTTCGCCGGCCGGCAGCGGGCCGTGCAGGGAGAGCACGCCCGAGGGATCACGGCTGAGTCCCCAACGCATCGAGTCGCCGGAGAAGCGCGGGTTCCTGGCTCCCTCGGGAAGCGCAATGCAGAGCAGCGGCAAATCCGACTCGGGCAACGACACGGGTACCCGGAGTTGGTGGGACTCGTTGACCGCCAGCACCGCGTCGTCGAGTTCGAGCCAGAGCTGCGCGAGCGGGGTCTCCAGTGTCGCCCTCTCCGGTCGCCCACCCAGTGGTTGTCTCCACTCGAAGCCCTCGCCGGCTGCCAGGCCGGGCCGCGTGTACAGGCGCGGCCCCGCATCTCCGGAGGCCGCTGCTTCGAGGGCTCCGCCCTGGGGCGCGCCCAGCGCTCCGGGGATCTCGATCTCCAACTGTGACGCGCCCAGGCTGGAGTTCATCCCCAGCGAAATCTCAGAGTCGGTTAGCGGCACCCCGTAGCCAAACTCCAACTCTTGGCGGCCCGGGTACAGGGGGCCCCAGAAGCGCGCGACGTTGCCCTCCACGTCGAAGCCCGCGCCCGTCGGGATCACCAGGCTCTCGCTCTCTCCCACCACCTCTACGCTGAGCAGCGGCTCGCGTTCGCCGCGGAGTTCCGGCGGTACGAAGACGACCCGCTGGGTTTCGTTGTCGAGGGTGTGCGTGTGCCATACGCGCAGGTGCGTGCAGCCTTGTTGCAGCCGCAAGCGTGCGCGGCCCGCCTTGATGGCGTCGGGCCGGTGGCTGGTTGCGAGGATTTCGATCTCGACCTCGCGCTCGGATTCACCGGGCCCGAAGGCCACCCGAGTGCCGAAGGGGACCTCTCCCACCCGTGTACCCACCAGGTAGACGTGACCCGGGTCGGTGACGACCGCCTCGAAATCGAAGCGTCCCTCCGAATCGCTGGTGGTGCGTCGCAGCCCCGCATTCCCGTCCACGGAGAGCGCGTAGAGGACCACCTCGATGCCGGCCGGCAGCGCGTCGCCCTCGCGGTGCACGAGGCGCCCCCGAATCGCGCCCTCTCCGGGTGGTAGTGCGGGTGCTGGGTCCGCGGCCAGCGGAGGGTGGCCCTCGGGAAGCGCACGCGGCGTGGCGCCCTGGGCCCTTGCTCCCAGCGCGGCGAGTAGCGAGGCCGCGAGTAGCAGCGTGCCCACGCGGGCCCCGAGCAGTCGCCGGGAGCTCCTTTTCATTGGGCCTCACGGCGCGTCCGGCGTTCCGGATGGGGCCACATGACGATGATGCAACCGAGGACGAAGACGACCGCCCCGATCCAGATCCAGTTGACCAGCGGATTGCGATAGACCTTGACGGTCGCGGAGCCGTCGGACTCGATGGCCGTCAGGATCACGTACACGTCCTCGCGCAGCGTGGAGTAGACGGAGGGGATGGAGGCGGGCTGCTCCTCGAGCCAGTACATGCGCTTCTCGGGCTGCATGACCGCGAGGCCCTCGTCCCCCCGGTAGAGGGCGAGACGCGCCACGGCGCCGCCGTAGTGTTGGGCGGGAATGGCCTCGGCGTTGAGGTAGAGCAACCGGTATTCGCCCATCTCGATCTCGGCGCCGGGCTGGATGTTCTGCAGCCGCTCCACGTTCAACACCGAGCCCGCGGTACCCATCAGGATCAGGATGGCGCCGATGTGGACCACGTAGCCCCCGTAGCGTTGCTGGTTCCGGACCAGAAGCGTGACGATGGCCCGGAACGGGTTTTCCTTGCGGCCCCGCATACGAGCGCGGATGGCCCGTGAGAAATCCTGGAGGATGGCAGTCAGCGCGAAGCTCCCCAGGCTCCAGGCGGCCAGCCCGTAGAGATCGCGCTGGGCCGACGTGAGCAGCAGCAACCCGGCCATCGCCGCGCAGGCAACAATCGGCCACAGGAACTGGCGCCGCAGGCTGGCGGCGTTGGCGCGTCGCCAGGCGATCAGCGGTCCCACGCCGGTGAGCAGCAGCAGCAGCAGGGCCAGCGGCCCGGCCATGGTGTTGAAGAACTTGGGACCCACGGCGATGCGCTGACCGCTCAAGGCCTCCGAGAAGACCGGGAAGAGGGTGCCCCAGAAGATCACCATCAGGATGGCGACGAAGACCCAGTTATTGAGCAGGAAGCTGGCTTCCCGGGACAGCATGGACTCGAGCTGGTTGGGACTTCGAAGACCCTTGCGTCGGAACCAGAGCGCCGCGCCGAAGAACGTCATCGTGACCAGCACGTAGCCGAGGAAGAGGCCGGTGAAGATCGGCGTTTGCGCGAAGGCGTGCACCGACTGCACGATGCCGCTGCGGGTCAGGAAGGTTCCGAAGAGACAGAGCGAGTAGGTGAGGCCGATCAACAGCAGGTTCCAGGTCTTCAGCATGTTGCGCTTTTCCTGGATCATCACCGAGTGCAGGTAGGCGGTGGCGGTGAGCCAGGGCATGAAGGAGGCATTCTCCACCGGATCCCAGGCCCAGTAGCCCCCCCAGCCCAGCACTTCGTAGGCCCAGCGACCACCCAGCACGACGCCGATGGAGAGGAAGGTCCAGGCGAAGAGCGTGGAGCGCCGGGTGGTGCGGAACCACTGGGTGCCGAGTTCGCCAGTGACCAGCGTCGCAAAGGCGAACGCGTAGGGGATCACGAAGCCCACCAGGCCCGTGTAGAGCATCAGCGGGTGGATGAGCATCACCGGGTGCTGGAGGAGGGGGTTGAGGCCCCGGCCGTCCGACATCACGTGGTCGGGTGGCAACTTCTCGAAGGGGTCGGTGACGCCCAGCAGCAGCGCCAGGAAGAAGATCGCATTGGCGAGGAGCACCGCGACCACCCAGGGCATCAGCTTCCGGTTGCGGTGACGGTTGACCAGCACGCAGGCCGTCGCGTAGGCGAGCAGGATCCACAGCCACAGCAACAGGGAGCCGTCCTGGCCGCCCCACAGCGCCGCCAGCCGGTAGCTGAGATCCATGCTGCGTGCCGAGTGGCTGGCCACGTAGGCGATTCCGAAGTCGTGGGTCGCGAAGGCCGTGAAGAGCGCCCCCATCGCCACGCTCACGAAGGCGAAGGTCGCCCAGACCGCGCGATCGGCGACCCGCTGCCAGTTGGCGTTGCCTCGGCGGCCCGCGTATACGGCCGTGCACAGACCCGTCACGGCCAACAGCAGGGCGATTCGCAGCGAGTAGCTTCCGAGTTCCGCCATGGGCGCTCCAGGTCGTTGCAGCGCGCGCTGGCGCGTGTCTCAGTCGAGCGCCGCGCTGCGCGTGGGGTCGCTCTGGGAGCCCTCGAACTTCGACGGGCACTTAGCGAACACTTTGTCGGCCTCGAAGCGCCGGTTTCCCGCTCCGCCCAATTGCCGGCCCTCCACCACCACCTCCGCGCCCCCCTTGAAGAGGTCCGGGGTCTCGAGGCTGGTGAAGATCACGTCGAGGCGCGCGCCGCCGTCGCCCCCTGCATGGGGGGGCGACTCCTGGACCACGAAGAGAACTTGCCGGCCCGGAACGTCGCGCTGGATGCTGCCCTCGGCCACGTAGCCGTGGACCCGGGCGTGTTCCCCGATCTCGCTGGAAAGGAGGAACTCCTCGAGGGACTGGTAGTAGCTGAAGGTGCTTCCGTCCTCGAGTTGGCTCCACCCGTACCAGCCGAGCAGGAGTGCGATAGCCGTGGCCCCGGCGGCGATCTGGAAGCCCTTGGACATACCGCGGGAACGTATCGAAAGGGTCCCGCCCGGGCAAAAGTCCGTGGGCGCAAAAGTGCGGGAATCCAACGGTTTATGGGGACGCCTCGCTTGACATGCCGGGCCCGCGTGGCTACCCGCACGGCGTGGGCAGAGGATTCGCCGCGCGCGCCGCTCAGATGGAGCCCTTCCTGGCCATGGAGGTCATGGAGCGCGCGCTCGTGCTGGAGCGCGAGGGCGCGCGGGTGCTGCACCTCGAAGTGGGCGAGCCGGACTTCCCGCCCCCGCCCGCAGCCGTGGAGGCTTGCGGGGAGGCCCTGCGGGCCGGGGAGACCCGCTACACGGACAGCCGCGGTCTGCAGGAGTTGCGCGAGGCCATCGCGCAGGACTGCGCATCGCGTCACGGGGTCTCCGTGGAGCCTTCGCGGGTCCTGGTCACCAGCGGCAGCTCCGCGGCCATGCTGCTGGTCTTCTCGCTGCTCGTGGACCCCGGGGACGAGGTGATCCTGGGAACCCCCCACTACCCCTGCTACCCGAACTTCGTGCGGGCCTGCGGGGGGACGCCGGTCTTCGTGCGCTGCGATCCGGAGCGCGGCTATCCGATCGACGTGGAAGCGGTGCGCGCCCGCTGCAACCCGCGCACCCGCGCGTTGGTGGTGGCCTCTCCCGCCAATCCCACCGGCGCGGTGCAGAGCGAGGCCACGTTGCGCGAACTCGCCGGGCTGGGCCTGCCCATCATCTCCGACGAGGTCTACGACGGCCTCGTCTACGATGGGGCCAGCGCGGTTTCCGGGCTCCGGGTGGCGGAGCAGGTCTACGTATTGGATGGCTTCTCGAAGCGCTACGCGATGACCGGCTTCCGGCTGGGTTGGCTGGTGGCGCCCCCCGAGGCCATGCGCGCTCTGCGAACCCTCCAGCAGAACCTCTTCATCTCCGCCAACCGCTTCGTCCAGCATGCGGGCATCGCGGCCCTGCGCGACGGCGCCGAGACCGTCGCCGCCATGCGCGGCGCCTACGAGAAGCGCCGGGATCTGCTGGTCGACGGGCTCCGGGCGCTGGGGCTGGGGGTTCCGGTGCCCCCCCGCGGCGCCATCTACGTGTTCGCGGATGCGCGCGCCTTCGACGGCGATTCGCGTCGCCTGGCCTTCGAACTCCTCGAGCGTGCCCAGGTGGGCGTCGCGCCGGGGGTGGACTTCGGGGAGGCCGGGGAGGGCTGGCTGCGCTTCTGCTGCGCGGCCTCGGAGGCCACCATCGAGGAAGCCCTCGAGCGCCTGGCCCGCGTTCTCCCGGAGTTGCGGTGAGTCGCGGGCAGCGCGTCAAGTCTGCGGAGATGTTGACCGCGGCGGCGAGCGCCGGACAATTCCCGGCGCCGGGCGCGCCCGAGGTGGCCTTCCTGGGGCGTTCGAACGTGGGCAAGTCGAGTCTCCTCAACCGGTTGGTGGGGCGGCGGCGTCTGGCGCGCACCAGTTCCACGCCCGGAAAGACGCGGTTGCTGTGCTGGTACCGAGTGCAGCGGATTTCCGGGGATCTCTGGTTCGTGGACCTACCCGGCTACGGGTACGCGAAGGTCTCGCGCCGGGAGCGCGAGAGCTGGCAGGGGCTCGTGGAGTCCTATCTCGGCGGGCGCGCCAGCCTGCGGGTGGCGGTGCTCCTCCAGGATCTGCGCCGGGACTTCTCGGAGGACGAGGAACTGCTGTTGGCCTGGCTCGCAGAGCGGGGGGTGCCCGCGCTGGTGGCGGTGACGAAGACCGACAAGCTCAAGCCCATGCGCCGCGCCCAGCGCCTGCGCGAACTGCGGGCCCAGATCGGCCTGCCGGCGGCGCGCGTGATCGCCACCTCCGCGGAGACCGGTGTGGGCATGGAGGATCTCTGGCGCGCGCTCGATGCGGACGCGGCGGGGGGCGCCTGAAGGAAGAGGGCGGCTCCTCCTAGCGAAACAAGTCGGTTTCGGGGTCGCGCAACGTTTCGGCCAGGCGGCCCTCGCCCCAAGGCGCGACACCGCTGACCCACACCGCGGGAATGCCGGCGTCCTTGGGCATCAGGAGCCCCGCTGCCGCGGCCAGTTGATCCACGGTGGCGGTGGCGGTGACCTCGAGAGGGCGCCCCGACCAGTCCCGGCCACCGCGCCGATCGTCGATGGGGGTCAGTCCCGCGCAGCCCAGGGCCACGTCGACCAGGCCTTCGCGCCAGGGACGCCCGAAGGTATCGCTCACGATCACCCCCAGCGGGCCAGCGCCGCCCGCGAGCAGCGACTCGCGGAGCCGTGCCGCTGAGGCGTCGGGATCTTCGGGGAGCAGGATCGCCTGGTCGGCCTCGTTGGCGTTCGAGAGGTCGACACCGGCATTCGCGCAGACGAAGCCGTGGCGGGTCTCGCAGATCAGTACGCCGTTTCCCCGGCGCACGATTCGCGTCGCCTCCCGCAGCACCACTTCCATGTGCCGGGGGTCGCGCTCGTGCTCGCGCGCGATCGCGAGGGCCTGGGGGGAGGGCTCGACGCTCGCCAGCGCCACCACGCGGCCCTCGGCCTTGGAGACGATCTTCTGGCACACCACCAGCACCCCCTCCCGGAGTTCGATCCCGGCTTCCCGGGCTGCGGTGGTCAGCAGCGCGGCGAGGTCGTGCCCCTCGTGCACCGCGGGGAGGCCCGCCAGCGGGACCAGCGAGATGGCGCTCACGGATGCTCCAGCGCGCCGAATTCGTCGAGCAACGCGCGCGTACGGGGCCCCAGGCTGGGCGCCCTCGCCGCGCGGGCGAGGTCCTCCGCGACGTCGATGTCGAGGGCCAGGGAGGGGAGCGCCAACTCGCGGTAGGGGAGCCGGGCCCTTTCGCTCTCTTCGCGGTGCCGCTTCGCGGAGTCGCGCCCGAAGCGCGCGGGAATCGCGTCGAAGGGTGCCCTCAGCAAGGCCGACGTGCCGCCGTCCGAGGAGGGGGCCAGCGCCACGCCGGGCCCGGCCAACGCGTCCAGCAGCTGCGCGAGTTCCTGCGAGGCTGCGGCGGCGACGTCTCCCAACACCACCAGCGCCGCGGAGTCGGCCGAAGGGGAGATCTCGTTGCAGGCGGCTTCGATGCTCGCGTTGAGGCCCGGGTCGTCGCGCAGCAGCACGCGCGCCCCGTCGCGCTCTGCGGCCCGGGCGACCTCGGCGTCGGGCGTCACCACCGCGATCTCCCGCAGCGCCGACACGCCCTGAAGGGCTTCCAGCACGTCTCCCATCATCGCGCTGGAGAGNCGCTCGACGCGGGGTCGGTCGAGGTGGGCGACCAGCCGTGTCTTGGAGGCCGACAGCGCCTTCACCGGAACGAGCGCGAAGGTCACGGCAGCCCCGCGAGAGCCAACGCCGCCCGGGCCACTTCGGCCGCGACCTCGGGGGTGCGCATGATCGTGTCGAGGGCGCGGACGCGTAGGCCCAGGGCCTCGACGGCGGGGACCAGCGCTTCATCCACTGCGTCGAGCACGAAGCCATCGGCCAGTTCGCGGTAGAGGCCGGCCACCCCCAGCGCGGAAACCTCCACTCCGAGTCCGCGCAGCAGCCGGTCGGCGGGGCCCTTCACCGGGGCGCCCCCCACGATGGGAGAAACGGCGACCACCGGCGCGCGGGCCGTCTGCAGGGCATCGCGAACGCCAGGTATGGCCAGGATCGGTCCGATCGAGACCACCGGGTTGCTAGGGGCGAAGAGGATGGCGTCGGCGTGGGCCAGGGCTTCGAGGACACCTGGGCCGGGGCGGGCGTGCTCGGCGGCCGAGAGGTCCACGGCCTTCACGTTGTCCGGGGAGCGTTCCCGCGCCAGGTATTCCTCGAAGTGCAGGCGGCGCCCGTCGGCTACTTCCACGATGGTGGGGCAGGGGTCTTCCGACATGGGGAGGATCCGGCTGGCTACGCCCAGCGCTGTTCGAATCTCCTCTGCGGTGGCCGCCAGTCCGGCGCCCTCGGCCAGGCGCAGCGTGCGGTGCTGGCAGATCGCGAAGTCCCGGTCACCCAGCCGGAACCAGCTTTCGTGGCCGAGTCCCTCCAGGGTCTCGATCACCGCGGTCGTGTCCCCCTCGAGCCCGTAGCCGCGTTGCGCATCGACCCGGCCCGCCAGCGTGTAGGTGACGATGTCGACGTCCGGCGAGACGTGGACCCCGTAGAAGACGCGATCGTCCCCGGTGTTGACGATGGCGGTGACTCGCTCCGGGGGCAGCACCGCAACCAGGCCCCGGAGGAAGCGCGCCGCCCCGACTCCCCCGGCGAGGACCGCTACCTGGGGGGCTTCCCGTTCAGCGGCCATCGCTGTCGGCATTCCGTTTCCGGCGTTCGAGCAGCTTTTGGAGTTCGGCTTGTTGGCGGGGCAGTCGCTCGGCGATGATGGCGAGGTCTTCGGAGTCCTCGATGCCCTGGGCGGTCTCGGGATCGCTGATCAGGCGCTCGAGCACTGCCTTGTCGCGAGCGATGCCCAGTTCGAGGCGCGCGATCTCCTGATCGACGTCGCCGGAGCGCCGCGGGCCGTCCCCGGGCCGCTCCTCCACTCCACCCGCGCCGGGCGGAGCAAACGCATCTCGCGCCGTGCCCTCGACGGGTTCCACGCGTTCGAGGGTGGAGCGCTGGGAGCGGGGAACCTCTTCGGGGTAGGGGGTGTAACGGACGATGCCCTTCCCATCGCGCCACTGGAACAACGGCTTCCCGTAGTCGACCGCAGCGGCTGGGTGGCCCAGCAACGCCAGCAACAGCCCTGCGACGAGCGACCGCTTCGCGGGGGCGAGGATGTCCGGGGCACGGCGGCTCATGGGCGCGATTTTCAACGAGTGCGGGGGGTCCGTCAAGCGAGCCGGCCGTGACCTCCGTTTCGCTCGACGCGTGCCGCGGGTTCACATGCCGGGTCGGTTTCGGGCGCCAGCGGGGCTCCCCGGCACGGTCGCGGCCGCATGCGGGTGGTGCACTGCTGGCACGGGACTTGCCGTAGGGCCCAGCATGCGAATCTCCGACTGGACGGTGATCGCGCTCTGCGGAGCGCTCTTCGTGCAGGTTCCGGCCTCCCTCTCCGGTGCCGGCTCTCTGTATTGGCGGCGCCTGGACGCCGAGTCCGGGGTGCCGATCGGCGCCCTGGCGCTGGACGCTGAGGGCCGCGAACTGGCCCTGGGCAGCGACCGCGGGGTCTGGAGGGGGCCGTGGGAGGGCTCCCTCGCCACGCGCCCCCGGCGACAGCCGCTGCAGGGACCGGTGCGTGACCTGGCCTTTGGGCTCGATGGGTCGTTGTGGGTGGCCGCGGCCGACGGCCTGTACGAACTCCGGCGCGATGCGTGGCCCCGGCGTGTCGACGTCGGGGTGGGGGAGGGTGCCCGGGACGTTCGTCGCATCTCGGTGTCGCAGGGCTGGGCGGCCCTGGCCACCGGGGCGGGCGTGTACGTGGCCGGTCCGGACCGGCGATGGCGCAGGTTCGCCGCCATGCCACCGGGTCCCGCATCGCTGGTGGCCTTGCATCCGGAGGGGGACGGGCAGCGCCTCTACGCGTGCTCCGGGGGGAGTCTGTGGTCGGCGTCACTGGGAATCGGAAGGGCGGGAGCTTCCGAGGTGCGCCGCCTGGCGGTGCCGTCGGGAAGCGTGGGGCTTGGCGAAGCCCTGGATCTCTTCATCCTCCCGGCGGCTTCGACGGCCACCGACGCGTCCGCGCAGTTACACGAGGCTGCAGCGGAGCGTGGGGGGCACGCGCTGGGAGTCGTGTATCGCGCTGCGCTGGCGCTCTACGCGCCCCTCGCGCAGCGCTGGGAGATCTGGCGGCCCCACTGGCCAGCCGCTTCCGTGCCGCATCGCTACGCCCACGGCCTGGGTCGCCACTGGCTGGCAACGGACCGCGGCCTGCTCGTGGCCCCGCAACTCGCCGGGCCCTGGCGGCGGGCGCGGCCGCCGCTCGGTGGGCTCGCCACCCCCGCTCTCGCGGGCCGGCCCGACGCACTCTACGCGGCCAGTGTGCTGGGGGTGTTCCGCGGCTCCGCGGAGGTGGACGGATCGTCGCCGTCCGCTTCCGGGGATCCGCCCATTGCCCGGCTGCAGCAGGTGGTGCTGGCCTTTCAGGGCCTCAGCCCGGCTTCCGGGGATGCCCTACGCGCCGGGGCGGCGCGCCGGGGCTGGTGGCCCAAGCTCAGCGTGGGGCTGGGTTACGCGACGGAAGGCTCGTGGAGCGACGACTTCGACGAGAGCATCGCCTCCGGGGTCAGCCGCTACCTCCACGATCGGGAGCGGGAGCGCGAACGCGAGTACGAGATCGGCGTGGCCTTGGCTTGGGATCTCGGCGACGCGGCCTTCCACCCCGAGGAGGTGGACGTCTCCCGCGAGCTGCGGGCCCTCGTACAGCTGCGTGCGGACGTCCTCGATGAGGTCACCCAGCTCTACTTCGAACGGCAACGCGCCCTCGCCGAGGCCGCGCTTCTACCCGAGGGCGATGCGCGCGTCGGCGCGCTCGCGCTGCGCGCCCGGGAGTTGGCCGCGCGCCTGGATGGCTGGTCGGGAGGGTGGTGGAGCGAGCAGTCACGATGAGTGCTTCGCTCCTCCCCCAGGGATTCGAAGAGGAGCGGGGGGTAGAAGCGTCCCTCGAGACGGTGCTACGACTTCCGCATGAAGCGAATCTCGCTTGGAATCGTCATCGCAGTGGGCGTGGGCTGCGGGGGCCCCGATCTCTACGAGGGCATGCCCGAGCACGTCGAGCGCCGGCACGTGCGGCTCGATGGGGCCGCCAACTTCCGCGATCTGGGCGGATACGCGAGCGAGGACGGCCGCACCGTGAGGTGGGGTCAGCTCTATCGCGCAGACGCCCTGAGCGACTTGAGCGACTCCGACCTCGAGACACTCTCCGGACTCGGCATCAAGCTCGTCTGCGACTTCCGGAGCGCGCCCGAGGTCGAGGAGGGGCCCGACCGACTCCCGCCGGTGAATCCCCCCGAGGTCCTCGCCCTGCCGATCTTCGACGAGGACTCGTTCCAGGGCGACTTGCGCGAGCAGATCTCGTCCGGCGACTTCACGGGCTTCGACGTGGAGAACCTGCTGGTCGTCGCCAACCGGCGCTTCGTGACGGACTTCGCGCATCGCTATGCGCAGATGTTCGAGCGCATCACCCAGCCGCAGTCCCTGCCGGCGCTGATCCACTGTACCGGCGGCAAGGACCGTGCGGGTTTCGGCGCGGCGATCCTGCTGCGCACCCTCGGCGTGCCCCTCGAGACCGTCATCGAGGACTACATGCTCACCAACCACTACACGGCTGCGAAGATCGCGCGGATGATGCTGCTGATTCGCGTCTCGTCCTTCTTCCGCACCGATCCCGAGAAGCTGCGCCCGCTCTTCGGAGTCGAGCGTCGCTACATCCAGGCGGCCTTCGATCAAATCGAGGAGAGCCACGGCAGCTTCGAGGAATTCCGCAGGAACGCGCTCGGGGTGAGCGACGAGGAGGCCGCGCGCTTCCGCGAAGGGATGCTCGAATAGGCAGGGTCAGATTTCGCGATCGAGGCGTCGCGCGGTCTCTGCGGCTTTCAGGCGCCGAACTCCATGCCCTCGTAGCCCGAGTTCACCACGGCTTCGCAGCGCTCGCGATACAGGGGTTGTCCGCCCGTGTAGGGTGACACGACCCGCGGTTTGCCGGGGATGTTGGCACCCACGTACCAGGAGTTTCCCGTGCCGAGGAGCGAGTACTCGGAGACCTCGGCGACGTGCTCCACCCAGGAGTCTTGAGCGCTAGGCGTGGCCTCGACGCGCGTCTTTCCCGCTTCCTTCATGTGCGTGATGCAGTCCGCGATCCAATCGACGTGGTGCTCGATGGCGACGGGCATGTTGATGAGCACCGAGGGACTTCCCGGGCCCGTGATCGTGAAGAGGTTGGGGAAGCCCGCGACCTGGATTCCCAGGAAGGTGCGCGGACCGTCCGCCCAGGCATCGGCCAGGCGCAGGCCGCCCGCGCCCTCGATGTCGATCCGCAGCAACGAGCCGGTCATGGCGTCGAAGCCCGTGGCATAGACGAGGACGTCGAACTCGTATTCCGTCTCCGTGGTCCGCAAACCCGTGGACGTGATCTCTTCGATGGGCGCGCTCTTGATGTCCACCAGGTTCACGTTGTCCCGGTTGAAGGTCACGTAGTAATCCGTGTCGATGGGGGGCCGCTTCGAGCCGTAGGGATGGCACTTCGGGCAGAGCAGTTCGGCGGTCTCGGGGTCCTTCACGATCTCGCGGATCTTGTTCCGGACGAATTCCGATGCGAGCTCGTTTGCCGCGGGGTCGATCAGGAGGTCGCTGAAGCCCCCCCAGAGGAACTTGAAGCCCCCTTCTTCCCAGAGGCCCTCGAGGATCTCCTCCCGCTCCTCGGCGGAAACATCGTGGGTGCTCCGCTCGATCGGGAAGTAGGGGAAGCCGGCGGGGGACTCGCGGGTGCGCTGAAAAATCTCCGCGTAGTTCTTCTTGATCTCCGCCTGGTCCGCTGGGGCGAAGGCCGCGTGACGAGCGGGTATCGTGAAATTCGGGGTGCGCTGGAAGACCGTGAGTTGATCCGCTTCGGCGGCGATGACCGGCGTCGCCTGGATGCCCGTGGAGCCCGTCCCGATGAGCCCTACGCGCTTGCCCCGGAAGTCGACGCCGCCCTTGGGCCACCGGGAGGTATGAAAGGACTCCCCCTGGAAGCTCTCCAGCCCCTGGATGTCGGGGAAGTTCGTGGCCGAGAGGCAACCCACGGCGGTGATGAGGAATTGGGCCGACACGCAGTCGCCGTGCTCGGTGCGGACTTCCCAGCGATGGGTCGCATCGTCGAAGCGAGCGCTCGTGACGCGCGTCGAGAGCTGGATGTCCCTGCGCAGGTCGAAGCGGTCGGCGACGTGGTTGAGGTAGCGCTCGATCTCGGGCTGCTCGGGATACTTGCCCGACCACTCCCACTCCTGCGCGAGATCGTCGTCGAAGGAGAAGCAGTAGTAGAAGCTCTCGGAGTCGCAGCGGGCGCCGGGGTAGCGGTTCCAGTACCAGGTCCCGCCCACGCCGTCTCCGGTCTCATAGACCTGGACGTCCATGCCGAGGATCTCTCGGAACTTGTAGAGCGAACAGAGGCCTGCGAAACCAGCGCCGATCACCACCGCGTCCAGCTGGCGGGGCTCGGTCTCCGTCAAGTTCTTCGCTGCGTCCGACATGAGGCCTCCGATCGGAAAATTCCACCTGGTCCTAAGATGCTGGCTTCGCGAAACGTTGTCGAGTCCAATGCTTTCGGTGTTCTTTTCATCGGGTCCCAGGGGATCCTCGATCGAGGATCCCCTGGGGATCGGCGCTTGGTGATGCCCCGTAGTCGCGAGATTCGCTCGACGCGCGCGGTCGGCCTGGTGCATGCTGATGGCCCGTCGCGAAGGAGGACGCCGTGGCTTCGAAGACTCCCGCGCACACTTCCCGATCTACCCAGCCCGCTGACTCCGAACGGGATCTCTCGAGCCGCGATGTTGCCGCCCATCTCGCGATCCTCAACCTCGAGGGGGAGTACGCACGCACCTGGGACACCGTCGACCCGGAGGGTTGGGCGGGGCTCTTCACCCGGGAGGGCATCTTCGAGATGCTCCCCGTCGGCAACACCCCCGGCGACTTCTACCAGGGACGCGAAGCGCTCGCGGACTTCTGCCGGCGGATCAACGCGAGTTACCGCGGGCTCCACCTGATCCACGCTCCCTCGATCCGTGTCGAGGGGGATTCAGCACGCGGATGGATCCACTTCGAGTTTCGCTCCATCAGTGGCTCGACTCTCGGAAACGTGGCGGGGATCTACCAGGTGGATTACCGGCGCACCGATGAGGGTTGGCGGATCCAACACCGCATCGAACAGGCCGTCGCCCGGTCGAGTGACTCGTTCGCAGAGATCCCCGGGACGCTCGTCTCACAGGGACCGCTCGCGCAGGAGAGCGAGAGCAGGTGAAGTACGACGAGTACGACCTGAGCCCTCGTGTGAGGCGTAGCGCGGAAGTCGCGCGCGCAACGCGCTGAGCGAGGCCCTTATCGCAGGCGCTCGAAATCCTTCAGCACGCGCTGGAAGCGCTCCGCGAAGGCATCGCTCCAATCGTGGGTGTAGATGTACGCCGCGTTGTCGCGAATCCCGTCGATCACGATTCCGCCCACGCTTTCCGGCTCCAGCCCCTCGCGGATGAATTCCCACAGCGCCTGGGACTTGCCGCCCGCCTGCTCGCCGGGGGCGCGGAGTCGGTCGGAGCCGGCCAGGTTCGTTCGAATCGGCCCCGGGCACAGGGTCGAGACCCCGATTCCGCGGGGTTCGAGTTCCACGCGAAGCGCTTCGCTGTAGGCGACCACGCCGAACTTGCTGGCCGCGTAGGCAACTGCCCCGCCGTGGGAGAGGAAGCCGCCGATCGACGCGGTATTCACGATGTGACCCCCGCGCCCCTGCTCGAGCAGGAGCTTCGAAAAGCGCTGTCCAACCCGGAAGACACCATCGAGGTTGACGGAGAGCACGAAGCGCCAGTCGTCCTCCGTGGTGTCCGCCATCTCCCCCCCGAGATAGACGCCCGCGTTGTTGCACACGATGTCGACGCCGCCCATCTCCTTGACCACGGCATCGGAGAGGGCCGCCACGGAATCCGTCTGTGTCACATCCGTGGTCACCGCGAAGCCGCGGGCGCCCTTGGCGGCGACTTCCTCGGCCACCTTGCTGGCGCTGTCGCCGTCGATGTCGGCCACCGCCACGCTGGCACCCGCTTCCGCGAGTGCGAGGCAGATCCCCCGCCCGATGCCGCTGCCGCCCCCGGTCACGACGCCTACTTTGCCCTCGAAGCTCTCCATGATGTCTTCCTTTTCGGATGGGTCCGTAGTCTGCTCAGGGGACTCACGGCAGAAGCCGGGCCGGCCCTGGGGTTCAAGAACGACGCGAGGCGGATCCTAGCGTAGGGTCGTGAAGGCGCGCGGCGGATCAGGCTTTGGCCTGGAAGGGAAGGGAGGTGTAACGCCGCGTGTAGGCGCCGGCCGCGTAGCTTCCCGCTTCCGGATCGACCGCGAAGTCCGGACAGCGCGAGAGCAATTCCTCGATGGTGATGCGGCCCTGCATCCGCGCCAGGGCGGCGCCGATGCAGTGGTGGGGGCCGTAGCTGAAGGTTACGTGGCGCCGGATCTTGCGCGTCACGTCGCAGGTCGCTGCGTCGTCTCCGAACTCGCGTTCGTCGCGGTTCGCGGAGCCGTAGAGGAGCATGGCCTTGCGGCCCTTCGGGATCTTCGTGCCCTCGATCTCGACATCACGCGTCAGCGTCCTCGTCAGGCCCTGGACCGGAGACGTCAGGCGCAGAAATTCTTCGACCGCGTTCGGGATGAGCGCAGGGTTCTCGAGCAGGCGCGCGCGTTGCTCCGGGTGACGCGTGAGCAATTCGAGTGTGCCGCCCAATAGCCCCGTCACCGTGTCGTTTCCGCCGGTGACCATCGTGAAGGCCATCCCGAGCAATTTTGCCATCGAGACCTCTTCGCCGGTCTTGAGCCGTCCGAGGATGAGGGCGGAGAGCATGTCGTCCCGCGGCTCCGAGCGGCGCTCTTCGATCAGCGCCGCGAAGTAACCGAAGAGATCGGCGACGATCTGGTGGGCGTCGAGCAGGCCGCCCTCGGCGTTGGCGTCGACGGTTGCGTTCGTCCACTCGTCGAAGCGGTAGCGGTCCTCGAGGGGAACACCGAGCGAGTGAGCGACCACGAAGCTCGGGAGTGGTTTCAAGAGTTCGGCAACGATGTCCGCCTGCCCGGCCTCGCGAATGGCTTCGATGCGTTCCACGACGAACTCGCGCACCATCCGGTCGAGGGTCTTTACTTGTTTCGGCGTGAAGCGCTTGACGGCCAGCTTGCGGAGGTCCGTGTGCTCGGGCGGATCCATCATCACGATGGGCGATTCGAGTCCGATCTTCTCCATGTCCCCGTAGGCGATGGTGAGGCCCGAGGCCGAGGAGAAGGTGGCGGCGTCGATGGCTGCGCCCAGGACGTGGGTGAAGCGCGAGAGTACGAAGTAGTCCTCGCCCTCGCCGTTGTCCGGCACGTGATGTACGGGGTCTTCGTCGCGAAGCTGCTGGTACATGGGGAAGGGGTCGCGCCAGCGCTCGCCGCCGCAGGGCTCGAAGAAGGCAGTGGGCATGGAGTCTCCCGGGGTCATCTGGGCTCCATCCTATGCTATCACGGACCCGTTCAACGCTTGCCCCTGGTGTCGCAAAGACGCGCAGCGGGAGAGGGCCTACGCTTCGAAGGCCTGTTCGAAGAGGAGTTTCCATGCGGGATCTAGCCGGAAAGGTGGCCGTCGTGACCGGGGGCGCCAGCGGCATCGGTCATGCCCTGGCCAGCCGCTTCGCGACGGAGGGAATGAAGCTCGTGCTGGTCGACGTGGAGGCCGCCCCGCTGGCCGAAGCCACCGGGGCCTTCGAGGCCCAGGGGGTGGAAGTCCTGGCGCGGCAGATCGACGTCTCCGATGCCGACGAGATGGACGCTCTCGCCGCGGCCACCCTCGAGCGCTTTGGCGCGGTGCACCTGCTTTGCAACAACGCCGGGGTGGGCTCGGGGGGTCCCATGTGGGAGCTGAGCACCGAGGACTGGGAGTTCTGCATGCGCCCCAATCTGTGGGGAGTGATCCACGGCGTGCGTGTCTTCACCAAGCACATGATCGCCCAGGACGAGGGTCACATCGTGAACACCGCATCCATGGCGGGGCTCGTCTCGGTCCCTGGAATGGGCCCCTACAACGTCACGAAGCACGGAGTGGTCACGCTCTCGGAGACGCTGCACCACGAGTTGAAGGAACTGGGGAGCCAGGTCGGGGTGTCGGTCCTGTGCCCAGGGCACGTGAACACCCGCATATGGGAGTCGGATCGGAATCGCCCCGAGGAACTGTCTGCCACGGGAGTCGACATGGAGTCCGAGGCAAGGATTCGAGTCCGTGAAATGTTCAAGAAACTGGTCTTGGCCAGCCTGGCCCCCGAACGGGTCGCCGATCTGGTGCACGACGCCGTTCTGGGCGGAACCTTCTACATCCACACCCACGAGAACGTGCACGCGGCGGTACAGGCACGCATGCAGGGCATCCTCGACGGAAAGTCGCCCGCGATGCCCGAAGGCGGGCACGCGGTATTCGGCGAGTAGCGCGCGAAGCACAACGAGCGCGCGCGGCGGCGCTCGCGCAAGCCATGGCGCAGGGGGGGCTCACACGAGCCCTCAGCGCCGCATCGCGACCTGGTTGTTCGGGTCCTTCCGCAGCCGCCAGATGTAACGGTCCACGATGAAGTGGTGGATGTTGATCACCGCCGCGCACAGCAACATGCTCTCGGCCAGGCCGAAGCCCGCCAACAGGTAGGCGAAGGGCCAGATGTTGAAGAGCAGAAAACCCAGGACCAGGCTTGCTCCGTAGAATCGCAACGCGAGTACGCGGGGAGCGCGGTGATTGTTTGCTTGGGCACTGTGGTCCCTGACGTGGAAGATCATGACGATCGCCAGGTACTGGAGTCCGTGGAAGATGGTGGCCCAGACGAAGGCCTCGAAGTAGGTGAACACCACCCACCAGACCCCGTTGGCGACGATGACGAGCCAGCTGATGAGCGGGAGCCCCTGCTCGCCTTTAACCACGCGCAGCGTCGCGAGCGCGACCGGCGCGGTGAAGACGAGGGCCGCAAAGGACAGGCGCAACGCGGGGAACGCGTGAGCCAGCGAGGGCGCAGGAGCGAGCCACGAATCCGGCAGGAACCAGGCGAGGCCGGCGCCCTGGGCGAAGAGGAAGGAATAGAGGAAGGGGAGTAGGCACGTCGCGTAGAGGAGTTGGCGCTCCGTGACGGAGAGCGTTCCGCCCGAGCGGTAGTGGTACATGCACGCGAGCCCGAAGGCCTGGGCCGCGTAGTGGAAGGGGGACCAGGTCAGGTAGAGCGCGCTCAGGTTCGTGCCGATTGCTTCGGGCCACAGGATCGCGACGCCGAGAACCGCCAGGGTCACGAGCGGCAGCCCCATGGTCAGGAAGGGCCAATCCGAGAAGGAGCCCGGCTTGGTGTAGAGCCGCACCGTCGACGCCGCGAAGTGGGCGCTGTTGAGCGCCAACGCCAGGAAGGGGATCGAAAGCGTCGCGAAAGACGGCTGGATGAGTCCTCCGCTACCGAGCAGTGCGGCGAAGGTCAGCAGGCTGAGACCGCCTCCGATCACCAGGTAGTCGAAGGGCGCGTTCACGAAGACCCGCCCCACCGGGAAGAGATCGCCGGGGGCCGTGGGCGATGCGTCGGTGGCCGGGGCGCTCATGAGCCTGCTCCGGGGGCCCGTGTTTGTTTTTCGCGCAGTTCGCGCCCGCGTTCGAACGCCTCGGCAGCTTCTTCCAGCCGTCCCAGCTGGTAGAGTGCGAAACCCAGATCGTCGTGGAGAGCGGGCTGGCGGGATTCGCGCGTGAGCGCCTCCCGGAAGGCGCGCTCGGCGGGGAGCGCGCTTCCCGCCAGGAGCTGGGCGCGGCCCAAGGACGCATGGAGTCGCGGAAGCTCCGGGTCGAGATCGAGCGCGCGCTCCAGGCTTCGAACGCTGTCCGCGTAGGCACCCGTGAGCATCAGCGCTCTGCCCAGCTGAAGATGGGCAGCCGCATCGCCGGGCCGCTGCCGCGCCGCCCTGCCAGCTTGCGCGAGGAGCCCCGCCGCATTCGGGTGGCTCGGGGCGGGGTAGGCGAGTTCGGGGGGACTCGGGTAGCCGACGGGATCGATCATACCCGCCAGCCGGAACTCGCCGAAGGCGCGCGAGTAGTCGCCCTGCGCGACGAGCGCGCGTCCCAGGGCCGTCGCATCCACGGCGACGGGTGGAGCGCCCAGTACACGGATGGCCTCGCCGAGTCCCGCCAGGAACGATCCCGCGAACACGAGCAGCCCCACACCGAAGGCCAGCCGATAGGCCGGGTTGGCGTCCCGGTGCCATGTCGCGGAAGCGGGTTCGTTCTCTTCGCCTGGTTGCATCCGTTCCGTACCGTCGCCGAGCCCACGCCCGGCAAAGAGGACCCCTCGATCGTGCACCTGTCGGGGCAACGGGAAGGATAGGCCGGCTTTGCCCCCTGATCCGCTTCCGGATGGGCGACGTCGAGGCCGCCCATCCGCGGCCAGCATCCCCGTCCCGCCTACCCCAGAACGGCGGGAAGGCTTGCGTGGCGGTGCCAGCCCGCCATGCTCACGAGCTCGAGTTCGCTCGGAGCCACGGCGAGACGCAGATTCGGGTTGCGCTCGACGAGGTTCTTGAGGGCGATCCGGGTCTCCATGCGCGCGAGCTGCGCGCCCAGGCAGAAATGCATTCCGAGCCCGAAGCCGAGATGGCGGTTCGGCGCGCGCGCGATGTCGAAGTCGTCGGGATTCTCGAAGGCCCGTGGGTCGTGATTGGCGGCAGCGAGCAGCGGCATGACGGGCGTACCCCGCTTGATGGTGCGGCCGTGAAGGGTGACGTCCTCGGTCGCGTACTGGAGCTTCGTGCCGTGGACAGGCCCGCGGTGCCGGATGATCTCTTCCACCGCCGACTCCCAGAGATCGGGGTTGCCCCGCAAGCGCTCGAGTTGACCGGGGTGCTCGAGCAACGTGCGAATGCCATTGGTGATCAGGTGGAGCGTGGTCTCGAAGCCCCCGACGATGAGGAGGAAGACCATGGCGACCAGTTCGTCCTCGCTGAGCCGGTCCCCTTCCTCTTCTGCATCGATCAGTGCAGAGAGGATGTCGTCGCCCGGGTCGCCGCGTTTCTTCGCGATGAGCCTCCGGATGAACTTGCCGGTTCGCCGAAGATCCCATGCGAGCGTTTGCAGCAACGCGAGCCCCGTCATGCCCTCGGTCAAGACGCGCATGCTGTTCTTGAACTGGTTCACGTCTTCTTTCGAGAGTCCCACCATCTCGGCAATCACCCGGGTCGGAACGGGTCGCGCGTAGGCCTCGAGGAGATCGACCCGCCCCTGGCGCTCGATCCCGTCGAGGAGCTCGTGGGAGAGTTCTTCGACCCGTTTGGACAGCCGTTCGACCGCACGAGGTGTGAACGCCTTGTTGACGAGATTTCTCAGGCGCCGATGCTCGGGGTTGTCCTCCAGGATCATGCTTCGTGCCAGCGCGCTGACCGACTTGGGGAGCGGGAAGGGAACGGGGCTCGCGTTGCTTTTGCCCCTGGCCCGGCCGCGGTTTCGCACGAAGCGATCGTCCGTGAGCACCATCCGGCAGTCCTCGTAGCGCGCGACCATGTTCAACTTGATGATGCTGATCTTTCCCCGGCAAAGGGGGGCCTCCTCGAGCATCCAGCGGTACCAGTCGTATTTGTGCTCCGCGAAGACCGGACCGCCCAGGTTGATGGTCTGGTTCGGATCGAATACCGGCTTGGCGAGCGCTGCGACCATGTCAGGTCTCTCGTTCTGGAAGGTGGGTGGGCTCCGGATTTGATAGGCGCCGGGAGGGTCAGCCCTCGGCGCGCCTCAGCCGGAACACGCGGATGTTTCTGTCGGTGCGTTTCTCGTAGACGTAGATCATCGGGATGATTGCGCGAATCTTGTCCCAGACCGCCGCCTTCTCTTCGTCGCTCAGTACCTCGGCGCGTGCCCGGTAGCGTTCCCCGACCAGCTGGATTTCGACTTCCGGGTTCGCCTCGAGGTTGTAGCGCCAGCCCGGGTGCTTCTGCTGACCCATGGCGCTCGCCACGACCAGGTGGTCGCCCTCGTGCGGGATGCATGCGAGGTGCACCGCGCGCTGCTTGCCCGTGCGCCCGCCCGTCATCGTGATCGTGACCATGCCGCCCTTCGGCTTGCCCATCGTGAAGAAGCGGCCGTTGGTGGCCTTGAAGATCAGCGGGTCGAGGGGGGCTGCGACGTGCCGGATCAGCCACGTGGAGACGGGGTGGGTGACCAGCCGGACGGCGAGGCTCTGCGTCGGGTCGGGGTTCTCGGCCATGGATTTCTCTTCGCGGGCTTCGGTCGAAGGGGCAACGGTGACGCCTTCGACCGGGAACTTCAAGCACCGCCGGGGAGAGCCGACGGTGCACGGGGGCGACACGGGCCACTGGTTGGCGGGCAGCGGTCTCCGCCGGGCCGTCGGATTCAGCCGGTGATGCCCGGAAACGCTCGACTCTCTAGAATGAAGGGCATCGCGGAGCGCGGAACTGGATCATCCGGAATACGATCTGGGCCGGGAGGAACGTATGAGAGGGAACGACAAGCCGTTGAGCGGATCGGTGGCCGTCGTCACCGGCGCCACGCGGGGCATTGGCAAGGGCATCGCGATCGAGCTCGGCGCGGCGGGTGCCGCCGTCTACTTCACCGGCCGTTCCACCACCGAAGACCCACAGCGCCCCGGGACGATCGGCGCCACCGCCGCCGAGATCCAGGACGCGGGGGGAAGGGCCATCCCGATCCGCTGCGACCACCACGTGGATGCCGAAGTGGCCGAGGTCTTCGAGCGGGTTCGCAAGGACGAAGGCCGCCTCGACATCCTGGTCAACAACGCGACCGCTGAACTGGGGTCCATGGTGGGCAAGCGTTTTTGGGAGCTGCCCGTGGAGCTCTGGGACGACGTGATCGGCGTCGGTCTGCGCTCCCACTACGTCGCCAGCCTCTACGCCGCGCCCATGATGATCGAGCAGCGCAGCGGGCTCATCGTGAACGTGTCGTCTCACGGCTCTCGCGAGTATCTCATGGGCGTGATCTACGGGGTGGGGAAGGCGGGTGTCGAAAAGCTCACGACCGACATGAGCAAGGAGCTGCGGGAGTACGACGTGGCGGTGATCTCGATCTGGCCGGGGTTGGTGATCGGGGAGAACCGCCTGGTCGAGGCCGTCAAGCAGCCCGATGGCCGCCTCACGCTGCACGGCCTGGACCTCAGCTACGCGGAGACACCGGCCTTTCCGGGCCGTGGAGTGGTGGCCCTCGCAACCGACGAGGCGCGCATGCAGCGTACGGGGCGCGCCTTCTGGGGAGCGGAACTCGCCTACGACTACGGCTTCACCGACGTGGACGGCAGCATTCCCGATGCACGGAAGCTCCACGAACTCCTCAAGCAGAGCGGACCCAGTTTCTGGAAGGACGTGGTCGGGAGCTGAAGCCTCAGGGCTTCGAGACCTCCTCGTGGAGGGTGACCTCCTCGAAGGTCTCGTCGACCGAGCCGATGCGCGCCAGGGCATCGGTGTCGCCTTTCAGGTAGGCGTCAAAGAAGGCCAGCAGCGCGTGGCGTACGATCTGCTTCTGTCGTGCCGGATCGATGAGGGGACGGCGCTCCGCGCACATCGGCAAAATCATCTCCGTCTGCTTGGCGAACCAAATGCAGTCCGGGTTCTGGTTCTCCGGCGGCACCTCCGAGTTGTTGCCGAACCAGAGATGGGGCGCGTCACGGATCTCGACCATGTACTTGGGGGGCTTGAGGCGCGCGTAGGCGGGTTTGGGTCCGCCCGTGGTGGAGGAGAAGACGTCGGCATCGCCCACCACGAGTAGCGCGGGCACCGAGACCGGCGCGGGTACCGTGCCCTCGAAGCCGAGGCCGAAGCCCAGCGCTGCGGAGGGAGGGTCGCCTGCCGCAATGGGCGCACTCGCCTTGATGCGGGGGTCGAGGGTCGGGAAGCCGAAACTCGCGAAGTAGGTGGTGATCCCACCCAGGGAGATGCCCGTTGTGCCGATGCGTTCCGCGTCGATGATCGGTGCGAAACGCGGGTGCGCGAGCAACGAGTCGATCACGAAACTGACGTCTCCCGGCTGCTTGCCCGCGTCGCTGACGTCGGCAGCGGGAAGCTTGGTGTGAGCCACGCGCGATGTCAGCGGGAAAGCGGGCGCCGCGACCACGTAGCCGCGGCTCGCGAGGTGCTCGCAGATGTGCGTCGCGTTGTCGGGCTGGCCGTAGGTGCCGTGGCTGTAGATGATGAGGGGCCAGGGGCCGCCCGCCGCGAAGGGAGCATCGGCGCGGGGCTCGTCTTCGGCGACGGCCGACGGATACCAGATCCATGTGTCGAGGCGCCGTGTGGGCGCGCCTTCGAAGGGCGGGCTCGCCTTGGTGGGACGCGACGCGTCGACGAAGGACTCGCGCGCGGTTCCGACACCAGCGGCAGCGGTCGCAGTGGGAGCGAGGAGAAGCAGGCAGGTGAGCCCAATCCGCCATGCGGCCCGGGTCTCTTCGCGGAGGGTCTCGAAGACGCGAGTCATCGGTCGGCGTCGCAGAAAGTGCCCCCTTCGAGAGTGGACCTGCCCCTCAGTCGAGGGGAAGGCGCGGTTCGCGCGTGCGACCCTTGCCGCTGTAGCTCTCCCGGTAGCTGCCGATCCCCGCGTTGGCGCTGCCGATACCCCCCATGAAGGTCTTGTAGCCGAGCACGTCCTGCAGTTTCTCGGGGAACTCGCGGACCTCTTCGATCGGAACCGATCGGAACCAGTTCGTGTAGGGCCGGATCCAGCCGGCGTGGTAGGAGACCTGGAGACCCAGACGCCATTCATCCGAGTGGTTGTCGGAGCCGCCGTGGAAGGTCGCGTGATCGAAGAGCAGCACGCTTCCCGGTTTCATGTCCGGCTGAACCGCCTCGCGCAGGCGCTCGTCGTCCTGGTTGAAGAGCAGGTCCAGGGGCTCGCGCTGGCTGCCCGGGACCAGCCGGGTTCCGCCTGTCTGCGGGCCGAAGTCGGTGATCACCCACATCGCCGTGCAACCGATGGGGCGCTCGTGGGGCCGCGACACCGGCACCAGGGCATCGTCGGGATGCAAGGGCTGGATGGTGGTCTGCTTCGGCTTCAGGTCGATGCCCGAGAAGGTCGACAGCAGGAAGTCGGCCCCCAGCAGGCCTTCGACGACCTTCGTTACCTTGGGGTCGATGGGCACGTCCCAGAACATCGGGTCGACGCGCAGGAGGCCCGTTGTCCGGTAGAAGGAACTGTCCTCCTCGGTCTCACCTGGCTCGAGGGGGTGCAGGGTGTCGCGTTCGATCTCGCGGATTCGCTTGCGGAAGGCGTTGGCGCGCTCGACCGAGAATACGTTCGGGAGGATCGTGAAGCCCTGTTCTTCGACGGCTTCGAGATGGGCCTGAAGTTCTGCGTCCTGCATGCTGCCTCCAGCCGAAAGGCTCCTTACAACGATAGCAACCCGCCGGCTTCGAGTCCCGCTTGGGCGGGGGCTGAACTCCGCACCCGCAGGGTGCTGGAGGGGTCGTGTCGCACTTCAGGCGTAGGCGTCGAATACCGATGGGCCCGCATCGATGGGCCGCGCCTCGGGGTAGATTTCGGCGAGCGCCTTCTGCTGGGCAGGGTCGTCGAGACCTTCGAGGTCGAGGCGGAAGTCGGATCCCCTGGCGGCGAGATCTTCTCCGAAGATGCGCGCCACGTCCTCGAGAGAGAGCGCGTCGGCTTCGAGGCGCCGACGTTCCTCCTCGTTGCGATAGATGTCCGCTTTCCAGAGTACGCTTACCCGGTAGGACCCGAGCGGAGCGCGGTAGGTCTCTTCACCGCGGTCGGTCACCACCCAGTCGCTGCTGCCGTCCTGCGCGGGCGCGAGTTCGGCACGGCCGGTCACGAAGCGCGTGCCCTCTTCGAAGGGCCCCACCGGCTCCACCTGGTGGAACATCCCGTGGTTGTCGCCGACGAGCGCGGTGTTCGCCATGCCGCCGATGTGCCGTGTCGGCGGCTTTTCGGGTCCATCGGGCCAGTAGCGAAGNCCNCCGCCCTCGACGTCGTTCAGCCACCAGATCGACGTGGCCTGCACGATCGCCCAGCGGTCGAATAGTCCGGACCAGAGCATCGTGCGCAAGAGCCACATGGGCGTGTTCGTGCGGTTGCGACCCTCGAAGGCCGGGTTGTCGGTGTGCGCGGGGCCGCTTTCCGCGATGGCAGCCATGATGTTCACGTAGAGGCTCCTCGGGACGACGACCTCGGCGTCGTAGAAGCGGCGGGCGGTTGCGGCCACCTCCTCGTGCCACATGAAGAGATCGGAGCCCTCTACCGCGAAGTCCGCGTGCACCCAGTCGTTCTGGAACCACAGGGGGCTCGTGGCGGCATCCTCATCGACGCCCGGGCGGTACCAGCCCCCGAGCGGCGTGTAGGGCGCATTGCGTTCGAGGATCTCGATCACCTCGTTGACGTCGGGGATCACGTCGCGGAGTAGCACCGGCGGATCGGAGTAGTGGATCATGGCTTCCAGTGTAGCGACGGAAAGGCCCGGCCGGGTTTCCTTGGTTCGAGAACATCCATCACCATCGCCGCCGGGTGGAGCGGCCGCGCTCGAAGCCGCGCGAGCCGCCTAGCCGAGTTCGAGGCCCTGCATGCCGCCCGCTGCCCGCCAGTCTCTCAGCAGCTTGAAGAACTCCTGGGCACCCGCGCTGTAGTTGCCGCCGAACCAACCCGGTCCTTCCTCGGGTCTGCCTTCGTTGTTGTAGTAGCCGGGGGTGCAGGACTGTTGGAACTCCGTTCTCGATGTCTCGCTCTCGTGAATCGTACGCACCCAATCCGCTTCGGCTTGCTCCGAGGCTTCGATGGTCCGGACGCCGGCCTTCTGTCCCTGATCGACGATGTACGCGATGTGCCGGCTCTGCTCGTTGTACAACTCGGTGAAGTTCGGGGTGACCCCGGACTGGATCCCTCCCATCAAGAAGCAGTTGGGGAAGCCGCGGCTGAAGAGGCCGTGGAAGGTGGAAATTCCGTCTTCGAATTTCGATGTCAGGCTCAGACCGTCTCGCCCTATGATCTTGCAGCCGGCTCGGCGCGCGTAGTCGGTGCCGACCTCGAAGCCGGTGGCATAGATCAGGCAGTCCAGCGCGTACTCCTTGCCCGCGACCACGACCCCACGCTCGGTGATGCGTTCCACGCCCCTGCCCTGGGTGTCGACGAGCGTCACGTTGGGGCGGTTGAAGGTGGGCAGGTATTGGTCGTGGAAACAGGGCCGCTTGCAGAATTGCCGGTAGTAGGGCTTGAGGACCTCGGCGATCGCCGGATCCTCCACCGCGGAGTCCACGCGGGCCCGGATCTGCTCCATCTTCTGGAAGTCCGCCAACTCGACCTTGGCCGCGATTTCTTCCGGCGAATCGCCCAGGCCGCCATCTTGAGCGGTCATTCCCGACAGGTTTCGAATGATGTCCGTCCAGCCGTCGCTGACCAGGTCGACCTCCTGGAAGCCGCCCGAGACGAGGATGCTGAAGTTGTCGATCCGCTTCTGCTGCCAGCCCGGCTCGAGATTCTTCACCCACTCCGCGTCCGTGGGATGATTGCCTCGCTCGTCGATCGATGAAGGTGTGCGCTGGAAGACGTAGAGATGCTTCGCGGTCTCTCCCAAGTGGGGGACACACTGCACCGCCGTCGCCCCGGTGCCGAGGACACCCACGCGCTTGTCGCGCAGCTTCGTGAGGTTGCCCTTCGAGTCTCCACCCGTGTACTCGTAGTCCCATCGGCTGGTATGAAAGGAGTGCCCCTCGAAGCGCTCCACTCCCGGGATGCCCGGGAGCTTGGGGCGGCTCAACGGCCCGTTTGCCACGCAGACGAAGCGCGACCGCATGCGGTCACCGCGGTTGGTGAAGAGGATCCAGCGGGCGGCGTCGTCATCCCAGCGTATCTCCGTGACCTGGGTCTGGAAGCAAGTGCTCCTGTAGAGATCGAAGTGCCTGCCGATGGCCTGAGCGTGAGCCCAGATCTCGGGACCGTGGGAGTACTTCTCCTTGGGGACGTAGTTCATCTCCTCGAGCAGCGGCAGATAGATGTAGGACTCGATGTCACACTGGGCGCCGGGATAGCGGTTCCAATACCAGGTACCGCCGAAGTCGCCGCCGCTCTCGATCATCCGAAGCCCTTCGACCCCGGCCTCGCGCAGACGTGCGCCCGTCATGAGCCCGCTGAAGCCGCCCCCGATGACCGTGACCTCGACCTCATCGTTCAGCGCTTCCCGCGTGAATCCGGGTTCCACGTAGGGGTCATCCAGGTATCTCGCGAAGTCACCCGTGACCTCGCGGTACTGGTCATTGCCATCCGCGCGGAGTCGCTTGTCTCGCTCCCGCCGGTACTTTTCACGCAGGGCATCGGGATCGAAGCCCAGTTCCGCATGTTCCGACCGCGGGGTTGAGCCGAGCGCCATCCGTGCTGCCTCCAGATTGCGATGGCCAGCGTTGGACGGAATCTTACAGCCGCTACCCAGCCCGAAGGGAGCTGGGGGTGTATGCGCTACGAAGGCTCGCTCAGCTGTTCGCTTCCCAGTCGGCCATCAGCCCTTCGATCGTGACATCCGCCACGACCTTCATGTCTTCGCCGAGGATCTCGTAGAGGATCCCATTGGTAGAGTGACTCCCAAAGAAGACGACGCCGCCCGCGTCGCCTCCCCGCTCGAGATGAGGCAGCCCGTCTCCCACCGTGAGCGCGTAGTCGCCCGCACTCCGCACCTTGTACTCGCCATGTGAGCCGTCCGGGTGGATGTCCCAGAGATGTTGCTCGCCCTCGATCACGAGGATCGTGGTGGTCGCGGTGTGGCGGTGGATGGGACAGTGGCCACCGTCGCCCGCCCAGCGCACCAACATGTCGAGGGTGCCGGCTGCGGCGTCGCATCCGAGGATCGTGTAGTCGTGGCGGACTTTGTAGGAGAGTTCGGGTTCGCCCGTTACCTCGCGCCACTTGTAGCGATTGGGATCGAAGAAGCTCTGAGCCATTGCGGGACCCTCCGAAGCTGACGCTTCGAGTTCTAGCAGCAATTCGCCTCCCCTGTCGACCGTGACCGGCGCTGCGGGACGGGGCCAGGCCGGGTCGTCTGCGGTGCTCTCCGAATCGAAATCCCTTGGGGGGCTCTATTGGATTTGGACGGTCGGCGCGGGGTGCCGACACAGGGAGCGGACGCGCGTCGCGCGAAGCCGGTCGGGCGCGATTCTTAGGAACGCCGCTCGGCCACGATCAGCCGCGCGGGGACGCTTGGATTGAGGCCGTCCGCGCGTCCCTGGAAGTAGCGGAGGTAGAGATCCTGCTCGGTGGCGTGCTCGATGATCGCGAAGCCCACGTCCGTAAGCAGTGCCTCGAAGGCCTGGGGCTCGAAGCGGCTCTTCAGGGGTTCGCCGGACTGGCTGACCTTGCCCTGGAGGGTCTGCAGGTAGGCGCTTTGTTCGTCGCTCAGGGGGACGATGCAGGAGTAGTTGAGGACGATCCGGCTCGCGGGCGCCATCAACGCGGCGATCTCTCGCAGCGTCGCTTTGGTCGCGGACTCGCTGAGATAGGGGATCGTGTTCATCCACGAAAAGACGGAGCTTCGCCTCGGATCGAAGTGGGAAGCCTCGAGGCCGTCGCTCATACGCGTCGACTCGAAGTCCACGGGCACGAAGGTGGGCAGCGCGACGGGCGTTGCTTTTGCCCGTGCGATGCGTTCTCGTTTGAGGGCCTGGACGTCGGGATGGTCGACCTCGTAGACCCGCAGCCCGTCGGAGAGGTCGCCGCGGCGCAGCGCGAAGGTGTCGAAGCCCGCCCCGAGGATCACGTACTGGTCGATTCCATCCCGGACACAGCGCTCCACCTCGTCCTCCGCGTAGCGGAGGCTTCCCACGTTGAGAGCGAAGAGAGGGGAGGTGTCGAAGTCCCCCCATTCCATCGGCTTGTCCGCGTAGGCGGGATCCCGAACCAGCGCCTGGGTGTCCTCGTCGAGCAGGTAGACCGCCCAGGTATCGGCAAGGACCGGCGGATCGGCATGCAGCGCATGAGCGGCTCGGCCCATGACGGCACCCTCCGCGGTTCCGAGGCTGCCCTCATCTCCCGTCTTGGCCATTGCGTCTCCTGGCTGCGCGCTCGAAGCGCGCGAAACGGAACGTGACGGATCGTCGAGACATGGGAGATCGAGTGTCGCATAGCCGCATGGGCGCCGCGCCTTCGCGCACGGCGACGCCGGTTCGCCGTCGACACGGTGTAAGATCCCGCGCATGGCCCAGGAACTCGACTTCACACGGCTTCGCGAAGCCGCCGAGCAGGAGATCGCCGGGGCGCTGACCGCATGCCAACTGGCGGTGGGCCGCGAGGGGGAGATCGTCTGGACCGAGTCCTTCGGGAGCGCCGACCCGGAGACCCGCTTCTGCGTCGCCTCCGCGACCAAGCCCATCGTCGCCTCCGCGATCTGGCTGCTGATCGGCGACGACCTCATCGACATCCGCCGGCCGGTCGCCGACTACGCGCCCGAGTTCGCGGCCAACGGGAAGCAGGCCGTGACCGTCGAAGAGGTGCTGCTGATGACCTGCGGCTTCCCGAGTGCAGCGATGGACCCCGCCGAGGGCGCGGACCCGGAGCGCCGCATCGCGCGCCTCGCCGCCTGGGAACTCGAATACGAGCCGGGTACGAAATACGCCTACCACGGGAGTTCCGCGCACTGGGTGCTCGCGGAGCTGATCGAAAGGGCGGGAGGAGTCGACTTCCGCGACTTCATCGAGCAACGCGTCACGCGGCCGCTCGGGTTGCCCCGCCTGCTCGGCATCCCGCGTGCGGAGCAGCGCAACATCGCGCAGCTCTCGCTCCCGGATTCGCGCGCGCGGGGCTTCGACCCGGCCGCGATGCTCGAAGCCGGGGTTCCCGGAGGCGGAGGCGCAATGACGGCGGCGACGCTCGCTCGCTTCTACCAGGCGCTTCTCCACAATCCCGGCGGGCTCTGGCACTCGGACGTGCTCGAGGATGCCACCACGAAGATCCGCTGCACGCTCCCCGATCCGCTGATGAACCTGCCCGCCAACCGCACCCTCGGCGTGGTGATCGGTGCCGGTTTCGGAACGACGTGGGGGAAGTCGCCGACGGCCTTCGGCTGGCCG
This sequence comes from Myxococcales bacterium, assembly GCA_013215615.1. Classification (GTDB taxonomy): domain Bacteria; phylum Myxococcota_A; class UBA9160; order UBA9160; family SMWR01; genus JABSQX01. The sequence continues at coordinate 42,984 of JABSQX010000002.1, read as the reverse complement.
GGGGCGGGTGGACAGATCGGCTTCGCAGAGCCCGCCACGGGGATTTCCTTCGCCTTCTTGCAGAGCGGCGATCCGGACGAGATGAAGCACTTCGTTCGCGCCATCGAGATGTCGAACCTGGCACTCGAACTCGGGCGCTGAGGGCCCCCCCAGAGGGGCCGGGCGCTTTGCGCGCGCGTTCGCTGCGCCTCGTACCGCTCCGGGGGGACACTATACTGGGGCTTCCTTGGGGCATCTTCCCGCCCCGCCTGGAGGCTCCCGTGCGTACCGAACTCTGCGATCTCTTTGGCATCGACGTTCCGATCTTTGCCTTCAGCCACTGCCGCGACGTGGTGGCCGCGGTCACGAACGCGGGAGGTCTCGGGGTGCTGGGCGCCCTGGCGTTTTCGCCCGAGCAGCTCGAACTCGAACTCAAGTGGATCGACGACAACGTCGACGGAAAACCCTACGGGGTCGATACCGTGATGCCCATGAGCTACGCGGGCAAGGACGAAGGCCTCGGCAAGAGCGATAGCGAGACGGGCGAGGTCGACGCCAGCGTCTTCCAGAAGATGATCCCCGAGGAGACGAAGAAGTGGATCGAGAGCGTGCTCGAGGAGTACGAGGTTCCGCCCCTGCCCGATGAGGTGAGTGGCGTGGACTCCGGGGTCGGTGGTGGCAGCACGGGCCTGCTGGGTTGGACCGACGGGGGCGGACGCAACCACGTCGACGTGGCCCTGCGCCACCCGGGCGTCAAGCTGCTCGTGAACGCGCTCGGGCCGCCCCCCAAGGACATCATCGACCTGGCCCACGAGCACGGCGTGAAGGTCGCGGCGCTTACCGGAGCCGTCGAGCATGCCCAACGCCAGAAGCAGGCGGGCGTCGACATCATCGTCGCCCAGGGAACCGAGGCCGGCGGTCACACCGGCGAGATCGGCTCGATGGTCTTGATTCCGGACATCGTCGATGCCGTGGCGCCGACGCCGGTGCTTGGCGCCGGTGGTATCGCGAGCGGCCGCCAGGCCGCCGCCGCCATGGCGCTCGGCGCGTCGGGCGTCTGGACCGGCTCGGTCTGGCTCACCGTGAGCGAGGCGGACGTTTCCCCGCTCGTGAAGGAGAAGCTCTTCAGCGCGCGGCCCAGGGACGCTGTGCGCTCCCGCTCGCTGTCCGGAAAGCCCGCGAGGCTCCTGCGCACCGGCTGGACCGAGGCGTGGGAGCGCGAGGACTGTCCGGGAGCCCTGCCCATGCCGCTGCAGTACATGGCCTGCTCCGAGGCCCAGACCCGCATCGGCCTGGCGGCGCGGAAGAAGGGCGCGAAGGCCCGCGAATTGGTGGGCATGCCCGTGGGACAGGTCGTCGGCCGCATGACCCAGGAGATGAGTTCCGCGGACGTGATCTATCAGTTCATCGATGAGTTCGTCGAGACGACGGACCGGCTGCAGCGGAGCCTCGACGCCGCCGACGCGACGTAGCGGCTCGAGGGTTCTCCTCCCAATGCGGGACTAGGAGGCCGAGCGCTTCCCCGGATCGAAGCGGACCGGCATCTCCTTCACGCCGTTGATGAAGTTCGAGCGGAGGCGCCGGACCGGTCCCGCGAGCTCGGGGTTGCGCAGGCGCGGGACGATCTCGTCGAAGATGGCATTGAGTTCGAGGCGCGCGAGGCTTGCCCCCAGGCAGAAGTGCTCTCCGATGCCGAAGGAGAGGTGCTCGTTGGGATGCCGCCCCACGTCGAAGCGCTCGGGATCCTCGAAGACCTCCTCGTCGCGGTTCGCTGCCGGGTACCAGATCAGGACCGGGTCGTCTTCCTTGATGGTGCGGCCGCGGATTTCGGTCTCCTGGGTGGCGGTCCTGCGAAAGTGGTGCACCGCCGGTTCGAAGCGCAGGATCTCCTCTACCGCGGAAGGGATCAGGGAGGGGTCGTCGACGAGGCGCTGGAGCTGGTCGGGGTGGTCGATCAGGAGTTTCATCCCGTTGCTGGTGACGGTTCGGGTGGTCTCGTTGCCCGCCACGCACAGCAGCAGGAAGAAGGCCGCGTACTCGGTCTCCGAGAGCTTCTCGCCGTCGATGTCCCGGTGCAGGAGGAAGCTCGTCAGGTTCTCCTGCGGATTTTCGCGGTAGAGTTCGGCGACCTTGGTGGCCTTCGCGAACATTCCGATGGAGGCCATTGCCCTCTCGCTCTGGTCCTCGCCCAGCTCGGGGTCATCGAAGCCGATCATGCGGTTCGAGATCTCGAAGATCTCGTGCCGATCTTCCTCGGGTACGCCCATCATCTCGCAGATCACCTGGAGCGGGAGCTCCGAGGCCACCTCCGTGACGAATTCGCACGAGCCCTTTTCGACCACGCCGTCGACGATCGATCGGGCGAGCTCGCGAATGTGGGGCTCGAGGCCCGACACGTAGCGAGGCGTGAAGCTTCGCTGCACGAGTCGCCGGAACTTCACGTGACGCGGTGGATCCATCATGAGCATGATGGGGAAGCCGCCGGGTTCGGCGCCCTGCGCTTGTTTTTGCATCTCCGCCATGACCCCCGCCGCCCCCTCCTGCTCCGCGTGCTTGCGCATCATCTCTTCCATGCGCGGGTTGGGCATGTTGGTGCCGCGTCGCTGGGAGGAGAAGAGCGCGGGGTTTCGGGAGACGTGCCGCAGGTCCTCCCACTTGGTCACGCACCAGAAAGCGGCCCCACTCGATCCCTCGTGCCAGTGCACGGGATCCTCGTTGCGGAGCTCGTTGAGCCACTCGTGGGGAGTGCCATCGAGGAAGTTGTCGGGATTCGTGAGGTCGATGTGCGAGAGTGTCATCCATGCCCCTCCGCTGATCGCAGCTTCATGTTGCCGCCAAGCCGGATTCGAGTATACCGGCTCGGTGGAAATAGAGGTGGTAAATCGCGAGTCTTTCCGGCCGATTGCTCCGCACTGGGGGAGGGCTGCAGGAGGCGCTCGTTTCACCGGCCGGCCACGAGAGCGGGGCGCGACCGCTGCAGGGTGCGATGCTGCTCAGCGAAGCTCGAAGAAGGCGCGCAGGGAGCTGATTTCGCCAGCATCGTCGAGCGCGATCGTGTAGAGGACGTCGAGCGCCAATTGGAAACTCGTGGTTTCGGCGGCGGCCCGAATGTGGGCCGCAGCCTCGCGCCCGCATACCACCACGGGCCCGATGCGCTCCACGCGTAGCTGGCCGTTTCGCTGGTGTGCGGAGCGAATGAATTCACGGATGGCTGCACGACCGACGTGTGCGGGGCTCCCCACCGGGTCCTCGACGACCGCGTCGGCGGCAAAGAGCGACACCACGCCCTCGAGATCCCGGGCCACGTGACGTTCGAGGTAGGCCTCGAAGACCTCTTTCACGCCCGGTGTTCCCGGCATTCCTCTACCTTCCCCAGAAACGACGAGCCCTCGCGGCCAGTGCCGGTCGAGGCCCCGATGTTTTCGCCCAAGCAGCGCCGAAACTCGGCGGGTAGACTATCCCTTCGCCTCGAGGGAGGCATGGCGAGGCGGATGACGCAAGACAGGACCCGGTTCTTCCAAGCGCTGCATGAGGGAGCACGTCCGTCCCGGGGCGATTTTGTCCGCGGGCGGGCCGCGCGGTACCTGATTGCGTGCTTCACCGCCGCGCTGGCAGCTTGCGCGGATTTGCCGCCGCCCGATTTCGACGGGGGCTCCGTGGCGACGTGGACCGCCTTTGGTGGAACACCGGGGGGCACTCACTACTCGCCGGCCACGCAGATCACGCCCGAGAACGTGCAGTGGTTGGAGCCTGCATGGGAGCATCGTTCCGGCGACATCCGGCACCCGCGAGCTGCAGGTGAAGACGGTTTGCCGATGAGCGCCAACGGTTTCCAGACCACCCCCATCGTCATCGACGACACCCTCTACTACTGCTCGCCCTTCAACAAGGTCTTCGCCCTCGACGCGGAGACCGGAAAGGAACGGTGGCGCTTCGACCCAGGCGTCGACTCATCCGCCTACCTGTTGCCCAATTGCCGGGGGGTCAGCAGTTGGCGATCGGGCGAGGCGGGCTTTTGCGAGCATCGCATTTTCCTGGGAACCCTCGACGCACGGTTGATCGCCCTCGATGCCACGACGGGCAAGCGCTGCGGCGATTTCGGCGACGCAGGCGAGGTAGACGTCACCCACCGAATTTCCGCGCACCTTCCAATCGAGTACAGCATCACCTCGCCGCCCGCGATCCTCGAGGATGCGGTGATCACGGGTTCGCTGGTGCTCGACAACACGCGCACCGACGCCCCAAGTGGTGTCGTGCGCGCCTACGACGTGAGAAGCGGTGAGCTGCGCTGGGCCTGGAACCCGGTCCCGGCGGACATGGCTCCCAACAACGACGACGGTACCTACCGAAGTTCCACCACCAACGTCTGGTCGATCATCGCCGTCGACGAGGAGCGCAAGCTCGTATTCGTTCCCACGGGCAACACCAACCCCGATTACTACGGCGGCCATCGCGACGGCCTCGACGCCTACTCGAGTTCGGTCGTCGCCCTCGATGGCGACACCGGAGAGGTGGTCTGGCATTACCAGATGGTCCACCACGATCTCTGGGACTACGACACGCCCGCCCAGCCGACACTGATGGACCTGCGCATCGACGGTGAGACGGTCCCCGTCGTCGTGCAGGTGACGAAGATGGGGATGACCTTCGTGCTGCACCGGGAGACCGGTGAGCCGGTCTTCCCGGTCGAGGAGCGCCCCGTCCCCCAGGACCCGGCGCCCGGAGAGTACCTCTCGCCCACGCAGCCCTTTCCCAGCCACATCCCCCATCTCGTGTCGCCGATCACGGCGGCGGATGCCTGGGGGTTTACGCGCTGGGACGAAAGGGCCTGCCGCGAAAGCATGGGCGCGCTGCGCAACGACGGCATCTATACGCCTCCCTCGCTCGGAGGTTCGTTCTTGTACCCCAGCAATGGCGGTGGAAACAACTGGGGATCGCCCGCCATTCACCTGGGCGAGCAGGTGATGTTGGTCGTGACCTGGCACGTCCCCGCCATCACGCGCCTGGTGCCGCGGGAGGATTGCGAGGGCGTCTTTCAACAGCAGTTGGGCACGCCCTACTGCGTGGAGACGGACATCGTCGTCTCTCCCATCGGCGTGCCTTGCGTCGCTCCGCCCTGGGCCACGCTCGACGCGATCGATCTGGCGGCGGGCGAGATCCGCTGGCGTGTTCCGCTCGGGACGAGCCGCAACATTGCCCCCTTCCCCTTCTGGTGGATCGAGGGCGTGCCCGGCGTCGGCGGACCCATCGTCACGTCGACGGGGCTCGTGTTCATCGGGGCCGCCCTCGATCACGTCTTTCGCGCGCATGACCTCGCCAGCGGAGAGGTCCTGTGGAAGGCTGACCTGCCGACTTCCGCCAACTCGATCCCGATGACCTACCAGGTGCGCGCCGATGGCCGGCAATACGTGGTCGTGGCGGCGGGGGGTCACTGGGGCGCGCCCAACCCGCCCGGGGATCACCTGATGGCTTTCGCGTTGCCCGAATGAGCGGCACACGCAGCGGCAGCCATTGGACCGGGTTGGCGGTCTTGATCGCGGCGTGCGTGGGCTGCGATGATGCTCCGCCCGGCGCGCCCGTTCGCGTTCCGGGCCCGGAATGGACGGCACAGCGCAGCGCCGAGGCTCGTGCACTCGAGGCCCGGCTCGCAGCGCTCGAGCCCGGCGCCCCGGCGCAGCTGTGGGTGCATCTGGCCTTCGGCCCGGAGGCGGACCTCGATCTCTACGTGACGGGCCCCCTCGAGGAGACTGTCTACTACGCGAACACGCCGAGTCGTATCGGGGGCGAACTGCTCGAGGACCGCCGCTGCGAGCATGCTGGCCCGCGTATCGAAAGCGTGCGCTTTCCGCGGGTGCCCGGTCGCTACCGGGTGGGGGTGGACTATCCTCAGACGTGCGGCGAAACCAGGGCTCCCGTTCCCTTCGCGCTGCGGGTCGAGACACCCGGCGGCCGTCAGCAGATTCGGGGCCTGGCCGTCCACGAGGTCTTCGAGCCGATCGTCTTCGAGTTCGAACTAGGTCCGGAGGTGAAGCCATGACGCGCATCCCGCGCACTGTCCCCGCAATCGTCCTTGCACTGCTGCTCTCGGTGCCGCTGGCCGTCACCGCGATCGAGATCACCGGCACCGTGGTCGGTCCCGATGGCGAGCCCGTGGTCGGTGCGCGCGTGACCGCCGAGCGAGGCGATCCGGCACGCGGCACGACGGTCTTCTCGAACGCTGACGGGCACTTCGTCGTGCCGGCCCTCGATCCCGGGACGTGGGAGCTGCGCGTTCGCCGCATCGGCTGGCGCGACCTGAGCCGCGAGGTCCACGTGCCCGGCCCGGGGCTGAGCTTGACCCTCCAGCCGGAAGGCGACCCCGAAGCGTTGGCCGCGCAGCTGCCCGCCAACCGCTGGTTCGGCCTCTTCCTCGAGCAGATCGACGACCCCGGGCATCGCGAGCAGTTCGTCCGGCAGTGCACCTACTGCCACCAGCAGGGTAGCCCGGCGACGCGTGTGCCCCGCGAAGACTGGCAGTGGGAGAAGGTCCTCCACCTGATGGCGCGCATGGGCGGCGGCTTGTCGCCCGAGGTGCGCGCTCAAGTGCCGGGCTGGTTCAACGCGGCTTACGACCCCGCCCACGCGGTGCCGCGACTGACCGCTGGCATGGGAGAGGCGGACTTCGCTCCCCCGCCGCCCGCGGAGGTGCGCCGCGCGGTGATCGACGAGTGGGTGCTGGGCGGTCGCGCTTCCATGCAGCACGACTTGATGGTGCACCCGAGTGGACACGTCTACTCGGTGGACATGATGCAGGACGAACTCTTCCGACTCGACCCGGAGACCGGGGAGACGCAGCGCTTCCCCATCTCGGACAGTGGCCTGCCCCTGGGCGGCGCCTTCGCGACTTCCGGCCCTCCCCTGCAGCCCAACGCCAACGCGCGCGTGGGGCCGCACTCGCTGCAGGCGGCTCCCGACGGCTCGGTCTGGGTGACCCTCGCGCTGGGCAACCAGCTCGCCCGCTTCGATCCCTCCACCGAGGAGTGGTCGATCTACCCGATGAGCGAGGGCTTCTATCCCCACACCCTGCGCATCGATGACGCGGGGCGGGTTTGGTTCACCATCGCGGGCTCGAACCACGTCGCGCGCTTCGACCCCGAGACCGAGAGCTTCGAGACGATTCGCCTGCCGGCGGCGAACTGGCGCCAGGCGGTGATCCTGCGCCTGCTGCCGCTCTTCCTCTGGATCGCGCAGAACGTGGAGATCGATCCGGAAGTCGCCGGGGAGGGGGCTGCGAGCATGCCCGTGCCCTACGGGATCGACATCGCGCCCAACGGTGACATCTGGTTCAGCCAGCTCAACGCGCACAAGATCGGCCGCATCGATCCCGAGAGCTTCGAGGTGGAGCTGGTCGAAACCCCCTTTAGCGCGCCGCGCCGCCTGCGCTTCGATTCGAAGGGCCGGCTCTGGATCCCGGGCTTCTCGTCGGGCGTGGTCTCGCGCTTCGACCCCGAAACCAGGGCCTTCGAGACGTGGGACGTTCCCATCGAGCCCCTGGGCTCGGAGACCCCTTACGCGCTGCACGTGGACCACAGCACCGACACGGTTTGGATCTGTGGCACCAACAGCGACAGCTTGATCCGCTTCGAGCCCGAGAGCGAGGAGTTCCTGGTGTATCCGCTGCCGACCCGCGTGACCTATACGCGGGAGATCGACTTCGACGCCGAGGGCCGCGTCTGGACCTCGAACTCGAACGCGCCCACCTGGCAGATCGAGCGGGGCCAGCCGCGGGTGATCCGCCTCGATCCGCGAACGCGTGTCCGCGAGCTCGCCGCGACGCCGTGATCTCTTCGCTCCTCGTCTTCTCGCTGGCAGCCCTGCTGGCTGCACCCGCGCCGGCCGCGGAACCGCCCGCGCCGGGCCAGCAGCGCTACCAACAGCTCTGCGAGAACTGCCATGGCCCGGAGGGCAAGGGCGACGGCCCGGCCGGTCTCGGTGCCCAGCCCATGCCGCGCGACTTCAGCGTCGGCCTCTTCAAGTTCGATGCGGACAGCGACGGCCGGACCGGAAGCGATGAGGACCTCTTCCTCGTGATACGAGATGGCGGAATGGCCGTGGGTGGCAGCCCGCTGATGGCGCCCTGGGGACAGCTCGGTGACGATTCCATCCGAGAGCTCGTGGTCTACATCCGCAGCCTCGAGCGAGCCCGCTAGAGGGGCGGATGATTGCCCGGCCCCGGCGTCAGCGTCGCCGCTTGAAATTCCGGCGTTCGACCAGGTCCCCGGAAACGAAGGCGCGGAAAGCCCCCATGGCGTCGATGGGCTCGTCGGTGGGATTGTCGTAGACGATCTCGAGCTCGTATTCGTGATCGCGGTGGAGCGGGACGCCCTCGACGTCCGAGTAGGAATCGGAGTGAAGGATCTGGCGGAGCCCATCGGCGTTCTTCGCGTAACCCCTCCAGACGGTTTCGCCCGTCGTCTTGTCCAGTAGCGCGACGGACTCGCCATAGCCGTGGAGATGGACGCGCATGAAGTGGATTCGCGTGTTCGTGCCGATGCCCAGGGGATTGCCGGGGCGCTCGAACATGGGTCGAACCACCGGGGACCTGTAGGTATGCCGCCCGGGAGGTACGAGCCAATGATGGCTCTTCAGTCCGGCTACGTGATGTTCGCCCGGGTGGACCGCGGGCGCATCCGGCCGCGCCACCATGTTGAGGGGCTTGAGGGCCTCGAGCCCGAGCCTTTGCGCGTCCTCGTCCGAGTAGTATCCGATCGTGTACTTCATGGCGGCTCGTTGATCGATCACTTCGTGGTTGTTGTTCTCGATCATCCCGATCAGCATCACCCGGTTGTCGGCGGTGTTCGGCACGGGGAACCCAAAGCCCTCGGGCAGGGTCACGGATTCGGTCCCCTGTGAAACGGTCATCATTCCGCCGCTCTCGGGAGAGCGGTAGGACAGCCACGCGTGGCACAGGAACTCCGGCGAGATCGCTTCGTTCTCGGCGTCCACCATCTCGACCGCCATGCTCCTCACCCATACCGTCGAGTCGGGCGGTAGCTTGGATTTGATGGGCATCTTCTCCTGGGGGCCTTCCATCGAGATGTACTTCTTGTCGATGTGAAAGCCTTCGAGGAGCAGCTCGAGGGACCGGAGCTCCGGCTCCGCGTGCGTTGCCTGCAGGTCATCGGGCGGCGACCCCGGCGCGGCTGCCTTCTCCGGCGTGGCGCCGTGGCCGGGCAGCGCGACGTTCAACAGAAGGGGAGCGACGAAGAGAGCGACGGCCGCTCGGCTGGTCATTTCGCGTCTCCTTCGCGAGGGGCCTCCGGAAAGCCGGGGATGCGCGTCCAGCGGCCGTGCTTCCCGGCGCCTCTTTCAGGATACCAGCGGCCGATGGCTGCGGATAGGTAGGGTCGCCCCCGAGGATCCGGAGGAAACGGAGCGTGGCGGCGGTTCCGAGGGAGGATCCCAGGGGTGTCCGCCGCCACGCTCTTTTCTTTCCGCTTGCCGGGTTCCGACCGCCTAGCAGCGCCCGCGCCGGCGACGGAGCCAGGACAGGAGCGCCCCACCCACGACGAGGCCAAGCGATGAGCCCGGCTCGGGCAGGTCCAGCGCGTCCAACTCGTCTCCTCCCGACTCCTGCGAGCCGCGCGCCGTAGCGAGCCCCAGCGCCTCGGCGGGCACGAAGATGGCCGGCGGGTCTCCCTCTTCATCGGGCGGGCTGAGGATGTCGCCCTCGACGATCGGGATTCCGAGCATGCTGTCCAATTCGCCGATCACCGCTGAGCCCCGGCGCACCGAGAACAAGATGACGTCGCCGTTCGTGAGCGACACGCTGTCGTCCGCGTCATGGAAGATCAGCGCATCGAGGTCGTCCGTTCCCGGCCCCTCTAGGTCGAGGCCGAGCGCGTTGGCGTCGATCACCGTTACCGGGATACCTCCCGGAGGCAGAACCAGGACGTCAGCGGGCGAGACGCCGAAGGGCGTGGCGGACCCGCTGTTCACGGGTGCCCCTTCGAGAGGATCGACGAAGCCCGCGTCGAGCGAGAAATAGAGCATGCCCAACACGTCCGCGAGGGTCGTGTCGTTGTCGAAGGCGTCGAGATTGTCGCCGTGGTCGGGCAGCCCGGAGGCGGCGGGGTTCGGCTCGATGAGTCCGAATCCCGGGGTACTCGGGGTACCGTCGGGGAGAGTCCCGCTGCCATCGTAGAACTGGACGTTGCCTGCGCCGGGTCCCGGCGGTGTGAAAGCCACCGGGCCCAGGTAGGCGAAGATGTCAGCCGACGCTTCTTCCGCCCCGCTGCTGCCCTCGCTGGCGACATCCGGCGCGATTCCTGCCGTCGCCACGCCGACCGCAAACTCGTCCACGGAGAAGAGCAGACGCGCCCCGTGATCACGCCCGTAGGAGAAGGCGTCGACTTCTCCCGCCATGGCGCCGAAGGGGGTCGGGGGCAGCAGCACACCGGGTACCATGTAGCCCGGCGACGGAAGCGGGCCGGGCAGGGCCGGGTTGGGCCCCGGCGCGCCCGGGGGCGAGGTCGTCAGGATGGTCCCCTGGTCGATGGGCAGGCCAGCGAAACTATCGGGGAGTGTGATCGACGGCCCCTGGAAGTCGATCGAAAATGTCGGCCCCTCGGTCTGGTCGAATGCGGGCTCGTCGAATTCGGATCTCACCGTGAGCATGAATTCGAAGGCGACCGACTTACCGGGATCGAGCGCGGTCAGATCATGGCGCATCGCGCCGCCCACCTCATCGGGTCCGAAGTGGGTCTCCTTCTCGAGGGAATCACGCTCGATTTCGAAGTGGATTCCGTCGCCGTCCCCGTCGCCATCGACGTCGTTGTCCACGGGCTTGCCGGGCCCCGAATTCCGATAGTGTCCAAGGCCCCAGGCGTTCGGCAGAACTTCGGAATGCATGCCGACGTGGTCCGCGAAGTTGAAGGGTGTCCAATGGCCGGTGGGAGCGCCGCTGTTCGTCGCGTACTGCGTGATGTCGTAGCGAAAGGTCGGGAGAGCGCCCGCGGCGTGGACGTCCGGGTCATAAACCTCTTCCACTTTGTCCGCCTCGGTGTTTGCGGGATGCCCATGCAGCATCTGATAGAAACGCAGACCCTGGAGCGGTGAATTGGTCTTGTTGGTAACCCTGTAGGTCTGTCTGAGCACGTAGCGATTGCTCAACACGAACGCGCCGTCGCGCAGGCCCATGGGCGTTCCCGTCATCGTGTCTTCCATGTCGAAGAAGATGTGGATTTCGACGACGCCGTTCTTGATCACGGAGTACCACTCGGGAAGGCCGTCCGCGTCAGGATCTGCGAGATCGGTGAGTGCCGTGACGACCTCGAAGCCTGAGTTCGTGGTCCAGGTGGGGTCGAGCAGGTCGGGCTCGAGCCACATCGCGGCTTCCGCAACACCGAGGCCCTCGTAGCCGATGGCCGCGACCCACTCTCCCGAAAGCATTTCGTGAAGGAAGCCGGCAGGGAAGGGGCCCGCGTTGTAGATCAGCAGATCCGAATAGCCGAACTCGCTCACGGTGATGTCCCAGTCGGGGTTCGCGAGCGTCGCCGTGGCGAAAGCCCCTTGGGGCATCGAGAGCCACAGTCCGAGCGCGGCGAGCATGCCTCCCAGGAGACGGTGGCGACGAGGCCTCCTCTGGTTTGTCGGCCCCGCGACCTTGCGGCACTCTCGTAAGCGGTTGGGACGAGGTAGATCGTGAATCCGTGTCGTTATTTCGTTCCTCATGTCGATTAACTCCCTTTTTCTGGGGTGCGCGGCTGCGTGCCGATGTGCACCACGGGTTTGAATCGGGAGTCAACCTGGCCGTCGCCGAGGTTGTGAAGCACTTCACAGGAGTGTTTCTGGAATCCGGCTACTTAGTCTCTTCGGATCGCGTCGGGGTTTATTCCGAGCGCAACCTGAGCGGTATACGCAGACGGAGGGCACTCTCAGCATGAAACACAAAATCGAAATCTTATCCGCGGTCGGCCTCTTCCAGGGCTTGAGCGAGCAGGAACTCGCGAGCGTTGCGACGCTCACCACCACCCGCGAGCTGGCTTCGCGCAACGAGCTGTTCCACAAGGGCGATCAAGGCTCGCAGGTTTACGTGGTCTGCAGCGGGCGGCTCAAGATCCTCACCACGTCCCGCGTGGGCACTTGCGTCGTCTTCAATACCGTGGGGCCCGGCGAGGTGATCGGCGAGCTGGCACTGATCAGCGGGACGCCCCGCAGCGCGACGGTCATCGCCGTCGAGCCCTGTGTGCTGTTGGTGATCGAACGGCGCGACTTCCTCGCCTTCCTGCGCTCTCGCCCCGAAGCTGCAATCCGACTACTCGTCATCCTCGCGGACCGGTTGCGCGGGGTCAACGAAATGGTCGAGGACACGCTCTTCCTCAACGTGTCGCCGCGCCTTGCGAAGAAACTCATGAGCTACGCGGAGCGATACGGGGAGCGAACCTCGAGCGGCATCCGCATCGACCTCAAGCTCTCCCAGGAGGAGTGGGGAGACCTGGTGGGCACCACGCGGGAGAGCATCAACAAGCAGTTGCGGAACTGGGCGTCCGAGGGGATGCTCAGCCTCGATCGAGGCTACGTGGTCATCCACCAGATCGAGGGTCTGGAGCGAATCGCCAATCAGGTCGTACTCTGATCGCCCCCCGCGCCGCGAGCGGGTGCGGAAATTGGATGCGCCACGGGCATCGCTGCCGGGGGAGGGTATGAAGCGGAGCGGGTGCGAGCAGCTCGTTGTGGCTGTGGCGTGGCTCGAGTTGGATTGCCGCAATCCGCCCACGACCTGCGAGGGATCGGAGACGCCCGACCAGGTGAGCAACTTCATGCAGTACGGTCACTGCGTCCGATTTGGGTCGAGTGCCTTCACGGAAGGCCAGTACCGGCGCATGCAGTGGACGCTGGTCGGTTCACGCCCGGGGCTCATCGCGCAGCCCTGAACGCCCGCGCGCGAGTGGCGGACACTGCAGTCGCGCTTCGGCGCCGACAGCGCGCCCCGCCACGTGGGTCGCCGCGCTTGGCCGGAGGGAGCGCAGGGCGGGTCTCCCTTCGACCCCGAGGGGGGCAGGCTCGGGCTCGATGTTTCGATGAGGGCGCACTTGTTCGTGCGGTCCTCGCTTCGCCCCCCTCCACTTCGAGCGGGGCGGACGCGACAGCGAGGAAAGCGGGAGCGCCATTGCGGTGGGCGTCCGAGCTATTGACGGCTTGTCGCTTTGGCCAGAGAATCGTGCTCTACCAGCGAAAACCCTGGAGGGGACTCATGGCCGTCTCGTACACGCGCGAAGAACGCATCGCCACGCTCTGCATCGACGGCCGAACGGAGCGAAACCTTATGGCGCCAGACACCGTCTATCTTCCCCTCTACGACGCCTTGTGCGAGTACGAGGCGGACGATGACGCCTGGTGCGCGATCCTCACGGGCGCGGGCACTGAAGCGTTCAGCGCCGGTGGCGATCTCGTGGCCTATGAGAAATTCGACGAGGGCTACGGGCGCGAAGTGAGCGGAATGCTGGAGGGAAGGAACGCCGCTCGTTCGCTCCACTCCCTCTTCGAGGGCGAGGTCCAGATCACCAAGCCCATGGTCTTTGCCGTCCACGGGCTTTGCCTGGGCGCCGCCACCGCATTCGTGATGAGCTACGCGGACATCGTGATCGCGGCGCCCGACGCAAGGTTCGGCCTGCCCGAGATCAAGTGGGGCGTGGGCGCTGGCGTCGCGGCCGTTCGCCTGCAGCGGCTTCTGCCCTGGCCCATCGCGATGGACCTCTACCTCACGGGCCGGCTGATGGATGCCGAGGAGGCATTCCGGCACGGCTGGGTGAACGAGATCGCCCCCAAGGAGGGGCTGATGGATGCGGCGCGCGCGAAGGCCCAGGTGATCGTCGAGAATCCACCCGACCACATTCGTGCCGCGAAAGCCATCATGATGTCAGACCGCCGGGCGAGCCTCGCGGCCGCGCGCGAGATCGAGTCGATGGGAGTCGATCCTTTCTTCGACCACCCCGATACCCGCGAGGGGATCCGCGCATTCGTCGAGAAGCGCAAGCCCGTTTTCACCGGCCGCAAGCGTCGGGCACCCACCGCGGCCGGCGTGCTCTCGGAATGAGCCGCGCCGGCCAGGGCAGGGAGCCTCTCGGGTGTTGAGCGGCTACCGGTTGCTCGAGTTGGCCGAAGAGCCCGGCGCGCTCTGCGCCAAGGTCTTTGCAGATCTGGGCGCCGACGTGTTGAAGATCGAGCCCCCAGGCGGAAGCCGCCAGCGGGATCGCGCGCCCTTCGCGGGGGGCGAAGCCGGTGTGGACCGGAGCCTGCATTTCGCCGCCTACAACGCGGGCAAGCGCGGCCTCACCCTGGATCTCGAACGGGAGGAGGGGCGAGAGATCTTCCTCGATCTCGTCGCGCGAGCCGACTTCGTGGTCGACTCCTACGCGCCCGGGGTCCTTGCTTCGATGGGCCTCGACTACCCGGCTCTCTCCCGCGTGAATCCCCGCATCATTCACGCCTCCGTGACGCCCTTCGGTCAGCAGGGCCCCTACCGGGATTTCGCCTCCACGGAGATGGTGACCTCTGCGCTTTCGGGCCTGCTCTACATGGTGGGAGAGCCGGGCGAGCCTCCTGCTCACACGAACTTCCCCATGTCGATTCACTCGGCGGCGTCGCTCGACGCTGCAGTGGGCATGCTGGTCGCGCATCACGAACGAGAGCGCAGCGGCCTCGGGCAGTACGTCGACGCGTCGTCCCAGGAATCCGCGAAGTGGATGACCTTCGACATCGCGCTGCGCTGGGAACTCGATGCGGTGATCCTGCGGCGGGCGGGTGCGGCTCTCGAGTACGGGGAGGGCGTCCGGCGTCGCGTTCACTGGCGCTGCGCGGACGGCTGGGTGGCCTTCGCGGTATTTCCCGCTCCCTCGTCCCACAAGTCCGCGCGGAACCTCGGCGAGTGGATGCGAGAGGAGGGCTTCGAGACCGGCGCCTTCGGGGAGGCGAATTGGGAAGAGCTCAGTTACTTCGACATGAGCGAGGCAGCGATCCACGGGCTCGAGGATCCGGTCGCGAAGTTCTTCGAAGCCCACACCATGGAGGAACTCTACGCCGGTGCCCTGGATCGTTCGATCCTGCTGGCTCCAGCCATGACGGCCCGCCAGATCGTCGAGAGCCCCCAGCTCGAAGCGCTCGGATTCTGGGACGAGATCACCGATCCGGAACGCGGTGGAACAGCGCGCTATCCGCGCTTCCTGCGCTCCTCGGAGGTCGAGGTGGCCGTACGGAGTCGCTCGCCCCACCTGGGCGAGCACAACTTCGAGGTCTACGCGAACGAACTCGGAATCCCCGACGAGCGTCTCCGGATGTTGGAGGACCGCGGTGTCGTCTGAGCCGAACTCTCCTCCCCTAGTCGGTGCTGCTCCGGAAGCGGCCCTCGACGGCCTGAAGGTCGTGGAGTTCGGACGCTCGCTGGTGGGCCCGGTGATGGGCCGCTTCCTGGCGCTGAATGGCGCCACCGTGGTGAAGGTCGAGAGCCGCCGCTCGCTCGACGTGAGTCGGCTCAGTGGGCCGCACGGGAAGGCCTTGCCTGGCCCCGACACGGGTGGGACCTTCGCGAACCTCAACGCGGGCAAGTTCGGGGTCACGCTCGATCTCAAGCACGAGGAGGGCCCCACGCAGGCCCGCAAGTTGATGTTGTGGGCGGACGTGGTCGTCGAGAACTTGGGGCTCACCACGCTCGAGGAACTCGGTCTCGGTTACGAGGGACTCGCCGCGCTCAAGCCCGGGATCATCATGGCCAGTGGCACCGCCCAGGGGCACACCGGACCGCACGCCCACCACCCGGGCTGGGCGGTCTTCATGTTCGCGCTCTGCGGGGTGAGTGAACTCACCGGCGACCCCGACGCGCCACCACAGTATCCGATGGGTCTCTATCCCGATCTGCTGCCGCCGCGCTTTGGCACCATCGGAATCCTGGCGGCGCTCGACTACCGGAGGAGGACGGGTCGGGGCCAGCACCTGCGCGTCTCGCAATTCGAGAGCTGTGCGTACGTGATGGCGCCGCTCTGCCTCGACTACCAGGTCAACGGCGTGGTGGCACGGAGATCGGGAAACCGCTCGAGTTGGGCCGCACCCCACGGCGTCTATCGCTGCCAGGGCGAGGATCGCTGGGTGGCGATCAACGTCACCTCGGAGGAACAGTGGCGCTCTCTTTGCGGGGCGATGGAGCGAAGCGAGTGGTTGGAGGATGCTCGCTTCGAGACGCTCCACGTCCGCAAGCAGAATGAGGACGAACTCGATCAGCGGCTCGCCGACTGGACGGGGTCGCGTTCCTGCGAGGAGGTGATGCGGGTCCTGCAGGACGCGGGAGTGCCCGCCGGACGCGTTTCGGATGCCCGGGACCTTTCGGAAGATCCCCAGCTGGCCGCTCGCGGTCACTCTCTGCGAGTCGAGCACCCCGCCATCGGGCCCATGAGCGTGGAGTCTCCGGCCTTTCGTCTGTCGCGGAGTCCGGTGGGTGTGGCCCGGCCCGCGCCACGGCTCGGCGAACACAACGAGCGCGTCTTTCGCGATTTCCTCGGCCTGTCGGGCCCCGAGTTCGCCACCCTCGAGACCGCGGGCGTCTTCGAATAGTCGGAGGCGTCGTTGCCTCCGCGCCGTCGTCTGGAAGCAGACGACGCCCACGGCCTCGGCTCGAAGCGCTCGCGCACCCCGGCGGGTTGCGTTGCGACCCGTCCGTGAAGCGAAGGCCTCGCGGTGATAGGCTCGCGGCGTGCGCGAGGTCGCTCGCTGGAGCGTGTTCCCCCTGATGTTGGTCGCCGCGCTGGCGGTGACGGCGGTGGCCATCGCGCGGGGTGCGCCGCCCGCCGCCGCGGTCTTCCTCATCTACCTGGCCATGATGCCCATCGTGGCCGGCCTCGAACGCGCGCTCCCCTACCGGCGCGTCTGGAACGAGGGAAAACGCGACCTGCTCACCGACGCCCTCTATCTCCCGACCACCTGGGGGCTGGGTGCGCTGCTGTCGCCGGCCTTCGCGGCGGTGGCGGTCGGGGTCGAGGGCTTCGTGTCCGCCCGCTTCGGAGAGGGGCTGTGGCCCGAAGCCTGGCCGCTTTTCGCCCAGGTGGCGCTCGCCTGCGCGGTTGCGGAGTTCTTCGACTACTGGGGTCACCGCCTCTTGCACCGGATCCCCGCGCTCTGGCGCTTCCACGCCGTCCACCACAGCGCGCAACGGGTCTACTGGCTGAACGCCACCCGCACGCATCCCGGCGAACTGCTGGTGCGGGGGCTGTTTGGCGCGGTGCCGCTGGCGGTGCTCGGCGTGGGGGTCGAGGTCTTCGCCTACACGATGGTGCTCGGGCGTGTGGCGGGGCTCTTCCAGCACGCGAACATCGACTTCCACCTGGGCCCCTTCGCCTGGATCTTCAGCATCGGGGACCTGCACCGCTGGCACCACTCCTGTGCGCGCACCGAGGCGGACACCAACTACGGGAACAGCTTCATCTTCTGGGACGCGGTCTTCGGCACCCGCTTCCTGCCGCGCGACCGGGAGCCCCCCGCCGAGGTGGGCATCGACGGGCTCGAGGCCTTCCCGACGAGTTACGCATCGCAGGTGCTCGCGCCCTTCCGCTACCGGGCGATCGAGGCCCGGAGCGCCGCGCGCACGTGACCTCGGGGCTTCGCGACTTCGTGAAGCCCACTTCACACTCGTCGTCCACGGCGCGCGCACCGGCCGTCCGGCGCCCACCTGCGCCTGGCACGAAGCTTGCTCGTCCGCCCTGCAGCTTCGCCCCGTGTTCTGGAGAACGACATGCATCTCAGGTGTTCGCGCGGCGGGCTCGCCGTGTTACTCGTCCTTTTCGTTCCGGCGCTGTCAGCCGGGCTCCCCATCATCTCGGAGGTCTTCTACGACGCCGAGGGTTCCGACGACGGTAGAGTCTTCGTAGAACTCCTCGGAGCCCCGGGTACGCGCCTCGACGGGATGTGGCTCGAGGGCGTGAACGGTGCCAACGGAGCGGTGACCGTGCACGTGGATCTGTCCGGTGAGATCGGCCCGAGCGGTCTCTACCTGCTCGCCGACCGCACCGGTGGGGGCACCAGCTTCGTGCCTGGCGCGGACCAGATCGCCAACTTCGACTTTCAAAATGGTCCCGACTCCGTGGTCCTGGGCAGCGCCTCGGGGGTGCTCGACGCCGTGGGCTACGGGAGCTTCGGGGTCATCGAGTTCTTCGCCGGTGAGGGTTCGCCCGCACCGGACGCGCCGAGCGGCACTTCCCTGGCGCGCCTGTATGCGGATCTCGACAGCGGCGAAAACTCCGTGGACTTCGCGCCGGCCTTTCCCTCCCCGGGCAGCGCCCCCATCTGGGGCGTCCCGGAGCCCGGCAGCGCCGCGTTGCTGGCCTCGGGGCTGGCCCTGCTGGGCGCGCGCGGGCGTTCCATTCGCACGGTCCCACGCACTTCGATGAGCTCGGGGAAGCGCGCACCCCTAGAACGAACGAGGGCGCGGCGCGCCGCGGCGCCTCAGTCCGTGTAGGTGTGCATCACGGGTGCGCCGGCCAGGAAGGGGCCGATTTTCGCCATCTCGGCCATGGCAGGAGACTTGCCGTGGGCGTCGAGGTTCTCCTGGCTCGCCCAGGATTCTACCATCACGTAACGGGTGTCGTCGTCGACGCTGCGGAACAGGTCGTACATCTCGCACCCCGCGTCGTCGGCCTTGACGCGTCCGATTGCGGCGCTTGCCGCGCCCTCGAAATCGGCGTTCTTGCCGGCTTGGATCTGGAGTTGGACGGTCAGTCGGATGGACATGGGGGTCTCCTGTGGCGTGATCGAAACGGTTGGCCACAATCTACCGGATCAAGGGCTCCGGCGCGGGCGTTGGCCGGGCAGGGAGGGATACAGGATGACGGAACGGGACGTGGCCGCGGAGTTGGCGATTCGGGAACTGGTGGCCCGCTATTCGGAAGCCGTCAGCCGTGGGGATGCGAAGGCCTTTGCGGCAACCTGGGCGGAGGACGGGGAGTGGCTGCTGCTCGGACAGCGAGCCGTCGGTCCCGAAGCCACGACCGCCCAGTGGCAGCGCCTGGTCCGCGGTTTCGAATTCGTCGTGCAGTTGTCCCACGGCGGCATCATCGAGGTGGAGGGCGCTACGGCCAGCGGGCGCTGGCAGATCAGTGAATACGGCCGGGGCAAAGACGGCTCCTCGTTCTTCAGCCTGGGCTTCTACGCGGATCGCTACGTGTGTTCGGATGGCTGCTGGCGCTTCCAGAGTCGGCACTTCGAGGCCGTCTACGCGGGGCCGATCGATCTCAGTGGTGCCGCCACCAGCCTGCCCGGAGACTCCTGAGCCCCAAAGTGGGCGAAACGCGCGGAAGCTAGATCTGCCGATCCGTTCGGAGGTCAGCGCTCGAGGTAGGGGTTGAGGATGATGCCCCGGGCAGGGGGCTCGTCCTGGCCCTCGATGGCCCGATGACGTGAGCGGATGGCGTCGCGGTAGACCTCGTCGGTCTCGATCCAGAAGCGATCCTCGACGACCGCCGCCAGGACCATTTCGGCGACCGCGGAGGGCGGCTTCGCGAAGCCGCTGAAGGTGTTCGCGAATTCGGAGAGATCTCCCGCGTCCATCTCCACGACCGTCTCGTTTTCCAATTCCTTGGGGCGGTTGCGTTCGGCTTCGCCGATGTTGGTGGCGACAGCGCCCGGGCACAGGCAGCTGACCCGCACCCTCGATCCCAGCTCCGCGAGTTCCGCGTGGAGGGTCTCGGCGATCGTGGTCGCGCCGTGCTTGGAGGCGTTGTAGGGGCCGAGCCAGGGATAGGAGGTGAGGCCCGCGACGGAGGCGGTGACCACGAAGTGCCCTTCGTCTCGTTCCCTGAGCGCCGGCAGGAACACGCGGATGCCGTGGATGACCCCCCAGAGGTTGACGCCCAGGGTCCACTTCCAATCGTTGGTGGTGAGCGACTCCATGGGGCCCGTGGGCGCCGCGACGCCGGCATTGAGACAGATCAGGTGCGGGGTGCCGAAGGCCTCCTGGACGGCCTCCCCCAGGTGATCCATCGAAGCCTCGTCGCTCACATCGGTCACGACCGGGAGCACGCTTGCGCCCGCCGCCTCCACCCGGGACGCCGCCACGCGCAGTGCCTTCTCCTCCACATCTGCCATCACGACGTTCATGCCCGCATTGCCGAAGCACTCGGCAAACGCGAGCCCCATGCCGCTGGCACTGCCGGTGATGACGGCGGTCTTTCCCTCGAGGTCTCGCATGGTTTCTCCTGTCGTTCGGATGGACGAGCAGAACGCGTTGCCGCGGAATCGAGGTGGTATAGCATCGGATTCGAGTTCATGAGCGGAGAGAGTGGAGGCTTCGATGTTCGATCTCGAGGGACGCGTGGCGGTGGTGACCGGGGCCGGTCAGAACGTGGGGGAAGGTATTGCACGGCTGTTCGCCCAGCGGGGCGTGGCGGTGGCCGTGAACGATCTCTTCCCCGAGCGCGCGGAAGCGGTGGCAGAGTCGATCCGCAAGGATGGGGGCAACGCCCATGCAGCCCCCTTCGACGTCACGGATTCGGCGGCCGTAGCCGAGGGGATGTCCGAATTGGCCGCGTCGCTCGGTCCCGTCGACATCCTGGTCAACAACGCGGGAGTTCCCCCGGGCATGGGGGTCACCCAGTTCCGGGAGATGGATCCGGCCGAGTGGGCGAAGTACGTGGATCTGAATCTCTACGGAGTGCTGCACTGCACGAAGGCGGTGGTCGACGGCATGTGCGAACGGGGCTGGGGGCGCATCATCACGGTCTCGTCGGGTGCAGGCCAGACCCGGCTCGCCCTCGGCATCTCCCTCTACGGGGCCGGCAAGGGTGCGGCCCTCAGCTTCATGCGTCACTTCGCGATGGAGGTTGCGGGCACCGGGGTCACCGCGAACACGGTGGCGCTCGGGCTCATCGACAATCACGGCGACCCGACGGTGACCGCCGCGATGGCCCGCCAGGTGCCGGTCGGACGCACGGGACAGTCGGCGGACATCGCACCGTCGGTTCTCTTTCTGGCCTCCGACGAGGCGAGTTGGATCACGGGCCAGATCCTGGGAGTCAACGGCGGCAACCTGATGATCTAGGTCGGGGAAGCCCGAAGGAGGATTTCGATGGAGATCGGGCGAGTTGGGGTCTGGACCCGGACGGACGGACTCGAGATCGGCGAGAGCGCGGAATTCGCGCGCCGCGTCGAGGCGCTCGGCTACGGGGCGCTCTGGATTCCCGATGCCTTTGGTCGCGACCCCTTTGCGCACGCCGCCTGGCTGTTTTCCCAGACCTCGAGCCTGGTGATCGCCACGGGCGTGGTGAACATCCACCTGCGCGAGGCGCAGGCGACGGCCTGCGCGCAGAGGGCGCTCCACGATCAATCGGGCGGGCGCTTCCTGCTGGGTCTCGGTGTCTCCCACGGGACCGTGATCGAGAGCATGTTCAAGAAGCCCTACCCGGCGCCGCTCCCGAGCATGCGCGCCTACCTCGATGCCATGCAGGCAGCCATGTGGTGGGGGCCCGAACTCTCCGGCGAACCCCCGATCGTGCTCGCCGCGCTTGGCCCGCGCATGCTCGCGCTGGCCGCCGAGCGTACACGGGGCGCCCACCCCTACTTTGCGCCCCCCGAGAACACGGAACGCTCGCGCAAGATCATGGGAGAGGGGGCGTGGCTGTGCCCCGAGCAGAAGCTGCTGCTCGAAACGGACCCGGTGCGTGCGCGGGAGCGCGCGCGCAAGGCCATGGCCGGCCCACTCACGATGCCCAACTACCGCCGCAACCTGATGCGCTGTGGCTTCGAGGAGGCCGAGCTCGATGACGGGGGCAACGATCGGGTGGTCGACGCGGTCGTGGCCTGGGGGGACCTGGATGCGCTCGTGCAGCGCGTTCAGGACCATCTCGATGCCGGGGCCTCCCACGTCTGCATCCAGCCGCTGGATCCCGAGCACCTCACGCGGCCGAGCGTCGAGCTGCTGGAAGCGCTCGCGCCGCGCCTGTGTGGCGACCGCTAGCGGGAAGCGGGGAGTCGGTCAACGCGGGCGGAGCGCCTCCGCGGCCCCATCGGGGGTCACTGGGCTCTGGTAGCATGGCGCCTCGTCCGGACGCTTCGCGGTATGCGCCGCTGCACGCCGGGCCTTCACCCCCCTGAGCCAGAGGAGACGACATGAGCGAGCAAGACGCCCCCCAGCCCCGCAACGCACTGACCCGTGCCTACATGGGGATCGACGGTGGCCTACCCCTCGAGGTGTCGCAGGGCGGCATCGACGAGCTTCGCGCCGACCTGCAGCGCATGATGGACATCGAGGCCATCAAGCAGCTCAAGCACGCCTACTTCCGCTGCATCGACACCGCGAACTTCGAGGAGCTGGCGACGCTCTTCCACGACGACGTCTCGGTGCACTTCATCGGTGGAGGCTACGAGTGGAAGCTGCAGGGCAAGGCCGAGTACGTGGAGTCGGTGACGAAATCCTTCCACCGGGAGTCCGTGGGTCACCACAACGGCCACCACCCGGAGATCCAGATCCGGAGCGCGAGCGAGGCCACCGGGGTCTGGTACCTGACGGACAACATGTGGCTCTTCGACACCAAGTTCTTCACCACGGGCACCGCGCTGTATTGGGACCGCTACGTGAAGGTGGACGGCCGCTGGACCATCAAGGACACGAAGTACGAGCGCATCTACGAGATCAACCGGCCGCTGGCCGACGAGCCGCCGTTCAGCAGCCACTACCTCGCCACCCACGGCACGGACCTCTCTGCCTGAGGGGCCGCGGCCGGGCGCTGTATCGAGCGCGGGGCGGGTTTAGCGCTCGTACACGAATTCGCTCATGGCGGTCACGTCCGTGGCGGGCATCTCGAGGAAGCGCTCCACGGTCTCCATCATGCGCGCCAGGTTCGCCTGGAACTTGTCCTCCTCGCCCACCGCGTCGTAGAACACGCGGGGGTCGCTGAGTGCGCCGATCGGGAAGCCCTCTTCGACCACCGCCGACCAGGGCGGCGGGTCGCCGCTCAGCGTGCGGACGATCTCGTTGCGCACGTACTGGAAGGTGGACTGGGTCTCGATCGCGCAGGGCCGCTGCTCCTCGTGCCAGATCCGAATGAACTCTTCGTAGGGGATGGACTGCTTGGCGAGCACGCAGGTGACCTGGGAGAACCCCGGTGTGCGCTCGCCCGGGGCGACCAGATGCTTCGTGTTCACGATGGGTTGGGACTCCACCACGAGAAAACTCGTGAGCCCGGCGCTGGCCTCGGAGAGCGCCGCCTCAAGGGGGCCGCGGTCCTGGGCGAGTTCGATCCAGTAGGAGACGAAGGCCGCCTTGGGCGGACCCTGCGGGTTCATCCGGAGGCCCGCTCCCGCGGCCACCGCATCGTCCTCGACGCAGAGCTTGAGCTTGCTGGCGCCAAGCTCTTGGAGGTGGGGCATGGTCTTCTCCTGAAGCCCCTTCGCGTAGTCCTGGGCGGGCTGGCCGTCGGGCCTCCACAACAACGTGACGATCTTCTCCATGGGATCTTCCTCCGTGGTGGGGCTCCCGGGCCTTGCGCGGATGATCGCGCAACTTGGTGGCTCATGTCGGGGCAGTGGCGGCGGCCCGGCCGGCCCGGCGGCCGAAGAAGCTGCCGTCTCCCAGGGAGATGCCGCTGCTGTAGCCCTGCTTGCTGATCCCCGAGGTCGTGCGTCCCGCCGCGTACAGCCCCGGGATGGCTTCGCCACCGGGGGTCTGCACGCGGCCGTCCGCATCGATGTGGAAGCCGCCCAGCGTGAACGCGCAGTACACCGAGTTCTCGGGCAGCAGGTCGATAGCCCCGAAGGGCGGCTGCGAGAGGGGGCGCAGGTACTCAGCGCGCTTGTGGAAGAGCGGATCCTCGCCGCGCGCCGCGTGCTCGTTGTAGAAGGCCGCACTCTGCTGCAGGGAGCCCGTCGGCAACCCCATCTCGCCCTCCAACTCTGCGATGCTGTCGCCCGCCACCACCTCGATGTCCGGGATGTGCTTGGGTTGCCCGAAGCTCGGCTCGTCCACCACCAGCCAGACGCGGCCGTCCTGGTGGAGGAGCGAGATCTCCCCCCAGCGGCCCATGTAGGCATCCTCGTTGAGGAAGCGCTGGCCCTGGCAGTTGACGAGCATCCCCTCCCGGAAGGAAACGGGCGGGAAGACCGGCAACGTGATGTCGGCGGCGTCCATTCGAATGGTGGCGGCCCCCGCCGCGATCCCCATCTGGATGCCGCTGCCGTCGTCGTTCTCGGTGCCCACCTTCATCTTGCAGCGGCGCAGCCAGGGTGCGTGTTGCTCGAGCATCTCCTCGTTCCAGATGAAGCCTCCCGAGGTGAGTGCCACGCCCCGGCGGGCGCGCAGGCAGCGCTCCTCGCCTGCGCTGCGGACCACCACGCCCACCACGCGGCCGTCGGACTCCACGATCAGGCGCTCGGCCAGCGTGTCGCCCCGCACGCGTACCCTCCGTCGCTGGGCGGAAGCCATCAAGGTCTTCATCAGGATCGCGCCCTTGGAGCCCATCACGCTGGCGAAGTGCCCGCGTGGTGCGGGTTTTGCGATCTCGCAGAAGGGGTGGCAGTCCTCGCTCCCCGAGTAGGTGAGACTTTCGTCGGTCTCGGGTTCGTGGGCGCCGGGGAAGAAGGCCTCCTTGAAGACCAGCCCCTGTTCCACCAGCCAGTCGAAGTGGGCGACGCTGTGTTCGGCGAAGGGGGCCACCAGCTTCTCGTCGGGGCCGGGGCCGCAGGCGGCCATCAGGTACTTGAACATCTCCTCGGGGGTGTCCTCGAAGCCCAGCGCGCTCTGCAGCGCCGTGCCGCCGCCTACGTAGATGAGGCCGCCGGAGTTCGCGGAGGTGCCGCCCCCCGCCGAAGCGCGCTCCACCACCAGCACCTCGGCGCCCTCGGTGGCGGCTTCGATCGCGCAACTGGCGCCGGCCGCCCCGTAGCCCACCACGATCAGGTCCGCTTCGTCCGCGTAGTGGACGACGCTGGCCGCGGCGCGGGGGGCGCGCGGATCGTGGGCGGCATCGGTGGTCACTCGGATCTCCTCGCTCCGCGAGCATCCTAGGGGAGAGGAGCGCTTCTCCGCACGTTGCCGGAAAGTCTCCCCGGGCCGAAGTGCGGCGGCCTGTGGTACATCACCGTGCGAGTCGCCATGAGTCCCCGAGCCCCAGTGCCCACGCCTGCCGCCGAAGACGGGATCTCGCTGTCCTCGCGCCGCTATGCGAACTACGTGCTCGGGATTTTCTTCGCCCTGACGGCTCTCAACGTGATGGACCGCCAGGTGCTCTCGTTGCTCATCGAGCCCATCAAGCGCGAGTTCCAGGTCTCGGATGCCGCCATGGGGTTGCTGTCGGGGACCTCGTTTACGCTGCTGCACGTGCTGGCAGCGCTGCCGGTCTCCCGCTGGGCGGACCTTCGCAACCGGCGAAACCTCATTACAGCAGGCCTGCTCGCGTGGAGTGCGCTCACCGCTGCCACCGGACTGGCCCGCAGCTACCTGCAGATCTTCGTGGCGCGCGTGGGCGTGGGGATCGGTGAGACCGTGGGCAGCGGCCCCACCCAGTCGCTGATCTCCGACTACTTCCCGCCGGAGCGTCGCGCCGCCGCACTTTCCGTGTTGGGCTCCGGGGGCGTGGTGGGATCGATGCTGGCCTTCGCGCTGGGGAGCCTGATCGCCGAGGCCTACGGCTGGCGGCTGACCTTCCTCGCCTTCGGCCTGCCGGGCATTGCCCTGGCGCTGCTGCTGTGGTGCACGGTGCGGGAACCCGTGCGCGGCGCCGTGGAGGGTCTCGTGGACTCCCGGCAGAACGAGAGCCTCGGCGATTGCCTGCGCTTCCTGTTGGGCCTTCCCGCCTTTCGCCACATAGCGCTGGCCGGCGGGCTCAACGCGTTCGCGAACTACACCCTGCTCACGTGGGCGCAGCCCTTCCTGATGCGCAGCCACGATCTCTCCATCGCCCAAGCGGGCTTGACGCTGGCGTTCGCCATGTCGGCCTCTTCCATGCTCGGCCTCTGGGCGTCGGGTTTCGCGGGAGACCGGCTGGGGCGGCGCGATCCGCGCTGGTACTGCCTGCTTCCGGCCGTTGCGTCCACGCTCTCGGTGCCCCTGGTGCTGGCCTTCCTCTTCTCCCCCACGCTCGAGGCCGCCATCGCATTCCTGGTTCCGGCTGCCTTCGTGAACACCATGTGGCTCGGAAACTTCAACGCCGTGATTCAGGGCCTCGCCAAGCCGCGCATGCGCGCGGTGGCCTCGGCGCTCAACGTCGCGGTCAACAGCGGGGTGGGGCTCGGCTTGGGTCCCGTGGCGGTGGGCCTGCTGAGCGACCACCTGGAACCCAGTCTGGGCACCGATTCGCTTCGCTACGCGATGGCCTTCGCGATTTTGGGCGCCCTCTGGGCGTCGCTCCACGCGCTGCTGGCTGCGCGTACGCTGCGCGAAGACCTGGCCGCCAAGGAGCGTTGATCGCTGCGAATCCGCCGCGTGGTCAGCGCTTCTGCGCCGCGTGGCGACCCGCGCGGCGGCCGAAGAAGGTGCCGTCGGCCAGCGAGATGCCGCTGCCCGCATAACCCCGGCCGCAGAAGAGCGCCGCCGTGCGGCCCGCCGCGTAGAGGCCGGGGATCGGCGCGCCCTCGATGTCCAACACCTCGCCGTCGGCGCTGGTGGCCAGGCCGCCCGCCGTGAGGCCGCTGTAGGGGCCGTCCGCGGCCCGGCAGTCGAGCAGCGCGTAGGGCGGGTTCCGCAGCGGCACCAGGAACTCCGGGCGTTTGCCGAAGAGCGGGTCTTCGCCGCGTTCCGCGTCGCGGTTGTACTGGGCGACGGTGGCCTGCAGGACGCCGCTCGCGAAGCCCGCCTCGGTCTCGATCTCGGCGATGTCGTCGGCGACGTGGAAGGGCTCCTGGCCGATGAAGTTGCGCTCGTAGAGGGCTTCGTCGAGGAGCATCCACACCCGCCCTCGCTGGCGGAACAGCGCCTCGATGCCGATGTGCCCGTAGTAGGTGTCCTCGTTGATGAAGCGCTGGCCGCGGTCGTTCACGAAGATGCCACGCGCCAGGCGGTTGGGGATGGTGGTGGCCAGCGCCACCTCCGCCTGGTCCATGCGCAGCAGCGCCCCGCCCGCGGCGGCGCCCATTCGAATGCCCCGGCCGTCGTCGCCCTCCGTGGCGTTCTTGCTGGCGGCGAGAGCGAGTTGCGGGACGTAGCGCGCCACCATTTCCTCGTTCATCGCGAAGCCGCCGGCACTCAAGACCACACCCGCACGCGCCCGGAAGGCGACCTCCGTTCCAGCGCGTCGCCCCACGAGGCCGGCGACGCGGCCCGCGGAGTCCCGCAGCAGGGCGTCCGCTCGTACGTTCAGCTCTACGCGCAGCGGGCGACGCTCCACGGCCTCGAGCATGCACTGCATGAAGAAGGGGCCGGCCTTGCCCAAGGTCTGCGGTTTGTGGGCGCGGGCAGCGGGCCGCGCGATGTCCTTGTAGGGAGCTGCGTCCTCTCCGCCGCTGAAGACCAAGCAGTCATCGGTCTCCGACTCCATGCTGGGTTCCGGGTAGAAGCTGCGCTTGAAGGGCACGCCCTGGGCTTCCAGCCAGTGGAAGTGTTCCACGCTTCCCTCGCTGAAGAGCCGGATCTTCGCTTCGTCGGGCGCGGGGGAGGAGGCGGCCATCAGGAACTTGTAGAGCTCCTCGGGCGTGTCGTGGAAACCCGCGGCTTCCTGGACGGGCGTGCCGCCACCGAGATAGATCAAGCCCCCGGAGTTCGCGGAGGTCCCGCCCCCGCCCCCGGCTCGCTCCACCACGAGTACGTCGGCGCCGGTGTCCGAGGCCTCCATGGCGGCGCTCGCCCCCGCACAGCCGAGTCCTACCACGATCACGTCCGCGCTGGCCTCGAAGCGGTCGATCTCGGAGACGTCGCGGATGTCGGTGCTGAGGGGCATGGGGGGTCCTCGCAGAATGCGGGTGCCGATTCGGAAACCGGGAGTCGGGGGGAATGGGTCGAGCGCGCGGGCAGGGTACCGGCGCACGCCCGCAGCCGCAGGCCCGCTCCGTGTTGGCGCTCCGCCCCCCCTCAGTCGAATTGGTAGCGCTGGAAGACGGTGGGGGCGTCCGCACGGATCGCGTCTTCGCTGAGCCCGAACTCCTCGAGCCCGTAGTCGTGGCCGGAGACGTGGCTGCGGGCCTTCTCCTGCAATGCGTCGAGAACCTGCGCGTAGGCGGGGGTCATCTCGATGCCCAGGGCCGTGTAGACGGCAGTCATGGTCGCCTTGGGGGCGCTCGCGATGTCCCGGTAATCGAGGATGTGGTAGCGGGTCAGGTCGAGGGCATCGAGCGCCCGAAAGGCCTGTTCGTAGGCCGCCATGTTGGTGGCGTGGATGACTGCGAGGCCGTTGCGGATGTCGTCCTCGGGGAAGCCCATCTGCCGCCAGGTGCTGGCCATCAGGCTGAGCAGGCTCGGCGCCACCTCGAAGGGGTTGCGAACGATGTGGAGAAAGCGGCTGTCGGGGTAACGGGCGGCCAGGGTCTCGATCTTGGGGATGAAGGTGGTGGTGTTCTTGCTGCAGAAGGCCTTCTCGGGACCGTCGAGGTAGATCTGGCGCTGCAGGCAGCCGTGGTAGTAGTCCATGTGCTCGCGCTGCATCTGCTCGGACATCTGGTCGAAGGTCATCACGTCGCGAAACTCCTCCACGTAGGGGAAGAGCGAGAGGCTTACCCCGGACGCGAAGGTCATGAAGTAGAACCACTCGTCCTCCTCGGCTTCGAGGAAGGAGAAGTGGTGGATGTCCTGGAGGTCCCCCAGCGCGGAACTCTCCTTCGAGCGCACCCAGTCGTGGAGCGTGTCTCCCAGGAATTTCCGGTCGAACCAGCCCAACGCGCGCACCAGCTTCTTCTGGGTGATCGCGGGCAGCAGCAACTCGTAGGTCCGCGCGAAGCTGTAGCGCCCCGGGTCCGCGAGCATCAGGCGGTGGGTGAGGGTCGTGCCGCTGCGGGGGTGGGCGATGATGAAGATGGGTTTGCGGACCTCGATCTTCCGAAAGCCCGGGTAGAGCCAGCGGTCGAGCCACAGGCACACGGCATTGACGGCTCCCCAGGCGAGCATCAACCCGAAGAGCCCGGACAGCAGAAATTTTCGCCCCGGAGAGACCGCGCTGCCGGCGATGGTGCGCTGGACCTTCCAGAAGGCGGCGAACTTCAGCAAGGTGGGGTTCCTCGGTGCGCGGCCTGGGGGTGGAATGCGGTGTAGCAGGCTAGGCATTCGGTTACAGTGCTGCCAATCGAGCCGCCCCCCGCTCGCAAGCCACCGGGAGCCCGCATGACGATTCGCCCGCAAGACGAAACCGCCAAGAAGGAATTGCGCGCCGCCTTCGACGAGATGATCGCCAGCCTGGTCGCGGCGCGAGACGCCATCGACGATCCGGCCCTGAATCCGCCCCCCGCGACTTCCCGGAACCTCGCCGAGGGATACCGCTACTTGATGGGATACGTGTGCGGCGCCACGGAGCGCGCCTTCGCGGAGGACACCGACTTCCCCTACTTCAAGCGCGCCGTTCCGCCCCACAACAAGTCGACCTGGGACAACGCGGACAACCTCTACCTCAGCGCGGCCATCGATGCCGATCAGCACTACCGGATCCGCGGGCGGGCCCGGGACACGCGGCACTGGCGGGGTGAGGCCGCGGTGACGCCCTGCGCGCCCTGGTACGTGATCTTCACCGGCATCACCCACTACACGGGGGACAGCGGAGGGCTCGCGGAACTCGTGCCCGCGGTCACCAACAACACCGGCTCCGTGGACACCCAGGATCTGCAGGTCGACGCGGAGGGTCGCTTCGAGATTCGGGTGGGCCCGAAACGGCCCGAGGGTTACGAGGGGAATTTCCTTTGCACCAAGACCCGGCTCGAATCCGGCGAGGAGCAGGGGGCCCGCTACATCATCTGCCGGGAACTCTTCGGGGACTGGGAGCGCGAGGAGACCCTGGAGCTGGAGATCGTCAACCTGGCCCGGGTCGGCGCGCCCCAAGCGCCGCTCGAGCCCGGGGATGCGGCCTTGAAGCTGCGCCGCGCGGGCGAGATCGTCAACCACCAGATGCGCTTCTGGAACGACTTCTTCGCCACCATCCTGAACGGTTACGGGACCAGCGCGGCGCCGACCCCCTACGCGTTCCCGGCCCGCAACCAGGCCATTCAGCCGAGCCCGCCCTCGGCGACCGTGGGTGCCGGGCAGGCCACCAACATCTACGCCGGGGGGCTCTACGAGTTGGGCCCCGACGAGGCGCTGATCGTCGAGCAGAGCATTCCCGTCATGCCCGTGTACACCGGCTTCAACCTCTGCAACATCTGGGGTGAGTCCTACGACTACGCGAACTACACGAGCAGCCTCAACAACGTCCAGGCCCTGGCGGATTCCGATGGCAAGGTGCGTTACGTGATCGCCCACGAGGACCCGGGCGTGAACAACTGGATCGATACCACCGGGCATCCCGAGGGCATGTTGAGCCAGCGCTGGGCCTACCACGAGGTTCCCGAGGAACTGCCCCGTGTCGAAACGCGCGTGGTTCCCGTCTCGGAGGTGCTCGCGCATCTGCCCGCGGATACGGCGCGGGTGAGCGTGGAGGAGCGGAGCGAGCAGGTGCGGGTGCGCCAGGAGCACAGCCAGCGGCGCTACTGCCAGTCCTGAGCGCATACGCGAGTTGTCTTCCTGACGGCGTGGCGACTACCATCGGGACATGACCCAAAGCGAAGCCAGCGCCCGGAAGATCCGCGAATCCCTCGACCATCCGGTGCTCGATGCCGACGGGCACATCGTGGAGTACTGGCCGGAACTCGATCGCTTTCTTCGGGAGGAGGGGGTCGAAGGTGGCATGGAGGCCTTCATGGCCACCGCCAACTTCGACGGTTCGCGCACCTGGCAGACCCTCGAGCCGGAAGAGCGGCTCCGCGAGCGCGCCTACCGCAGCCCCTGGTGGGGCTTCCCGAACGATGCCCGGGACCTGGCCACCGCCGTGGCGCCGCGGCTGCTCTACGAACGGCTCGACGAACTCGGGATCGACCTGGCGGTCTGCTACCCGAGCGTGGGCCTGCAGCTGCCCGCCCAACGCGACGAGCGCGTGCGGCGCCTGGGCTGTCGAGCCTACAACCGCTACGCGGCCCGCCACTTCGAGGGGCTCTCGGACCGGATGCTGCCCGTGGCGGTGGTGCCCACCTGTGATCCCGCGGAGGCGCTCGAGGAACTCGACTACGCGGTGGAGGAGTTGGGCTTCCGGGCGGTGATGATCGGGGGTTTCGCGCCGCGGCAATTCGGGCCCGAGGAGGAACACGGCTTCTGGATCGACAGCCTGGCACTCGACAGTCTCCACGACTACGACCCGTTGTGGAAACGCCTGGTGGAGCTTCGTGTGGCACCCACGTTGCACTCCGGCTCCATGGGATGGAGCGGGCGTCGCTCGATCTCCAACTTCTCCTACAACCACATGGGGAACTTCGCGGGGGCCGGGGAGGCGACCGCCAAGTCGATGTTTTTCGGGGGCGTCTTTCACCGCTTCCCGGAGCTGCGGGTGGGCTTTCTGGAAGGGGGCGTCACCTGGGCGGTGCAGATGCTGGTTGGCCTCGTGGAGCACTGGGAGAAGCGCGGACCCGAGGGCCTGCGGGACCTGGACCCGGCGGGCATGGACGCTGCGCTCTTCGACCGCCTCGTCGAGGAGCACGCGGGGGCCCTGCGCACCGTCGACGGCTTCGGGGGCCAGATGGCCAAGGCTCTGGGCGGGTCCGAGGTGTTCAACGACTTCGCGGCGGCGGGCATCGAGAGCCCGGCCGACATCGTCCGGCAGATCACCACCCAGTGCTTCTTCGGCTGCGAGGCCGACGATCCGCTCGCGGGGCTCGCCTTCGATACCCGGCGCCTGCCGGGTGGCACGCCGCTCTGCCCCATCTTCTCCTCGGACATCGGGCACTGGGACGTGGCCCACATGCACGAGGTTCTCCCCGAGGCCCACGAACACGTGGAGAAGGGTTGGATGGATGCCGCGCAGTTCCGCGCCTTCATGTGCGACAACGCCGTGCGCATGTACTGCCAAGCCAACCCGGAGTTCTTCGCGGGGACGGTGATCGAGGACTACGCGGCCGGCCGGGCGGGAGTGTCCTAGCCTCCCTGCGATTCCACCGGATGCCACCAGGGGGGAAGCCCGGATGCGCCGAGCCCTGCTTGCCCCGCTCTTCGCGGTCGCATTCGTGCTGGCGTCGGGCGGGCACGCGGGAGAACTCTTGCCGCCGCCGCCGGGCTCCGACGCGGCGGAGATCGCCCGGCGCGCCGAGGACAGCATGCGGAGTGAGCGCACCATCATCGACGCCGCGATGACCGTCGTCTCTCCCCGAATCGCCACGGCGCGCGTCATGCGCTTCCAATCCTGGGAAGAGCGTGACAGCAAGCGCTCCTTCATCCGCATCCTGAGTCCCGCCAAGGACGCGGGAACCGGTTTTCTGAAACTGCATCCCAACCTGTGGATGTACATCCCGCGGGTGGAGCGCACCATGCGGATTCCGCCCTCGATGATGCTGCAATCCTGGATGGGGAGCGATCTCTCCAACGATGATCTCGTCAAGGAATCGAGCGCCCTGGACGACTACTCGCATCGCTTGCTCGGCATCGACCCGGAGCCCGAGGGTCATCCCGGGCACTCCGCGTACGTGATCGAATACATTCCCCACGAGGAGGCTCCGGTGGTCTGGGGCAAGATCGTCGCCTGGATCGATCGAGAGCGTTGGTCCCCCCTGCAGCAGGATTTCTACGACGAGGACGGAGAGGTGTTGCGCCGGATGCGCTTTTCGGACATCCGCCAGATCGGCGATCGCTGGGTCCCCCACCACTGGTCGGTCATTCCTTTGGACAAGGAGGGCTACAGCACGACCGTGGAAATCGAGCGTTTCGTCTTCGATGCCGAGATCGATCCCGACATCTTCACCAAGCGCAATCTCCGGAAGGCGCGCCGCTGATGCGCCTCGAATGGCGCCTGGCCTGGCGAAACGTCTGGCGCAATCCGCGCCGTACGGGTCTGACCGTCGCGGCCACGTCCTTCGCGGTCTTCCTGGTGATCGCCGCCACCGCCCTCTCGGTGGGGATGTGGGACAAGATCATCGACGACAGCGTCGGCATGGCCTCCGGCCACGTGACCCTCACCGGGCCCGGCTACCTCGAGGAGCGCACCCTCGAGCAATTCACCTACCTGGACGACGCACTCGTCGCCCGCTTGAGCGCGGATCCAGGCGTGGCGGGCTTCGCGCCCCGGATCAATGCCTTCGGGCTGCTCTCGGAGGCCGATGCCACCCGGGGCGTCATGCTGCTGGGCGTGGATCCGCTGCGGGAGGCCTCTGTTTCCACCCTGCCCGAGCGCGTGCGCTCCGGGCGATTCCTCGAGGCGGGACGCGAGTGGGAGATTGTGCTGGGGAAGCGTCTCGCCCAGGTGCTGGGCGTCGGAGTCGGGGACGCGGTGCTCGTCTACTCCGTCGCCTATTCGCTGGAGAGCGCCTACGAGATCTTCCGCGTGGTGGGCACGCTGGGCCTGCCCGATCCCACTCTCGAACGTGGCCTCGCGCTGATTTCCCTCGACGATGCCCAGCGCTTCTTCGTCTACGGCGACCGGGTGAGCGAAGTCGCCATTCGGGCCCGGGATGCCAGCGAGGCGGGGGAACTGGCCCGGGGACTGGGTGCCGGTCTCGATGCGGAGCGGGTGGAAGCGCATCCCTGGCAGGAGGTGATGCCCGACCTCGCCCAGTCCGTGGTCCTCGACCAGGCGGGTATGTACATGATGCTGGCGATCCTGGTGCTGGTGGTGGCTTTCGGCATCTTCAACACCATCCTGATGGCCGTGCTGGAGCGCAAGCGCGAGTTCGGGGTGGTGTTGGCACTGGGCCTGCCGCCCCGTTCGATCTTCCGCGTCGTCTACCTCGAGTCCATCTTCCTGGCTGGCGTGGGTCTGTTGGTGGGGCTGATGCTCGCCATTCCCGCGGTCCTCTACCTGCAGGCCAACCCCATCCCCCTCGGCGACGGCGAAGAGATCGCGGCCGCATTCGAGATGGTCGGCGCCGAACCCGTGATCACCGCCAAGCTCCAGGCCAGCAATCCCGTCTTTTCCTCGTTGATGATTCTCGTGGTGGCGCTCTTGGCTGCGTTGTATCCGGCGTTGCGGGCCAGTCGTGGCAAGCCCGTGGACGTGTTGCGTAGCCTATGAGGGAAGTCGCGTGAGAACCCGGACGCGAATCGCGAGGCGCGGATGACCAGCATGCTCCGCCTCGCATGGCGCAACGTCTTCCGCAATCCCCGCCGCACGGGAATCGTGATCACCGCGGTGGCAGTAGGGATCGGGGGAACCCTGTTCTCCGTGGCGATCTTCTCCGGCATGATGCAGCAGATGGTGGAGAACGCGATCCAGACGGATCTCGGCCACTTGCAGATCCACGCTCGGGGATACGACGCAGATCCCGAGATCGGCCTGTTGCTGGAGGAGGGCGGGCGAGCGGAGATCGACGCGCTCGCCGGCGATCCCGCCGTGCGGGCCTTCGCGCCCCGCATCCGGGGCGAGGGGCTCGTGACCTCGCCGAGTGCCAGCGTGGGGGTGCGGGTGCTGGGTGTCGATCCCCCGCGCGAGCGGATGCTTTCGCTGGTGGCGGGGTCCTTGGTGGAGGGCAGCTACCTCGATGCGCCACGTCGGGCCCTGTTGGGCGAGGGCCTGGCCCGGCGCCTCGCCGTGGAGATCGGCGACAAGATCGTGATCTCCGCCCAGGATCTCTCGGGTGACATGACGGGAGAGGCGGTTCGGGTGGGTGGAATCTTTCGCACCCCCCTGGCGGCGCTCGACCGGGGTACGCTCTTTCTCTCGCTCGAGGAAGCCGGAAGCCTCTTCGGCCTGGGCTCGGCGATCAGCGAGGTCGTCGTGCTCGGTGGCGCGCGAGACGAGATTCCCGCGCTGCAGGCGCGCGTTTTGGCAGCGCTGCCCGAGCGAGAGGTGCGTCGTTGGGACGAGTTGCAGCCCCTGCTGCGCTATATGCTGGACACGATGGACCAGATGGCCTGGGGGCTGTACCTCACCATCTTCATCGCCATGTCCTTCGGGATCGCCAACGTCCTGCTGATGGCGATCTTCGAGCGCATCCGCGAGATCGGGATCCTGTTGGCGCTGGGACTGTCGCGTTCCCGGCTCGTCTTCATGGTGGTCTGCGAGTCGATCTTCGTCACGCTGGTCGGCCTGGGGATCGGATTCGGGCTGGCGGGCCTGTGCCTGGTCCTGCTCTCCGACGGAATCGACCTCAGCGCGTTTTCCGAGGGCCTGGGGGCCTTTGGGATGGGGACGCGAATCGTTCCGGCGCTGGGCGTTCAGGACCTGACGATTCCCACCGTGGTCGCACTGATCACGGCCCTGCTGGCCAGTGCCTGGCCAGCGTTGCGCGCGGTCCGGCTGCGTCCCGCCGAAGCAGTGAGGCACGATTGAAGATGGCAATCCTGGAAGCGATCGGTGTTGGCAAGGTGTACGAGACCCGCGGTGTTGAAACCGTGGCGCTCGATGCGGTGGACCTCGCGGTCGAAGAGGGCGAGTTCGCCGCCCTGGCGGGCCCCAGCGGCTCGGGGAAGACCACGTTGCTGAACCTTCTCGGGGCGCTCGACGCACCCAGCAGCGGTGAGGTGCGACTCGACGGGGAGAAACTCGCAGACTTGAGCCCCGCCGCACTTTCCGAACTCCGGCTCCGCAAGCTGGGATTCGTCTTCCAGGCCTACAATCTGATCCCGGTGTTCTCGGCGGCCGAGAACATCGAGTTCGTGATGGAACTCCAGGGCGTCTCCGCCGCCGAGCGCCGCAAGCGCGCCGAGGCGCTGCTCGCGGAAGTGGAGCTCGAAGGCCTGGGGGAGAAGCGCCCGCTCGAGATGAGCGGTGGTCAGCAGCAACGCGTGGCCGTGGCCCGGGCGCTGGCCAGCCGACCCCGGGTGATTCTCGCCGACGAGCCCACCGCGAACCTCGACTCCAAGACGGCCATCCGGCTCCTCGAGTTGATGGCGGAGCTGAACCGAAATCACGGCGTCACCTTTCTCTTCTCGAGCCACGACCCCCTGGTGCTCGAGCGAGCCCGCCGGCGGATCTGGTTGCGCGATGGAGGGATCGACCGGATCGAGGAGGGGGCCGTCGCTTGAGGGGCCGCTCCACGCCGAGTTGCGTCCTGGCGTTGGCGTGGCTCGCATTCGCCTGCGAACCCGCCGCGGCCCGCGAACTCTGGCGATCCGGCGACGCCTACCTCGATGCCAGCGGCGAAGTGCGCGAAATCGCCGTGTGGACCCGGGGCACCTCGCAGGAGGAATTCGAGGCAGGAGTCGAGCCCGCCTGCTTCTCGAGCCCGATGAACTTCGCGAACTGTCCCGCCTTCGACGCGGTGGGGGATGAGCGGGTGTTCACATCGCTCACGCGGCTGAGGCTGCGCGTGGAGGGCCGTGCGAATCCGCATTGGTCGGCGGTGGTGAGCTTCGACAACGAATTGCTGGCGGGAGATCTCGACACCTTCGAGGCCAGCTTCAGCGAGCAACTCGGGACCAACACTTTCGTCGATGCGTCGGGCCAGGTTGGGCGCGACCCGGTCTCCTACCGCTATTCCCTCTATCGCGGCTATCTGAACTTCGAGTCCGAGCGCTTCGAGGCAGCCATCGGTCGGCAGCGTATTCCGTGGGGGGTCGCGCGGCTCTGGAACCCCATCGACCGCTTCAACGCGATCCGGCCCCTGGCCATCCAGCCCGACGAATCCCCGGGCGTGGACGCCGTCAATGCCCGCGTCCTGTTTTCGGGTTTCAACGAATTGGAGTTCGTCTTCGCCGCCGGCCGAGAATCCCGCGACCACGACTACGCGGCGCGCTTCCAGGGGGTGGCCCGGGACGTCGACTTTGGCTTCGTGGTGGGAGCCTTCGACGCCGCGACCACCGTGGGTGCCGACTTCGCCGCCAACCTGGGGGACGCGGCGGGGCGGGCGGAGATCGTCTACACGCATCCCACCCGCGATGTCTGGCCCGTGGGCGCCCCGGGACCCTCCCGCCTGGGCGATTTCTGGCAGGTGGTGGTTTCGGTCGACTACAACCTCGACTGGGGGAGCGGCGTCTACCTGCTCGCCGAACACCTCTACAACGGCAACGCGCTGGGCTTCGGGGCCGGCAAGGCGGGTCCGCTGTTGCCCTTCTTCGAGGAGCAGGCGGCGCCACCCTTCTACGTTCCGACCTCGCCGGATCGTTTTGGCGGAAGCAAGGTCATCACGCGATCCGAGCAGCTGACGGGCTTCCAGGCCGCCTACGAGTTGACCCCCGAATTTCGCGTGACTGCCCTAACGATCTACGACTGGCAGGGCGAGAGCGCGGTCTTCTTCCCCTCGCTCTCCTACACGCCGCTGGATTGGCTGGACCTCATCCTCGGCGTCCAGACCGCGGTGGGGGGATCGCGTTCGGAATTCGGCGACAGCCCCACCACCGCCTACCTGCTCGCGGACTTCTACTTCTGAGGAAGCCCGGGCTTCGCGCGTTCGCCGAGCGCGGCGCGCAACACCTCGACGGCGGCGGCGTAGATGTCCGGATCCTTGCTGGCCCGGGGGCCCGCGACGTTGAGGGTCGCCGGCTGCTCGGCGCCCAGCCAACGGGCCAGGATGCGGCTCGCTGCGTCCCGGCCGAGGGCTGAGAGATCGAGCTCCAGCAGCGGCTTGTCGTGGGCCGCCGCGAGGCGGCGCGTCAGTGCGGTTCCGCCGGAGAGCGCGCCGTGGGAGAGGATCAGCGTCGCGTCGGAATCGCGCACGTTGAGTTCGGTGCGCCGGGCGGGTTCCGCGGACTCCGCCTCCCGAAGGTTCGGGTAGCGGGCGGGGATGATGCCGTCCTCGGCGAGGCGGCCGCGCGGCACCCAGCCTCCGACGTCGAGACCGAGTTCGAGGCCGACGTCGAGCGCGGCACGGTCGGCTCCGGTCTGGGCGCCCGAGACGATTCGCGGCTGGGGCGGGCGGTCTGCGGACATGCGGGGCCTCGGGCTGGCTCGGCGCTCAGCAGTAACGCAGCCCCGTGTAGCCGATCTGTTTCGCGACGCTCTCGTGCATCAACTGCACGCCCTTTTCGTTTCGGCCGATCAGGGTGGCGTCGTGGGCGCCCCGGGCCAGGCCGCGGCCGCAGGTCTCCCAGACCGGCTGATCCTGGCGCACGGCCTTGGCGGCTCGCGCTGCCATCTCCGCGGGAGAGCTGAAGCCCTCGGGCGCCTCGGCGGTGGGGCTCAACCAGCCGTAACGGAAGAAGGCCTCGGAGACGTTGTCGCCCGGGCAGAGATCCGCGTAGATGAGACCATAGAGTTCCTGGGCGATCAGCAGCCCCGGTGCGATCCACCAGATGCAGCCGATGCTCGCGGCCGGGTCCCACTCCTCCTCCGGCGTCGCGCGGATGCGCGCGACTTCGTCCCGGCCGAACATCGGCATGCCCCAACGGATGTGCGGGCCGAAGGAGTCGAAGAACGCGATGTCGACGGCGGCGGCCTGGGGGTTCAGCGCGAAGGTGCCGGGGTGCACGTAGGGGACGTGAAGGCCCTCGAGCAGGCCCTCCGCGACGGACTTCCAATTGCTGGCCAGGGGCTCGTGGGAGAGCGCGCTGTAATAACCCATGTTCGCGCAGCCCAGCGAGGCGATCTCCGCGTCGAGTTCGCCCAGGTGCGCGGCCACGTCGATCTCTGCCCCGGGACGTACCACCACCCAGAGGAAGCCGTGCCGCTCCTCGCTGGGCAGTTCCACGAGGCTCAGCCTGGAGAGGTCGAGGCCTTCGAAGCGGTCGCGGTGTGGCATCCCCACCAGGCGCCCGCGGATGTCGTAGCTCCAGGCGTGGTAGGGGCAGGTGAAGGAGCGCGCGTTCCCGCAACCCTGGACGGGTTCGGCGCCGCGGTGGCGGCAGTAGTTGAGGAAGGCGTGGGCTTCGCCGTCGGCATCCCGGGTCAGCAGCACCGAGCGGCCAACCGCGCTGCGCACCAGGTAGTCGTGGGGCTCGGGGATCTCCGAGGAGGCCACCAGCGCCAAGGGAGAAGTCTCGAAGAGCTCCCGCTCCTTCTCGGCGACGGTCTCGTCGTTGTAGAAGTCGAGGGGGACCTCCATGTGGGATTCCGCCATCTCGGGACGCTGCGCTTCCATGATGTCGAGGGCGCGCTTCATGAGTGCGATACCAATCTCGCGTTGCACGGGCTGCTCCTTCCTGCCTCGTTTCCCGAAGCGCCTAGTCGGTCCGCTCGCCGAACCAGTCGGGGACGTCGAGTTCCGGGTTCGGGAGTTCGGTGATGCCGCGCTCCTGCTTGATGGCCTCCCATTCCTGCAGGTCCGCGGGGATCGGCCGGCAGTCCCCGAAGTAGACCTCGATGGTCTCCGCCCCGGATTCGCCCACCACGATGGGGCCGAAGCTGGCGCCCTCGGGCAACTCGATGAGCGATCCCGCTCGGCAGTGCTCTCCGTCGAACCGGACGTCGCCCCGGATCACGAAGACGTAGTGGTGGCTGTGGTGGCTGTGGCGCTGCAGCACCAGCCCGGGGTCGTAGCGGGTGTGGAAGAAGGCGCGCTCCGGCGTCAGATTCATCATCTTGAGCCATACCGAGATCCTTCGGTCCCCCTGCATCTGCGCCTTCACGTCCACGAAGGGTTTTTCCCCGGCGTGCACGTAGGAGACGCGGGGCCGGCTTTCGGACTGGCTGTCGCTCAACGGGCTACTCCGCTTCGTGGGTCGCTCTTGAAGGCCTCGGAAACTCTAGCGCGTGGCGTCAGGCATCGAAGCGGTCGCCCCATCGCGAGGGGCTTCGCTCGGCTGCCGCAACTGGAAGGTCTGACCTAAACTCCCTCAAGGAGGCATCCGCATGTCCGAGGCACTGAGCAGCGAAGGGATTTCCGCTGAGTTCTCGCCCGCCGTGGTTCGCGACTACCGGAAGTTGATGCTGGCCCTGGGCTACCGGATCCTGGCCGCCCAGCGCTGGGGGGATCTCGGAGACGGCCACATCAGCGCGCGCGACCCCGAGCGCAGCGACTGTTTCTGGATGCTGCGCTTCGGCATCTCCTACCACGCGGCACGCGCGCGGGACATGGTGTTGGTAGGACCGGATGGAAGCCTCGTGGAAGGAGAGGGGGCGGTCAACGTCGCGGGCTACTACATCCACCATCCCCTGCTGGCGGCGCGCCCGGATCTGGTCAGCGCCACCCACGTGCACACCACCTGGGGGACTCCTTTCTCCGCGGAGGTGCGCCCCATCGAGCCCATCTCCCAGGAGTCCTGCGTGTTCTTCGAGGATCACGCCCTCTTCGACGATGAGGAGGTGCAGATCCAGGACGTGGAGGGCGGGAAGCGCATCGCTGCGGCGCTGGGAGGGAATCGCGCCATCATCCTCCGCAACCACGGCCTGCTCACCGTGGGCGACTGCGTGGAGGAGGCGGTGGGGAGCTTCGTGCACATGGAGCGAGTCGCCGAGGTGCACATGAAGGCCCGGAACGCCAAGCCGATCTCTCCAGAGGCGGCGCGCTACGCGCGCGCGGACCTGCGGCGCTTCGGTCCGGGGCGCATCGCTTTCGGCGCGCTGGTCGCCCGCCACGTCGGGGATCCCGAGAGCGCGCGCTAGGCGTCGAAGTAGGGGCGCTCGCCGTCTACCGTGCAGCGGCGCATGCGCCGCCGCTGGGGGAAGTGGTCCGAGAGGGCGTGGTGGATGGTGCAGCGCTCGTCCCAGATGGCGAGATCGTGGACCTGCCAGCGCCAACGGCACTGGAAGCGCGGCTGGCAGGCGTGCTCCATCAGGAAGTCGAGCAGCATGTGGCTCTCGGCCTCGTTCATGCCCACGACCCGCTGCATGAAGTAGCCGGCGACGAAGAGGGCTTTGCGGCCCGTGACCGGATGGGTTCGGACCAAGGGATGCTCGGCGCCGGCTGACACCTTCGCGCGGATCTCCCGGGTCTTCTCGGCGCCCTGTTCGAGTTCGACGTCCGCCCAGAAACCCTCGCCGGTGTCGTGGAAGACCGAGAGACCGTCGATGCGCTGCTGCATGAGCGCCGAGAGCGCGTCATAGGCCGCGTGGAGGCTCGCCCAGATCGTGTCGCCCCCGTAGGGCGGGATCTCCTGGGCGCACAGGATTCCGAGCTTCGGGGGCTCTGGGATCCAGGTGACGTCGGTGTGCCAGTGGGCGGCCTTGGGGGGGCTGTCCGCCGAGTCCTCGATGGTCTCGAGGGCGACTTCGCCGCCCAGGGCCTCGATGAGGGGGTAGAGGGAGAGCGGGCCGAAGCGCTGTGCCAGGGCCAGGTGCTGTTCGTCGGAGAGAGGCTGGTCGCGCAGGAAGACCACGTGGTGTTCGAGGATCGTCTGCTCGAGGGCCTCGAACCCGGCCGCGTCGAGTTCCTCGCGCAGGTCGATTCCGCGAAGCTCGGCGCCCAGTGCGCCCGAGATCTTCTCGGCGTGAAGCTTCGGGGAGGCCATCGGGCCAGCGTAGCGGATCGAATCTGACATCCGGCCCCGCCGCGTGGCATGCTGTCGCCGTGCGCATCGGCGTCTTCATCAGCGAGACCTGGGGCGAGGCGTCGGATCTCGAGGAACTTCGCGACCGCGCGCGGCAGGCCGAGGCGTTGGGCTTCGCGAGCGGCTGGGTCCCCTATCTGCCGTGGAGCCTCGACGCGCTCGTGGCCCTGCAGGCGGCGGGGCAGGTCACCCGGCGCATCGAGCTGGGCAGCGCGGTGATCCCCACCTACCTCTTCCATCCGTTGGCACTGGCTCGCCAGGCCCATTCGATTCGCGGCGATCTCGGGGACCGCCTCACGCTGGGGGTGGGTTGCTCGCAGCAGGTCGTGATCGAGACCATGCATGGCGTTCCCTTCCTGCGACCGGCCCGGCAGGTGCGGGAGTACGTGGAGATCTTGCGCGCCTCCATGCAAGGAAGCGGGCAGGTCGCCTACCAGGGGGAGATCTTCCGGGTCGAGGCCATGTTCGGCAGCCCCGGCGCCGCGCCCACGCCGCTCTTGGTAGGCGCACTGGGCCCCCGGATGTTGCGCGTCGCGGGGGAGGTGGCGGATGGGACCATCGCGACCTGGTGCGACGAGGCAGCGATCGAGCGCGTGATCGGCCCGGGCGTACGAGAGGCCGCAGTGGCCGCGGGGCGCCCGGATCCCCGTGTGGGCACGGTGTTGCCCGTGGTGGTGAGCGACGATCTCGGGGAGGCGCGTCGCGCCGTCGAGGAGCATTTTGCGATCTACGACCAGATTCCCCGCTATCGCCGGATGGTCGAGTTGGGGGATGCCGCGAGCGCAGCCGCAATCTGCGCGGTGGGCAACGAGCGGCAGGTTCGCGAACGGGTGCGGGCCTTCGAATCCGCGGGACTGACGGATCTGCTGGCAGCCCCCTTCGTAGTGGGCGCGGACGCCGCGGCCTCGCGGCAACGCACGCTGGAGTGCCTCGCGAGCCTCTGAGCGGCGGCAAGCGGAAACTCGCTGTACCGCATGATCCGGGGCGGTGCCGGGACTACACTGGTCGCCGCGAGAAAGCCCGGAAACCCCCAAGCAATCCGAGGTCCACGCAGCGATGGATGTCTTCGAAGCCCTCTACACCACGCGGGCCATGCGGCGCGTCAAGCCGGACCCCATCCCCGAGGACGTGCAGAAGCGCATCCTCGACGCCGCCATCCGGGCTCCCAGCGGTGGGAACGCCCAGAACTGGCGCTTCCTGCTGGTGGACGATCCCGAGGTGCGCGGCGCACTGGCGCCCATCTACCAAGGGGTGATGGCGATTGTGTGGGGTTCCGTCTACCGCGATCGCATCGAGGCCGCCGAGGCGACCCCCGAAACGTCCGAGAGCATCGAGTTCCTGAAGGTGAAGCGCTCTGCGGACTGGACGGTGGAGCACTTCGCGGAGATCCCGCTGCTCTTCTTCGGCTTCTCCCAGGGTGATCCCAGCGGCGGCTCCATCTTTCCCGCCATCTGGAACGCGATGCTGGCCGCACGTGCCCAGGGGGTGGGGGCCGCGATCACGAGTGCCTTCATGCTGAACCCGGAACCCGTACTGGAAGTCATCGG
>JABSQX010000198.1 GCA_013215615.1 Myxococcales bacterium | reverse complement strand
GCTCGTAGGCGTTCATCGCCTGCTCCTGGGCCCGCCAGTCGAAGCCATCTCGCCAGTAGTCGACGAGTTCTCGCAGGTAGGCGCCGTGAGTCCCGTACCCCCAGTCCTCGTTCTCGACGTCGAGCGGCCAGTTGACCTCGCCCAGACGCCGCTGCAGGTCCTTCAGCTTGGCTTCGGGGATCTCGCTCCGAAAAGCTTCGGGCGTCATGCGCTTCTCCTTATAGGTAGGGGCCGGCTCTCCGAACGAAGTCGCGCCCCGGGCGGAATGGCGATTCACTCGCGCGTGGCGTCGTGACCGCGTTGCGCCTGTTCGAGCACCCAGGACTGGATCCCGCGCACCTCCTCCGCATCCAGGAGGTCGTCGAAGCGCGGCATTCCGTTGGCGCTGTGCAGGCCCCGCAATACCGTCTCTTCGAAGAGCGCGTGCTGGCCAGCCACCAGGTAACGCAGATCCGGAACCCCCGAACCGCCCCCGATGGCACCGGGACCGTGACAGGTGGAGCACTTCCCCTGGTAGAGGAGCATGCCCCGCCTTCGCTCCGCGCTGCTGGCCTCCACCTGGTAGGTGGGTGCGGGCACGGGTCCCAGCGGCGGGCGTCCCGGCGGTACGACGGCATCGCCGTCGAGCTTCCAGGCCAACACGCGTCCACCTCCGCGCACACCGGCCTTGAGCGCCGCCTCGCCGCCGCTGAGCGCGAAGGAAGCCCCCCAGCCCGCGGCCACCGCGACGTATTGCTCGCCGTCGATCTCGTAGGTCACGGGGGCCGCCATCACGCCCGTCCCCACCGGCGACTCCCAGAGCGGGGTGCCGTCCGAAGCCCGGTAGGCAACGAAGCGGCCGTCCGCGGTGCCCTCGAA
Organism: Myxococcales bacterium; assembly: GCA_013215615.1. Taxonomy (GTDB): domain Bacteria; phylum Myxococcota_A; class UBA9160; order UBA9160; family SMWR01; genus JABSQX01. Next base: position 5,016 of record JABSQX010000198.1, on the reverse strand, counting down.
GAGCAGGTCCTCCCCCACCGAGAGGGTGCCACCATTGAAGGCCGTCACGTGGGGAACCCGCCAGACCTCTCGCTGGGCAACCGGATCCCAGGCCAACAGGAAGGCCTCCCAGCGACCGCCGTCGGCGTCACTGCCGAAATTTTCGAAGGCCGACATGGCGAGCCCCGTGTTCCAGTCGCCGGGCGTGTACTCCCAACCCGCGTCCATCGCGTAGATCGAACCCATGTTGCGCACCGGGAAGTAGACGAGGCCCGTCTTGGGGTGAAAGCTCATGGGGGGCCAACTGTGGGCCCCGTAAGGGCTCGGGCGCATGAACTTCGCCTGGCTCCGGTAGTCGACGTCCACCTCGACGGGCCGCCCGTCGGGCCCTACGTGGCTCGCCCAGCTGACCTCGGTGAAGGGCTCGGCGGAGATGAACTCGCCGGTCTCCCGATCCACCACGAAGAAGAAGCCGTTCTTGGGAGCCTGCATGATCACCTTGCGCAGTCGCCCGTCGATCTCGAGGTCCGCGAGCAGCATGTGCTGGGTGGCCGTGTAGTCCCAGGTCTCGGCGGGGGTGGTCTGGTAGTGCCAAACCAGTTCGCCCGTATCCGGGCGCAGCGCCAGGATCGAGGCCAGGTAGAGGTTGTCGCCGCCCCCCGGGCTGCGCAGCCAGCGCACGTGGGGCGTGCCGTTTCCGCTGCCCACGTAGAGCAAGCGCAATTCGGGGTCGTAGGCGAGGGCGTCCCAGACCGTGCCGCCTCCACCCGCCTTCCACCACTCACCCGTCCAGGTGGCCGCTGCGCGTTCCATGGCGGGAGACTCGAAACCCAGGGCGGGGTTGCCTGGAACCGTGTAGGTGCGCCACGCCAACTCGCCAGTCTCCGCGTCGTAGGCGGACACGTAGCCCCGCACCCCGAGGTCGGCCCCGGCGTTGCCGATGATCACCTTGCCCTCCACCACGCGGGGGGCGCCGGTGATCGAATAAGGGCGATCGCCCTCGACCGTGGAGGTGGACCAGGCGAGCTTGCCGCTGCGGCGATCGACGGCCACCAGGCGCCCGTCCAGGGTGCCGATGAAGACCTTGTCGCCGTAGAGGGCCGCACCTCGGTTGACGACCCCGCAGCAGATGCTGCGCGCGTAGCTGCGAGGGACCTCGGGATCGTAGGTCCAGAGGTGCTCGCCGGTGGCGGCATCGAGGGCGTGCAGCACGCTCCAGGGACCCGTGGCGTAGAGAACGCCGTCGGCCACCAGCGGCGTGCCCTCGACGCCACGATCGCTCTGCAGGTCGAAGCTCCAGGCCAGCCCCAGGCGGCCGACGTTGTCTTCGCGGATGCCATCGAGCGCGCTGTAGCGCTGCTCCGCGTAGCTGCCGCCGTGACTCAGCCAGCTCTTCGGGTCGGCGGCTCGCAGGCGCGCATCGTCCACCGCGAACAGCCCGCCGGAAGCCGAGGGGGGCGGGGCTTCGGGAGGGATGTCCGGTGTTTCGCAGGCGATGAACGCGAGACACAGGGCCGCGACCGCGATTCTCGACGCGAGTCGATGCGGGGCGTCGCTCTTCACACTAGCTCCCTCCCATTCTTTCCTTCAGTCGTCGGCTCGTAGCGCAGCCCGGAACTGGGGGCCCAGCCGGGCGGCGATCGCGGCGTGCCCTGCGTCATCGGGATGGATGCCGTCGGGCAGCCGCTCCTCAGCCACCAGGTCAGCGCCGGGGATCGACACGAGCGCGGCGTCGCCCGCGGCGATGCGGGCCTCGACGCATTCCTCGAAGATGGCCCGCAGCTCCGAGAGAGTGGCGCCGAGCCGGTTCGGGACGCGCTCGGCATCGGGCCGCAGGATCGGGCTCACGGCCAGCATGGGCGTCTCCGGGTGCCCCTGGCGCAATACGTCGAGAAAGGCGTCCAGGCCCGCCCGAAAGGCCGCCGCGCTGCTGGGGGTGCGGCTCCAGGAGTTGGTCCCATAGGAGATGGAAATCAGGTCCGCGGAGAGATCGGCGATCTGCTCCGCGCTGGCGATCTCGCCGCGCGCGGAGCCCGCGTAACCCAGGTTGACGACGTCGAGGCCCTGCTCGCGTCCCACCACCGCGGGCCAGGCGAGCGCCGGCCCCGTCGCCGCCCAGCCCTCTGCGATCGAATCGCCATAACAGAGCCAACGGGGCTGCCGGGGCGCGGGCTCGATGGCTCCGTCCAGCCCGCGCAGCGCGTGGACCGTGGGCCGCATGCCCTCGGGGAGATACAGGATGGCCGGCGCTTCGTTCTCGCCCAGCAGCACTTCTACGCGCTGCCGCCCCAGCTTGGCGGGCACTTCGCAAATACAGGCGCCGCCGCGCCAGACGCTGAAGAAGGTACCTGCACCCTCGCCCCGGTAGCCCAGGTCCTCGGTCTGCGTCTCGTAGTCGATCTCCAGGCGCGAAGCATCGCCCTGCATCTCGAAACGCACGCCCACCGGCAGGGAAGCAGTTTGCCAGGTGTCGCGCGGGAGTCGTTCGCCCAGGGGCGAAGGGTCGGCGCGCGGATAGGGGACTCCCTCCCCGGCCGGGAACGCGCAGCCGCGCAGGAAGGCTTCGGGGAGTTCGGGACGATGGGCCGCCACGAGGGATTCAGGACATGCTGAAGGGAAAGAGCGCGGTCTTCCCGGAATCCACGACCAGCGTCTGGCCCGTGACCGACTTGGCGAGCCCCGAACTCAGGAAGAGCAGGGCGCCCGCGATGTCATCCATCTCCACCCAACGGGCGGCGTCCGGATCGCTCTCGCTGGGCGCCTCTCCGGAAGCCTGTTGCGCCATGATGCGGGGCGTGCGCACCGAGCCGGGCGCCACGCTGTTGACCCGGATGCCGTGGGGGTACCACTCCTCGGCCATGGTCTTGGTGAGCGCCATCAAGCCGGCCTTGGCGGCCCCGTAGGCGCCGTGACGGGGCGCCCCGAAGAGCCCGCTCACCGACGCCACCATCGCGATGCTGCCGCCCTCACCCTGTTCGATCATCTGGGCGGCGGCGGCGCGGCCCACCAGGAAGTGCTGCTTGAGGTTGAGGCGATGGTCTGCGTCCCAGGTCGCCTCGTCGAGTTCCAGTAACGCCCCCCAGCTCGCCATGCCCACGATGTTGACGAGGCGGTCGAGGCGGCCGAAGGCCTTCACCGCGCCCGACACCGCGTCCCGTGCGCCCTGCGATTCGGTCACGTCCGCCGCGATCGCGTGGCTCTCGGCACCTAGTTGGGCGAGTTCCGCGGCCACCGTTTCCGCGCGCTCGACCACCACGTCGAGCACCGCCACCCGGCAGCCTGCCCGCGCCAGCAGGATCGCCGCGGCGCGGCCCATGCCCTGACCACCTCCCGCCACCAGCGCGGCCTTCCCCTCGAGTTCCAGCAGCGAATTCACGGCCATCCTCCCTTGGCGCCTCGTGTTGCGCCGAGTCGAAGCGAAGCACGGGGAGCCAGCGTAACGGCTCGCCCCGAGCCCCGCCCGCGCGCAGCGACCCGGCGCGAAGCCGCTGCGACGAGCGATCAGGCTTCGGGCAGGCCCAGTGCGGCAACGGCACTGCGCGCCACGTCTTCGTCGCGATCCTGGTCGGCCCCCGACACCCCGATGCCCCCGAGCACCTGTCCCGACTCGATCACGGGCAGTCCTCCGCGCGCGGCGATGTAACCCTCGAGCCGGTCGATGATCTTCGCCTCCTCCGCGGGGATGGACTCCACGTAGGCCTTCCACTGCTCGGTGGGCATGCCCGTGTTGACCGCCGTGAAGGCCTTCTGGCGGGCGGTCGTTGCCGCGATGCGCGGGGCCCCTTCGCAGCTCAGGAAACCGACGAGATCCGCCGCCGCATCCATGACGGCGATGTGCACGCGGATCTCGAGTTCCCGGGCGCGCGCGGCGGCGGCGTGCAACAAGGTCTCGATGGCCTCGGTGCTGAGCGTGGCTCGCGGGACTCCGACCTGCATGGCGCTGCTTCAGGAGCGGAAGCGGGGCAGCACTTTTTCGCCGAGGATCCGAATCGACTCCAAGCTCTTCTCGTGGGGCGTCGCCCAGCCCACCACGGGGATCAGCACCAGCTGGTCGAGGCCGATGTCCGCGAAACGTTGCACGGTGGCCGCCACCTCGTCGGGGTTCCCCACACAGATGCCGTTCTGGTGGAGGAACTCGTTGGTGACCTCTCCCTTCGCAAAGGGCCCCGGAATGCTCGGATCCCGCGAGGCCTCTTCGATGAGTTCCCGAAGCCGCGTCTGGGGGATGGGACGGGGCTCGTCTTCCAGGCGCTTCGCGAAATCGGGGATGGTGTCGAAGTAGACCGAGAAATGCGGCGTGACCCCTGTCGGCTGGTTGGCGTAGATCGCCCGGGCCTCGTCGCCGTCTTCGAGGCACAGGGCCTGGGCAATGGCCATGATCTTGTTGTTCACGACCTCGCCCACGGGCTCGGCGCTGGCGATGGCGCGCTTGTAGTTCTCGATCAAGGGCGCCAGCACCTGGGGATCCGAAAAACTGAACATCGCCACGCCCAAGCCCATGCGGCCGGCGGTCTCCACGGTGCCGGGATTCGAGGCCGTGACCCAGAGCGGCGGGTGCGGCTTCTGGACGGGCTTCGGGAGGATGCAACGCTCCGGCACCTGGAAGTGCTTGCCCTCCCAGGAGAAGAGATCCTGGGTCCACATCTTGGGGATGGCGCGGATCGCCTCGTCCCACATCTCCCGGGTTTCTTCGTTGCGGATACCGAAGGTGTTGACCTCGGTGGAGCCGCTGCCGCGGCCAGTCCCCAGCTCGATACGCCCGTTGGTCAAGATGTCGATGGTGGCGATCTGCTCCGCCACCCGAACCGGGTGATTGATCGCCGGACACAGGTTGAAGATCCCGGTCACGAGGCGGATTCGTTCCGTGAGCATCCCCACCGCCAGGCAGGAGAGGTGCGAGGCGGAGTTGTGGGAGTACTCTTCGAGGCAGTGGTGTTCGGGCGCCCAGAAGGTGTCGAAGCCGGCTCGGTCGGCTGCTACCCCGATCTCGACATCTCGCCGGATGCGGAGGGGTTCGGTCTCGTCCCACGGCCGCGG
>JABSQX010000197.1 GCA_013215615.1 Myxococcales bacterium | reverse complement strand
GGGTCTGGGAACGAGGGAGGCCATCGATGAATGCTTGCTCTCCGACGATGTTTCCAGGTGAAATCGTGACGGAGAGATCCAAGTTGCCCGCGCCTTTCTGCGGGATGTCTACGACGATCGAGCCCTGCGTGAGAACGAACAACTCTCGAGAGAGTTCTCCCTTCTCCACCAGAGTCTCTCCCTGCGAGAATCGCCGGGTCGTGACGAAGGTCATGAACTTCTTCCAATCCAGATCCGACCAATTGCTCAGGAATCGATCGTCTGACTGCGTGCCGCCATAGTCGAAGAAAGAATTCATGGAGCCCTGTGCCTATTTCAGAGTTCGACCGTCGCCGTTCCCATCACGCGGGTCTCTCCTACCTCGTTCACGATGGTGAGGTCGATTTCGACGCGACGGGCTTCGTCGTTCTTGTCGGTGACGACGGCCCGACACAGTGGGTGCGAGTCTACCAGGAGGGGTGCGCGGAAGACGGTGTCCACGAAGGCCACCTGGCAACCCGGGGCCCAGGCGTGGATGGCCGCGACCAGCAGGCCCTGGCTCATGATGCCGGGAACGATGGCCTGGGGGAGTCCCTCCTGCTTCGCTTTTTCGTGATCCATGAAGCGGCTCCCCAGCATGCCCGTGGCGTGACAGAAGCGGTGCACGTTCTCCATCCCCACATCGGGGGAGACCTCGGGCAGGTCTTCGCCGAATTCCACGTCTTCGTAGCGCCGCGGACTCACTGCAGGCCCCCTCGCAGGATCAGCCGCCAGTCGACCACCGAGACGAGCTCGCCGCGCGCGTTGCTGAACTCCATGCGGTGCACGAGGAAGAGCATGACGCCGCTCCTCCCCGTCTTTTCGTAGATGTCGTAGAGCCGGCTGCGCGCCGTGAGGGTATCTCCGGCCCGAATGGGCGCGTGCCAGGCGACGGCCTTTCCGGCGTCGATCATCCTGGCTCGCTCGAAGTTCGGAAAGTCGTCGGGGAGCATCCGTGCGCCGTGGTACTTGGTGGTGAAGTTCACGGGAGCCTGGAAGTCCGCGTGACCGGGGTCGGTGTAACGAGGGTCCGTCTCCCCGCAGGCGGTAGAGAAGCCCACCATTTCCTCGGCCAGCGCCTCCACTTCGACGCTGTCGAAGACCATCCCCGCGTAGCGGCTCCGCAGTTCCTCGACACTCATGGCCATCGCGTGTTTCTCCCCGAACTCAGGCGGGACGAAGGGCTCGGTAGCCGCCGTGTTGCAGGGCCGAGACTAGCTCCTCGATGCTTTCGATGGGCTCCTCGAAGTGCGTCGCACAACGCCCGATGTGGCTCACGATGTGGGCATCACTCCCCCCGATTCCGCGATAGCCGTATTCCTCTGCTAGGTGGCCGGCTTCATCGTTCTCCGTGCCGCGGCTGCCTCCGTTGAGGACCTCGATCACCTCGACGCCCTCTACGCTGCCGCGCTGGTGCACGTGGGCCACCATCCCCACCCGGGTGCGTCCCGGGTGGCAGGGCACCGCGATCCCTCCGCAGCGGCGGACCTCCTCGACCACGAGGCTGAGGGGCAGGTCGATCCTTGAGAAGTCGAAAGCTGCGACCATGTCCTCGTTCACCCCGTAGACCAGGACGTGTCCGTAGTCGGTCTCGACTTCGCTGGCCTTGAGGATGAGCAGGCCGTATTCGTCCTCCAGGGGGCGGTAGTCGGATTCCGAATCGAATTGGCGGTGTTCACTGAGCGCGAAGCCGTCGATGGGCAGATCGCGCTTGCGGATCCACTGACAGTAGTTCTCGACCTTGGCCCGGCTGTCGTCGGACTTGATGGAATGGTTGTGGAGGTCGAGGATCACGCCGGCCGGAACCTGGGCACCGCGAACTCTCCGGTATCCACGAACTCCACCTGGACGGGCATGCCGACCGCGACCGAATCCGGCTCGCAGTCGACGATGTTGGTGAGCAGGCGCGGTCCCTCTTCGAGATCCACGTAGGCGAGCACGTAGGGACAGGCCGAGGCGAAGGGAGGAACCTGGTTCTGGCGAACGATCGTGAAGGTGTGGACCGTGCCGCGGCCGCTGGCGACGAGGGTCTCGACCTCCCCCGAGAGGCAGGATGCGCAGATCGCGCGCGGGCGGTGTTGGACCTTCCCGCAGGCGCCGCAGCGTTGCACGGTGAGTTCGTGACGCGCGCAGGCCTCCCAATAGGCTCGGGTCTCCCAGTCGACGACCGGATCCTTGTATTCGATTTCGGAACTCATGTTTCGTACCCGATCTCGCCGCGAAGCGGGCCTCTCATTCGGCCGCCAGCACCAGGGTGGCTCCGCTGTGGGCAGCGCTGAGGATCCCACCGGTCCCGTGCACCACGGCCGTGCGCGCACCCTCCACCTGGCGTTCGCCGCACTCTCCGCGCAGTTGCTGGACGGCTTCGATGACGAGGAAGATGCCGCGCATCCCGGGGTGGTTGGAGGACAGACCGCCGCCGTCCGGGTTCACGGGTAGCGCACCTCCGAGAGCGATGCGCCCCCCCGACACGAAATCTCCCCCTTCGCCGGGCTTGCAGAAGCCCAGGTTTTCGAGGGTGAGGAGCACGGTGATCGTGAAGGAGTCGTAGATGGTGCAGAGATCGATGTCTCCGTGGTGGAGTCCCGCCATGCCCAGCGCCCGCTCTCCGGATTCGCGCGCGGCGATTTCCAGCAGCTTTGGGGAGCCGATTTCCTGGTGCCAGACCGCTTCTCCACTTCCGAGTACGCGGACCGGAGGCCTTTGAAGGTCCCGGGCGCGTTCGAGGCTCGTGACCACGAGGGCGCCGCCCCCGTCACTGATGATGCAACAGTCGAGCAGGTGCAGGGGGTCGGCGATCAGGCGACTGCCGAGGACATCCTCCACGCCGATGGGCTTGCGCATCTTCGCGTGCGGATTCAGAGAGGCGTGATGCCGCATGGCCACGGCGATCTCGGCCAATTGCTCCGGGCGCGTGCCGTATTCGTGCATGTGCCGCCGCGCAGACATCGCGTAGCTGCTCACGACGGTCTGACCGTAGGGGGAGGTGAAGGCCGTGTGCGGGTCGCGTCCCATCCCCATGCCGGTGCCAATGGCCCGCGCATCGGAGGCGGAGGTGCTGCCGTAGACGATGAGCGCGACCTCGCAGAGGCCCCCCGCAATGGCGGCTCCGGCGTGGCTCACGTGGGCGACGAAGGAGGAGCCGCCGATGTTCGTTCCATCCATGTAGCTCGGTTTCAGGTCGAGGTACTCGGCGACGTTGACGATCCCCATGCCGCCGCCCGCCATGCTGGTGGAGAAGAGGCCGTCCACGTCCTCGATGCCGAGCCCCGCGTCTTGGAGGGCTCCTCGCGCGGATTCGCCGATGATCTGCATCTCGGTCTTGTCAGGCGCCCAACGGGTGGGGTGCTCGTAGGCGCCGGCGATCGCGAAGGTTCCCGAGATCGTCACGAGGGCAGCCCTCCCAGGAAATCCGCCAGGATATCGGCCAGGGCGGCGGGCTGTTCGATGGGGAGCTTGTGGGCCGCGGCGGGAATCACGGCGCGTCGAGCGCCAGGGATCGTCTCGGCCAGGGCATCGACGCCGGCCGCGACTGCTTCGAACTCGTCGGCACCGCGCACGACCAGGGTCGGGGCGGAAATCGCCGAGACGTCGGCGGTGCCACTCCAGTCCCGGCAGGCGATCAGGTCCCCGAGCTGGGCGCGCGGATCGGTCTTGATGTCCTCCATGAAACCCTTTTGCATGATCTCGGGTTTCGCGTCGGGTGAGTACATCTCCCGAGTGAACTGGCGGCGTGCCTTGCCTTCGCTGACTTTTCGCGTGGCTTCGATGGCTTCGTCCAGGTTGCCGAGTGCGGCGGGCGATGCCGATAGCACCAGGCCACCTACCTTCTCGGGATAGGTGAGCGCGTACTGGATCGCCACCATCCCGCCCATGCTGTGGCCGAGCAGGGTGGGCCGCTCGATTCCCAGCGTCGTCAAGAGTTCGTGGGTGAAGCGGGCCATGGCGTGGATGTCGGCCAGGCTATCGAGACTGCCGGATCGACCGTGGCCGGGTTGATCGAAGGCGACCAGGCTGTGCCGCTCCTCGAGGGCTTCGAAGACTCCGTCGAAAACACCCTGGTTCCCACCGGCTCCGTGGAGACACACCAGGGTTGTTCCCCGATTCAAGACCGGGGGGCGCCCCGGCAGCGTGGTGGGGCCCGTGTGGTGGACGTAGGCCGAGATGTCGGCGACCGATGCGTACCGGTAGGGCATGGGCGGCAGGGTACGCGTGAGCCGAAGCGGGTGCCAACCGCTTCCCTTGCGGCAGAACGCGAGTCTCGACTTCGCCGCCGAATCGCCGAAACAGCGCGCGATGTGGAGCGGATCGCTGGGGGCAGCGAGCTGGATGCGGGCTCGGTCACGGAGTTCAGGTCAGGCCCGAGATCCCGCCGTCTACGGGGATCAGGACGCCGGTCACGTAGGCGCTCGCTCGGGAAGCGAGGTAGATGGCGACTCCCGCCATGTCGTTGGGCTCGCCGATGCGGCCCATGGGGTTCGATTTGGCGATGGCCTCGCCGAAGGCATCCAGGGTCGCCGCCATCATCTGGCTCTGGAACGGCCCCGGCGCTACGGCATTCACCGTGATCTTCCTGGGAGCCAGGGTCTTCGCGAGATGACGGGTGAGCATGTGAACCGCGGCCTTGCTCGACGAGTACGCCCAGGTGTCGAGGACGGGGGTTTTGATGCCGTCGACGGAGCCGATGTTGATCACTCGGGCAGGATCCTCTGCGCTCGCTCCCTTCTCGAGCAGATCCGTACAGGCGCGGGTCAGGAAGAAAAGGGCCTTGACGTTGAGATCGAGGACGCGGTCCCAGCCCTTCTCGGGAAAGGACTCGTAGCTCTCGCCCCAGTTTGCGCCGGCGTTGTTGACCAGGATGTTCAGCTCCGATTCGCGTTCTCTGATTTCGCCCGCCAATCGCAGGCACTCCTCCTCGGAGGACAGGTCCGCGGGCAGCGAGACACAGCTTCCGATCTTGGAGAGATCGGCGGCGACAGCGTCGCAGACTTCCTGTTTGCGCGAGCTGATGTACACGCGGGCCCCGGCTTCCACGAAGCCGCGCGCGATCATCAAGCCGATCCCTCGGCTTCCCCCCGTGACCAGCGCGGTCTTGCCCTCGATCGAAAATAGATCACTCAAGGCTCTCGTCCTCCGGCTCGGCGTCCTAACGCAAGACACCCAGATCCCATGGGCTGGCTGCATGGATCGCGGGGCTTCCAGATCTCAGCCGGAACAGGGCGGGGTGTCCCGATCGACGGAGGCTAGAGCAGAACATCCCGGGCGGCATTCCAGGGGGTGAGAGGCCCGCCTACGACGCCCTCGCTCCCCGACGCAGACGACGTCGATGCCGACCTGGGAAGCGACGTCCGCCACCGGCTCTTGCCGAGAGCCCGTGTCCTCCTTCATCCTGTGTTCACCACAGATTTCGCAGAGGGAGGAGCCATGGATTCGCTACAGGAACTGATCGACATCGAGGCCATCAAGCAGCTGAAGGCCCGCTACATGCGTGGCGTCGATACCAAGGACTGGGAGTTGCTTGCGTCGACCTTCGCGCCCGATGCACGCAGTGTCTACAGCGGCGGCAAGTACAGCTTCGAGGGTCGCGATGCGATCATGGGGTTCCTGAGCGAATCCCTCGGTCGCAGGGATATCGCGACGCTGCACCACGCCCACACGCCGGAGATCGAGATCACGAGCGAGACCACCGCCCGGGGCACATGGTATCTCGAGGACTTCGTGATCAACGAAGCGCAGGGAACCGAGCACATGCCGGGAGGCACCCAGCTCCACGGGACGGGCATCTACAGCGATGAGTACGTGAAGATCGACGGCGAATGGAAGATCTCTCTCACCGGCTACGAGCGGATCTTCGAGGACCACCAACCCCGCCACCCCGATTCGCGTCTGCACACCCGCTGGGATTCCGAGTAGCGGACAGGTCTGCTCGCCCAGGGGCTCTTGCTTGGGCCCGTGATCTCCCTGGTTAGCGGATGTGGTATTCCGCCAGATCGGGACTCCGGGTCATCTCCCAGTAGTCGTACATCTTCCAGGGCACGTTGGTGATCACGCGGCCAGTAGTGTTGTTGTAGTAGCTCCGAACGCGCGGGTGTCGCCAGACCATTTTCTCGAGCTCCGCGTCGAGCCGTACGTTGTATTCGTCGTGGACTTCCTGCCGGCATTCCAGCGAGCGGTGACCCTTTT
>JABSQX010000196.1 GCA_013215615.1 Myxococcales bacterium | reverse complement strand
TGGTTCTGGCCCGAGGGGGACCCCACCTTCGACGCCCGGATGGTTGCCATTTCGGAGGTCGGGGATTGCCTGCCCCCTGGTACACCCAAGGTGGACGCAGCTGCCCGGCAGGAGGAGATCCGGCGGCGCAAGCAGCACCTGGCGTGGCGCTTCCGGACCTGAGGGGCGCGACGAGGTCGTGAGCTGGCAGGCCCCGGAGCGGCCGCAGTGGGTAGCCGCCATCAACGCCGGCGGGGTGGCGCCCATCAGCGAAGAGGCGCAGTTGCCCCTTGCGCGCGACGCTTTGCTGGGAACGGCGCGCGCCCGCCTTGGCCTGCCCGATGCTGGCATCGAAGATTTCTGCCACCCGGCGCTCGACGGCGACAGCTTCCTCGAGCCCCTGGACCTCGTTCTCGGCGCCCTCGAGCGCGAGGCGGAGCTCAACGTGATGGGGCGCTGGCTCACGCGCCGCTTCCTGCTGCGCGTACTCGAGGGGCGGCTGCAACTCGTCCGCTACCTCCACGAGGACCCGGGGGTCTGCGATGAGCCCATCGAAAAGCCGCTCTTCGTCACCGGCGCACCGCGCACGGGCACCACCATCCTGTATGCGCTGCTTGCCCGCGACGCCAACCATCGCGTGCCCGAGGGCTGGGAGTTGCTGCGCCCGGTGCCGCCGCCGGATCCGGATCCCGCCCGCTTCGCCGCGGACCCGCGCATCGCGCTGGCCGATCGCGAGCTGCGCATGCCCCAGACGGTGGTCTCGGACCTGCTCTCCATCCACCCCTACGGCGGGCGCATGCCCAAGGAGTGCCTCTCCGCCATGACCTTCAGCTTCCGCTCCGAGGAGTTCACGGCCCGCTACCACGTGCCGAGCTACGAAGCCTGGCTCCAGGCCTGCGACATGCGCCCCGCCTACGCGATGCACCGCCTGGTGTTGCAGATTCTTCAGCGCCGAGGCCGCCCCGCGCAGTGGGCCCTGAAGTCACCCGTGCACCTGCATTCGCTGCAAGCGTTGCTGTCCGTCTACCCGGACGCACAGATCGCGGTGACCCACCGGGATCCCCTGAAGGTGCTGGCGTCGCTCACCAGCTTGATCGCGGTGCTGCGCTGGGCGCACAGCGACCGGGTCGACTACGCGCAACTGGGCGCCGCCCACGCCCAGCGCTACGGGGCCTCCCTGGATCGCCTGGCGGTGGAGACGCAGGGCGGCGACCTGCCCAGCGCGCGCATGCATCACGGACGCTACGCGGATTTCCTCGACGATCCCCTGGCTGCGACGGGCCGCCTCTACGAGCGTTTCGAGCGGCCCTTTCCCCCCGCCCTGCAGGAGGCAATGCGCGAGACCCTCGCGGCCCCCAAGCAGGGCGAGCGCGGCGAGCACGACTATGCGTTCGAGGACCTGGGCCTGGATCGCAGCGCGGAGCGCGCGCGTTTCCGGCGCTACCAGCAGCACTTCGAGGTTCCCGACGAAGCCTGAGGGCCGCCGCCCTATCGTTTTCGTGCTGATTCCGCGCTCGCGAGTGAAGCACTTCACGGTCCCCGCCAAGGCGCGCGCGTAGTGTCGCGGTCCATCGCCCGGTCGCCGGCATTTCGCCGCGTAGTCTTCCGGAGCGCTGAACCTGGGAGGTTCCATGTCGGACTCGAAGCGCGAAGCCTTCTTGCGTGGACTCTTGGCCGCGGCGATCGCCGTGGGGTTTTCGCTGGCGCCGCGTCCTGGAACCTCCGAGGAGAGCGACGACCTCGATTACCCGATCTTTCTCACCTCCATGACCCACATGGAGGGCAATGCGAGCGACAATGACTCCCTGGCAGCCTTCCTTGCGAACGTGCACCTGCTCGAGGCGGCCATGACGCTCGCCGAGGCGAATGGCGCGATTCTGACCATCGAGACCGAGCAGCCATTCGCCCGGGCCAATGTCACCTGGAAGCGAAACTTTCTGCAGGAGATCCTGAACCGCAATCATGGCGTGGGAACCCATTGCGACGTCGGTTACGGAGACCCCTCGATGTCGCAGCGGGATTATGAGCGCGAGTTGCGCGTCAACAAGACCCTGGTGGACGACCTGGTGGGCGCGACCCACAACACGGGCTGCAGTGGCGCCGGCGGAGATGTCGATTGGGTGAGGGGCCTCGCGAACGCCGGCTTCGAGTACGTGGACGGGGTCGTGGGCATGCACTACATGCCAACCCGCCCCTGGAGCCGGCCCGCGGGCTACACGAACGAAGCCATCCGTTTCGACGGCCTCTACCACGCCCAGGTTCCGGTGGATCTCCTGGATCGCACCTACCTGCGCACGCTGGCGGATGTCCGGGATCTCGAACACGACGCGGTGGGCGGCCAGTTGGTGCTTTCTTCAGGGGGGCTCGGCAAGCTCCAGGGCATCGCTGAGGGTGGCTATGTATCGCAGGCCTTCTTCGCGAGTTCCTCCAGTCCGGCGGGTTCTTCGAAGTTGGTGCTCGACGTTGACGACGTCGATGCCCTGGTCGAGTTGATCTACTGGATCGACGAGAACCGCGACCGCAGCCGAATCTCGAAGATCAGCATCATGTCCCATGCCACCGACTGGCGGGACGAGAACGAAACCGAGATGACCTACTTCCTCGAGGAGATGGAGGCCTTGCAGGAGGATCAGGTGATCCGCTGGGCGACCGAGAAGGAAGTCGTGGATATCTACCTGGCACTTCCCTGATGGCGCGAGCCACAGCGAGGCGTCGCTCTATTAGTCGCTGACGGTGATCGAGATCATCTGCACCGGGGTCTGCGGCCGGTCCTGGGCGTTCGTGGGCGTGGACTGGATCTGGGCGAGGACATCGTCTCCCCCCGTGACGCGGCCGAATACGGGGTGCTTGGAGGCGCCGCCGGAGAACCAGTCCAGGTTGGCGTTGTGGCTGGTGTTGATGAAGAACTGGCAGCTGCCGCTGTTGGGCTGACCGGTGTTCGCCATGGATAGGGTGCCGGGCTCGTTGGAGAGCTTGGCGTCCTCGGGATGCTCGTCCGCTATGCAGCCGTCGGGCCCGTTGCCCGTGCCCGCGCGGGAGCTCTCGGGGTCACGGCTTTCCGGGCAGCCGAACTGCACCATGAAATCCTTGATGACGCGGTGGAAGTGGAGACCGTCGTAGAAACCCGACTGGGCGAGCTTTACGAAGTTTCCGGCGGTGATGGGCATCTGGTCGGCGAAGAGTTCCACCTGGATCTCGCCGAGGCTGGTTTTCAGAATCGCGGTGGGATTTGTCATGGGCCTTCGGTAGCAGTTTCGGCGCGCGTTGGCGAGAGGATTCCGGCGGATGCCGGAGCTCAACCGTAGAGGCCCTTCTCCCAGTTCTCGCGCAGCACGAACTTCTGGATCTTGCCGCTCGGTGTAAGGGGGAAGGCGTCCAGGTGGAACCAACGCGCGGGGGTCTTCTGGGGCGCCAGGCGTTTGCGCAGGAAGGCGTGGAGTTCGGCGTCGCTGGCGGGTGAGGCCGGGTCCGCGTCGCGCACGAAGGCGGCGACGATCTCCCCCCAGCGCGGGTCCGGCAGGCCCAGTACCGCGACGTCCCCCACGGCCGGGTGGGTGAAGAGGATCTCCTCGATCTCGCGCGGGTAGATGTTCTCGCCGCCGCGGATGATCATGTCCTTGAGGCGGCCGGTGATGGTCGTGTAGCCACGCTCGTCCATGCTCACCAGGTCTCCGGTGTGCAGCCAGCCCTCGGCGTCGATGGTTTCGGCGGTCTTCTCCCGCATCTCGAAGTAGCCCGTCATCACCCCGTAGCCGCGGGCGCAGAGTTCGCCGGGCGCCCCGATGGGAAGGGTGGCGCCGCTTTTCGGGTCCACGACCTTGATCTCCGTTTGCGGCATCACGGGGCCCAGCGTGCCGTGCTTGTCCTCGGGCGCGTCGTCGGGTTGCATGAGCGTAATGCCCGGCGAAGCTTCGGTCTGGCCGTAGATGATCGAGAAGGAGACGCCCAGTTCGCCCTCGATGCGGCGCACCAGTTCGGCGGGCACGGTGGCGCCCCCGGAGCACACGTACTGCACGCTCCCCAGGTCGCGCTCTGCGAATTCCGGCTGCTCGAGCATACCGATCAACATGGTGGGGACGCCCAGCAGGTGGGTGACGCCCTCGCTCTCGGCGAGTTCCAGCGCGAGCCTCGGCTCGAAGGCCACCATTTGCACGAGGGTGCCCCGGCTCTGTACCGACCCCAGCACCGCGAGCACGCAGCCCCCGGTGTGGAAGAGCGGCATGGGGCTCAGGTACACGCTGTTCTCGTCCATGCGCAGGCGTTCGGCGAAGAAGCGTGCGTTGTTGGTGAGGCCCCGGTGGTGGAGGTCGGCGCCCTTCGGGAAGCCGGTGGTCCCCGAGGTGTACTGGATCTGCACCGGGTCGTCGGCTGCAACCTGGGGAAGCTCGGTGCCCGGATCCGCCGAGGCCTTGAAGGTCTCCCAGTCCTCGAACGAGAAGCTCTCCCGGAGCTCGGGGAGTTCGCCGCGCACCGCTTCGAGGGATTCCTCCATGGGGTTGCCGCGAACGCTTGGCAGGTAGAAGATGCCCGCGGTCCGCGACTGTCGGAGCACGTAGGCGAGTTCCTGGGGCTGGTAGGCGGGATTCACCGTGACGAGAACCAGGCCCGCAAGCCCCGCCCCGAACTCGAGGATCACCCACTCGGGGATGTTGGGTGCCCACACCGCGATGCGTTCACCCGGCTCGAAGCGTTGGCGCAGCGCGCGGGCGACCTGCTCGGATTCCGCGAGCAGTTCCGCGTAACTCCAACGCCGCCGGGCTGCCGGGTCCGGGAGACCCTCCACCAGGGCGAGTGCATGGGGCTGCTCCTCGGCGACTTTTCGCAGCACGCCGCCCACGGTGGTCTCGAGCACCGGGGAGGAGGTGTCGGCGGGTACGTAGCTCTCTCGCAGCGCCATGCTTCGCTCCCAACGCGGTGTGTGGGGATGCTCGCACAGCCCGCCTCGGGCTTCATCCGCCCCGCTGCGCGGCCTCGGCGGCGACGCGTGCCAGGTCCGCGCGCAGCGTCCGCGCGCAGCGCAGGAAGAAGAAGGCTGCACTGGCGCCGACCACTGCCGCGATCGTGAACGCCACGCGCAGTGCATCCCCGCCCCAGCTGGGTTCGAGGACGTCGATCACGATGCCCGCCATCAGCGGCCCGAAACCCAGTCCCGCGATGTTCAGGATGCCGAGCTGGGTCGCGGAGGCGGTGGCGCGCATGCGCGGGCGCACCAGGTTTTGGACCACTGTCCAGAGCGAACTCACGTACATGCTGTTGAGCAGGTAGAAGGGCGCGAAGGCCCACATCGAGAAGTCCACGTCTCCCGCCCACGCGAAGGCGAGTCCGAAGGGCAGCGCGGCCGCGGAGGAGATCGCCGACATCGTCATGGGGCCGCGGGGGTCGCGCGCGGTCAGGCGGTCCGCCAGGGTGCCGCCCAGGGTGACCCCGATGGCCCCGGCGATGGAGGCGAAGAGCCCGAAGCGGAGCCCAGCCTCGGCGCCGCTCAGGTCGAAGGCTTCGCGCAGGAAGGTGACCCCCCAGGAAAGGATCGTGTAGCCCAGGAAGGCCTGGCAGGAGGCGGCGATCATCAGCGTGCGGAAGGAGGGGATGCCCGCCAAGGTGCGCAGCGTCCCGACCAGGGACACGCCTTCCCCGGTGTCCGCCTGGCCCTCGCTGACACCGGCGGTGGGCTCCCGGACCGTCAGGAAGATCAGCAGCGCCACCGGCAAGCCGGCCAGTCCTGCGAGGTAGAAGGCGCTCCGCCACCCCCAGCTTTCGAGCAGCATGCCGCCCACGATGAAGCCGAAGCCCGTGCCCACGAAGATCCCCCAGCCGTAGACGCCGAGCGCGGTGGAGCGCCTTTCGGGCGGGAAGTAGTCGGAGATCAGCGAATGGGAGGTGGGGGTGCCCGTCGCCTCTCCGATGCCGACCCCGAAGCGGGCCAGGGAGAGCTGGAGGAAGCTGCCCGCGGCCCCGCAGGCCGCCGTCATGGCGCTCCAGAGCGTGAGCCCCAGCCCCAGCACCGCCGTGCGCGAGGTCGCGTCCGCGAGCCGGGCCAGCGGGACTCCCGCGATCGTGTAGAAGAGCACGAAGACGGGTCCCAACAGGATGCCCATCTCGGTGTTGCTGAGACCCAACTCGTCCCGCACGTCTACGGCAGCCAGGGCCAGCATCTGCCGGTCCACGAAGTTCAGGATGTAGGCGAGCAGCAGTACACCCAGTACGTAGACGGGGTACTTGCCGCCGGCGGGGCTCGGTACGGCGGTTGCCTCGGCTGCGCGCGACGCTGCAGGGGAGGGTGGGGATCCGGGACGGTCCGGGCTCAAGC
>JABSQX010000195.1 GCA_013215615.1 Myxococcales bacterium | reverse complement strand
GCTCGCGGGGCGGCCGTCGATGTGGGTGGCACGAGCGAGTTCGATCTGCGAGTCGAAGCGGTTGCGGGTGAGGGTCCCTCCACCGAGGTTGCGCTCGTGCTTCAGGTTGATGCGGCCCATCTCCCAGCCTTGACCGCGCTCGCCCACGATCCAATCGGCGGGCGTGCGCACATCGCTGAAGAAGACCTCGTAGAAGTGGGTGGCGCCGGTGATCTGCCGCAGCGGCCGCACCTCGATGCCGGGTTGGTTCATCTCGAGCAGCAGGTAGGAGATGCCGCCGTGCTTGGGGGCATCGGGCTCGGTGCGGAAGAGCCCGAACATGTAGTGGGCGTCAGCGGCATCGCTGGTCCAGATCTTTTGACCGTCGATCACCCAGCTGTCGCCTTCGAGGCGCGCCGTGCTGCGCAGCGAGGCTAGGTCGCTCCCCGAGCCCGGCTCGCTGTAGCCCTGGCACCAGACGAACTCGCCGGTGAGCGTCTCGGGGATGAAGCGCTCCTTCTGCCAGTCGGCCCCGCACTCGAGCAGCGTGGGCACGATCATCCCCACGCCCTGGGGCCCGAGACGGAAGGGGGCATGGGCGGCGTCGAAGACCTCGCTGACGATCTCCGAGCGCAGCGGGTCGAAGGGCTGCTCGGAGCCGCCGTAACGCTTGGGGACGCTGCGGTAGAGGTAGCCGCGATCCACGGCGCTGCGGATGAACTCCCCGCGCTCTTCGGGGCTGGCAGTGCGGGCGCGCGACGCTTCGGGCCAGGCCGCGTCCACGAAGGCCTGCACCTCCTGGCGGAAGGCCTCGTACTCGGCGCCGTAGGAGAGATCCACTACCAGCCCGCCAGCGTGGCCACGCGCTCGCGCTGGGCGCTCGGTGAGCCCAGCCAGCCGCGGTCGAAGAGGCCGCGCTTCGCCCAGAACTGGACGTCGCACTCCCAGGTAAAACCGGTGCCGCCGTGCAACTCGATCGCGCTGCGCCCCGCCGCCACCGCGCGCTCGGTGATGTGGGCCTTGGCGACGCAGGCCTCCAGCGCGCACTCGTCGGGCAGGTGATCGAAGGCGTGCCCCGCGTACCAGACCAGGCCCCGCATGGGCTCGGTCTCGGACGCGTGGTTGGCGAGTTCGTGTTTCACCGCCTGGAACTGGCCGATGCGGGTGCCGAACTGCTCGCGGGTCATCACGTAGTCGATGGTCATCCGCAGCAGCTTCCAGGTGGCCCCGAAGGCGTCCGCGGCCAACAGGATGCGGCCCGCGTCCAATACCGCGGGAGCGTGCTCCACCCCGCCGGGTAATTCCTCGGCGGGAGCGGCTTCGAAGCACAACTCGGCGAGGGGGCGGCCGCGGTCGAGCGAATCGATGGCCTCGACGCTGACACCCGGCGCGCCCGACTCCACGAGTACCAGCCCGCCGCCCGCCACGCCCACCACGACGACTTCGCTCTGGGGCACGTGTTCCACGCAGGTCTTGCGGCCGGTCACGCAGCCGGAAACCAGCGGCAGTGCCCAGCGCTCCGCGTCCCAGGCGAGGTCCATCGCGTTTTCATCCGGGGCCTCGGCGATCGCGAAGGAGGCCACCGCCTCGCCGCTGGCCAGGCGCGGCAGCCAGCGCTCGCGCTGCGCGTCGCTGCCCGCGCGCGACAGCGCCAGGCTGGCCAGGGCGTGCCCCAGGAAGGGGCCGGGCAACGCGGTCTCCCCCAACACCTCGAAGGCCAGTGCGCCATCCAGCACTTCGAGGCCCGCGCCCCCGTAGCGCTCGGGAACCATCAAGCCCTGCAGGCCCACTTCGGCGGCCCGTTGCCAGATCACCGGGTCATAGCCCTCGCCCGCGTCGAAGAGTTCGCGCAGGCGCGCGGGCGGCGCCTCGCCGGCCGCGAAATCCCGCAGCGCCTGCTGCAGGAGTTCCTGCTCCTCGCTCAAGCCGAAATGCACGCGGCGGAGACTACCCGCCCGGCCCCCGAGCGGTCCACTCCGCGGCGCGGCGCGCGCCGGCTCGCTTCGGCGACTCGACGGAGGGCGGGCTACGTTGGAGCGAAACCCCCCATCGCAGGAGAGCCCCCATGGAGATCGACGGTTTTGGCACGCTGGTCCACCCCGACGAGTTGAAGTGGACCGAGACCCCGGGCGGCAACGCCCTCAAGGTGATGCGGGTCTCCGCGGAGACGGGTTCCTGGACGGCGCTCTTCCGTTCCGCGAAGGGCACCACCAACCCGCCCCACATCCACCTGGGACCCGCGGACTTCTACGTGCTCTCGGGTGTACTCGAGTACCGGGGCGGCGTGGCCCGCACCGGCGACTGGATCTACGAGCCCAACGGGGCCGAGCACGATGCCACCCACCATCCCGAGGAGACCGTCTACCTCGCCAACGTCCACGGGGCCATCGCCTTCTACGGCGAGGACAAGCAGATCGTGGGGATCAGCGACTGGCGGGGCATGAAGGCCCTGATGGATCAGCAGGGCGGCGGCTGAGCGCGTCCTCGCGCTCCCGCCGGCGTCATGCCGGGCGGCCCCGGTATGAGTATGGGAAACTAGGAGCAGGCCCAACGGGCCGCCCCGCGGCCGTCCCCGTGCCCGCAGCGAAGCAGAGGAGAACCCCATGGCCCACTACGACATCGTGATCCGCAATGGCACCATCGTGGACGGAGCCCGCCATCCGCGTTACCGGGGCGACGTAGGGGTCAAGGACGGGGTGATCACGCGCATGGGCCGCATCCCCGCCGGCGAAGGCGAGCGCGAGATCGACGCCAGCGGCCTGGTGGTGGCGCCGGGCTTCATCGACCTGCACACCCACTACGACGCCCAGGTGTTTTGGGATCCCTACCTTACGACCTCGGGCTGGAACGGGGTGACTTCCGTGGTGATCGGCAACTGCGGCTTCGGCTTCGCACCCACCCGCAAGGATCTGCGACAGCGCGCCATGCAGTCCATGACCAAGGTGGAGTCCATCCCCATGGCCACCTTGGAGGCCGCCCTGCCATGGGACTGGGAGACCTACCCGGAGATGCTCGACAGCATCGACCGGGCCCCGAAGGCCGTGAACCTGCTCCCCTACATGGGCGTGAACCCCTTGCTGATCTGGGTAATGGGCCTCGAGGACGCCAAGGCGGGCCGCAAGCCCACCGACGCCGAACACGAAGAGATGGCGCGGCTGCTCCACGAGGCCATGGACGCCGGCGCTTGTGGCTGGTCTTCCCAGACCCTCGGTGCAATCGGCGACCCCAGCGTGGAGACGGCCGGCGGCGCCGCGCAGTCCGACTTCGACGGCACGCCGATGCCCTCGGACGTGATGTGGCCCGAGACCCAGCTGGTGCTCGCCAAGGTGCTCGGCGACCGCGGCGAGGGCTTCATCGAACTCTCCGGCGCGGTGCTTCCCAACGAGCACTGGGAGCAGCTCGCCGAGTTGAGCGGCGCGCCCATCATCTACCAGGCGTTGCCCGCCTCGGGGAACATGTTCGAGCTACGCGAGCAGCTCTTCGCCTGGTTCCAGAGTTGCCACGAGCGCGGCCTGCGCATCTACGGCCAGGGCATCACCCAGAACCCGCCGCTGGTCTTCACCTTCGACTACTGGGATCTCTGGGGCGACGTCTGGAACGAGTTCGCGGGGCCGGACGTTCCCCGCGAGAAGAAGCTCGCCAACTTCGCGGACCCCGCCGTGCGCGAGAAGCTCAAGGCCGAGCCCCTCAAGCACGGCTTCATCGGCGCCGTCGACGAGGCCATCGTGGAGACCACGAAGAGCCCGGAGAACAAGCGCTTCGAAGGCCGCTCGCTGGCCGAGATCGCGGAGGCCGAGGGCAAGCACGTGGTCGACGCGATCTGCGACATCGTGGTGGCCGACCAGCTCGACACCATCTTCCAGGTCTCGCAGTTCGACATGACCCTCGAGGGCATCAAGCACCTGATCGACAACCCGTACATCATTCCCGGGCTCTCGGACGGCGGCGCGCACCTCAAGTACCTGGCCGCGGGCAGCTACGCGACCGAGTACATCTCGCGCTACGTGCGCGACCACGCCTTCACCACCCTCGAGGAGGCCCACTGGCGGCTCAGCGCCCTGCCCGCCTTCTGCGCGGGCTTCCGCGATCGCGGCGTACTGCGCGAGGGCGCCGCCGCGGACATCGTGGTCTACGACTACGAGCGACTCGACTACGAGTTCCCGAACTTCCGCCACGATCTGCCCGGCGACGAGTACCGGATCGCCTCGGCGGGCACCGGCTACCGCTACGTGCTCGTCAACGGGGCCATCACCATCGAGGACGATCAGCAGACGGATGTGTACTCGGGCGCACTGCTGCGCGGCGGCCAGCGCTAGGCGTCGGAACTCTCGCTTCAGCTGGCCTCGGTCATGCGCGGGGTGATCTGGCTGAAGAGGCCGGTCGCGGCGTCCTCGGAGAGCGTGGCGCTCATGTTCATGCCGGGCGCGAGTTCCATCAGGGTCTTCGCGGCCGCCGCGGGGTCGCCCTCGATCTCGTAGATCGCGAGATAGCGGTGGGTCTGCTCGTCTTCGCTCATCTGCGTGCCGCTGAGCTCGAAGCGCTCGGCGGCCACGAAGCCCGGCGTCTCGAGGACCTCCTTCAAGTGCACCTCGTCGTACCAGCGGTTGAATTCCGCGTCGTCTCCTTCGGTCGCGTTGGTGAGCACCATGAGTACGTGTCTCGACATGGGGGGTCCTCCTGGGTCTTCGTCGGGTGGCTGCCGGGACGCGGGACGCGCCCTGCCGGACGCTTTCGCGCACCGCTTGCCACTATAGGCGATCGCCGGGCGGCGACGAACTCGCAACGCGCAGCGGCGCGCAGAACGTCTCAGCCTGCTTTCGCCTCGGCACCCGCTACGGGACCGGCGCTCTCATGGGCGCGGGGCGGGCGTGGGAGGATCAGGAAGCTGGTTGGCTTGCCATTTCTGCCGCTTCCGTGGGAATGCCACCACTCCGATTCCCAGGGCAGCGCAGCGACTTTCCACCCGTCCGCAATCCGACTCTCCTCTCGCCTCTACTTGACATCATGTCTCTTACCGGGCGCGAAAAGGGTCTTTGAATTTCCTATCCGCAGCGACGCCCGAGTTCGGGGAATGCCAGGTACGGGGGGTGATCCGGTTCACAGCGCGCCGGGAACGTCTCGACGATTATGCGGCTCCTGCCCGAAACCGAAACCCAGCGCACGGCAGGCCAGGCAAGAAAAAACACTGACTCACGAGAGGACATCACATGCGTCGCTCACTGCTTCTTTTCTTCGTTTCATGGAGGGCCCGCATGGGCGTTCTGAGTTGCATCGCTTGCGTTGCCACGCTGCTCCTCTCGACTGGAGCAATGGCCACCCCCGTCACCGTGGGGTTCTCGGGAAGGATGAGCGAGGTCCCCTCGGGGTTCTTCGATCCTACGTTCCCCGGCATTAGCGTCGGATCGACCTTCACCGGGACCTACACGATCGATCCGGACGACCTGGTGTCGTCGGAACCGACGCCTCTGGGGACCCTGACCCTCCATTACCTGTCGGAGTGGTCTGGCAGCCTCCAGATGGAGGGACACAGCTTTCCTCTAGGTATCGTCGACGGCCAAATCGGTATCGCCAACGACTACCTTGGCGTGACGGATTCGTGGGGAACGACGGGCACAGCCTCCGAAGGGGCGGGACTGAACCCCTCTTTCGGGGTGGGCTTCCTCGACGACACGGCGACTCGGCTCGTATCTCAGGATTTCTTCGTCCCCACCAGCCTGGTCGGCTGGTCCTTCGGGCAAGTCACCTGGACGGCATGGTTCCCCGGCGATTCCCAGCCCACTTTCGCGAGAGGCACGTTGGACACCGTCTTCGTCGTCCCGGAGCCCTCTAGCGCTGCGCTCATGGTGTTCGGCCTCGCGGGGCTGGCAATTCAAGGACGCGTCCGCCAACGGGCGCCAATCAGCTCCTGATATCGCCTATACGTGACACAGTGAATCTTCTCAGACGCAAAAAAGAGGGTTGAACTTCCTATCCGCCGCAGCCCTTCGGATGAGCAGAATCCTGCGTAAGGCAGTCCAGAGGGACCCGTGACGGATAAGGGGGGGGTCGCTCAGGTGGCGAGTGC
>JABSQX010000194.1 GCA_013215615.1 Myxococcales bacterium | reverse complement strand
ACATCGGGACATCGAGTGCCCCCGCGGCGCTCCAGCTTGGGCTTGGAAGGAACCATGCAAGCCGACGCCCTCGCCTCTCTGAAGGAAGATGCCATTGGCGGTGCCCGCACTGTGGCTGAAGCCGCCGGCGGCATCCTCGGCATCGGAAGCGTGAGTGGCTCCGAAAAGGCCGTGCTCGAAGACCTCGCATCCGCCTTTTGAGGTTCCGCGCCCGGAGGCACGCGAAGCTGGCTCCGGCTTCGGGCCCCGACACCCCCAACGAAAACGCCCGCGGCAGAAGTGGCCCGGGGCGTTCTGAAATCCTGGCGCCCCCGAGAGGATTCGAACCTCTGACCCCCGGTTTAGGAAACCGATGCTCTATCCATGCTGAGCTACGGGGGCGCGCTGGGAAGCTGGGAGCGTAGACGATTCGGGAGAGCCGTCACGCCTCGCGTCCCGCGAGGGTCAGGTGCAGGACCGCACGCTCTCGTCCATCCAGGTCGAGCAGTCCATTCAGGTCGTCGTCCCGAAACGCAGCGAGGTTTCGAGCGGCCAGGCCCGCCGCTTCTGCGGCCAGGTAGATGCGCTGGCCGATGCCGCCCGCCTCGATCAGCAGATCGCGATAGCCGCGCTCGCCCAGGGCCTCGATCGCGGGTCGCAGGTTGCCGACCACGAAGAAGGCCACCGCACAGGCGCCCGCCTTGTCCTGGCCCAGGCAGCTGCGGACGAGTGACTCGCGCAGATCGGCCTTGCGCAACGAAACGAGACGAGCACTGCCTGCCTGGTAGCGATACAGGCCAGGCTCGAGGGCCGCGACGCGGTGCACCGCGAGCAGCAACTCCACGTTCAGGGCCCGGGTGAGCGCCGGATGGCCCACGGCCGCGTCCAGGATCCAGTCGAGCGCGTCCCGCGGCAGCTTGCGGTCTGCGAAGCGCTGCGCCGAGCGTCGATTCCGGATGCACGCCTCGACGGTCTGCGGGGGCCGGAGCGTCAGCGGGGCACCTCGGGCCGTGGCCGTGCGGACGTCCGCGTTCGAAGCAACGTGGGCGCCTTCCACCAGGCAGCTGCTCGCGTGATAGCGCTCGGTGTCTCCCCAACCCGCAGGCGCGTTCTTCACCTCGCTGAAGCTCCGCACCCGGGGCGACGGCGTCCCTTTGCCGGCATGACCGACCGCGTGCACCGCGCAGACGGCCTCGCGGCGCCCGTCGATCCCGAGCAGTTCGCTCAAACGCTCGTCGTGGAAGCGAAGCGGTGCGGTGTCCACCAGCCCCGCCGAGCGCGCCGCCAGGCGCAGGTTCTCGCCGATGTGGCCCGTATCGATCAACGCGTATCGGTAGGCCCGGTTCGCATAGCGCCAGCCGTAGCGTCCGAAGACGTTCGTCAACAACACAACGGCAGGCGCACTCGAGAGCTGGCCCGGCCGCTCGAGGGCCCCGCTGACCGCATCGATCCGCGGGCCTGACCGAATCGGCACCAACGCGTGGCCGGGGGGCGCGTAGTAGTAGACACCGGGCTCTAGGCCCGTCACACGCTGGGCAATGACGTAGATCTCTCCCGCGTACAACGCGCCGGCGGAAGGGGCGGCCCGCAGGATCGGTTTCTGGGTCACCCCGTTCGTGAACTGCAGCAGTCGCGAAAGCTCGGCCAGGCCGAGCGGCTGCTTCGCGAACCCGTCGGCCACCTGGAAGCCGTCGATCACATCGACCAGGGGGCGTTCCCCGGGACTCGTGGGGGCGGGTAGCGCGATTCGTTCGTGCCCCGCGTACGCCTTCACGCGTCGCCACTTGCGGCTCGTCGGCCACCACTTGCGGCCCACCGGGCCCAAGCGGGTGTTTCGGGTTTGCTGGTGGATCTCGCACGTCCACTCGGGCTCGGCGGCGCGAGCGTTGCCGCCGGCAAGCCAGGCGGTCGTCGCGGCCAGCACCCGCATGAATCCGCGGCGATCGATCCTCATGCGCGACTCAGTAGCGGATCACGGAGTGGAAGGGCTCGACGTCGACGAGCTTGCGGCCTTCCAGGAAGCTCAACTCGATCAAGAACGCGCAGCCGGCCACGGTTGCACCGACTTGTCGTACCAACGCCACCGTCGCCTGGGCGGTGCCGCCCGTCGCGATCAGATCGTCCACCACCAGCACGCGGTCGTTCGCCGACAGGGCGTCGACGTGCATCTCGACGTGGTCGGTACCGTACTCGAGTTCGTAGCTGGCCGAGATCGTCTCGCCCGGCAGCTTGCCCGGTTTGCGAACCGGAACGAACCCGACGTCGAGGGTCAGGGCGACGGGCGCCCCGAAGATGAAGCCCCGAGCCTCGGTGCCGACCACGTAGTCGATCCGGGCTTCGGTGAAGGGCTCGGCGAGTGCCTGGATTGCGAGCTTCAGTGCCGCGGGATTCGCGAGCAGCGGCGTCAGGTCGCGGAACAGGATCCCGGGCTTGGGGAAGTCCGGGATGTCTCGGATGTACCTGCGAAGCTCGGCTTCGGGCTCGAGGGGGGAGGTTCCCATCTCAGGGAAGGTAGAGCATCGGATCCCGGGCAGACTCCCGCTTGCGAATTTCGAAGTGCAGGTGAGGCCCGGTAGACCGGCCGCTGGTTCCGACCAGGGCGATCTTCTGGCCCTTCTCGACGAACTGCCCCTTCGTAACGAGGGTCTTGCTCGCGTGGGCGTAGACGCTGCGATAGTGCCCCGCGTGCTTGAGGATCACCGCGTTGCCGTAGGCGCTCAGGCGTCCGCTGTGGATCACGCGTCCCGCCTCGGCGGCCTGGATCGGTGTGCCCCGCTTGGCACCGAGATCGAGGCCCTCGTGGGGGCGCCCTCCCCGGCGCCCGAAGCGCGAAGTGATCTTCGCCCGAACCGGCCAGGCAAACGACAGGTTCGAGGACCGGCGTAGATCCAGCCGGGCCAACCGGCGGGCCTCCGAGACACGGCCCGGGCGCATCGCCCGGCGTGATGACACCGACCGGGCGTTCGAGGACGCGCGCGGGATCCACAGCTTCGTCCCCACGCGGATACCGCGCACATCGTGGATCCGATTCGTCTTGGCGAGCACGGCTGTGGGTACGCGGTAGCGCTGACCGATCCGGTAGAGGTTCTCGCCACGCTGCACTTCGTGGTAGAAGCCGCTGCCCTTGCCCGATGCGCAGGCCAACCCGATCCCGAGCGCGCAGAGCAGCACCCAACCCAGGATCCGGGTCGTCCGGGCGCACGCGGCTCTGTGGTGGAGCATCGGCTGCAAAGGGAATCCCCGTCGTCACCCGCGCATCGGCATCACGGAGCCGGCCCGCAAGTCGCAGGGGGGCCCATCAGCTTAGCACCCCGTCTCGAGCCGCCCGAGTTCACCCGGGGGGCGACTGGCCGAATGGCAGGGCCGCTTCGGACGTTCTCGCGTCTAGGCCACCGGACGCTGCCCCCGCACCCCGGCTAGTCTCGGCGCATGAGCGAATCGCTGAACGCGGTCTTGCCGGGGTGGCGATCGTGGCCCGTGGCCGTGCTTCTCGCCATGGCTCCGGTCGCGGCCTGGGGCGCGGGCTACGCGGAGCGCATCACACCCGAGAATGCCGCGGCCCGCAGGGTGCTCGGCAGCGACTCGACGGGCGGCATCGGCGACTGGGCGCTCGGCAACGGCCATCTGTGCGCAGTCATCTCGGATCCGAGCCACGAATCCCTGTTAACCGCAAAGGGCGGCGTGCTGGTCGATCTCGGCCGCTGCGGCCTGGCTCACGACGAGTGGAACAGCCTCGAGACCCTGCTCAACATGTCCCGCGGCCAGATGCTGGGCGCCTCGGAGATCCGTGCAGAACCGGCCCGCGCCGACGGCTCGGTTGCAATCGTCGCGGGGACGCAGATGCTGGGCCTCGCGATCGAGACCCACTACGTACTGCACCCGGAGCGCCCCGATGCCCTCCGGATCGAGACGCGCGCCACTCGCCTGCCCCCGGACGAAACCGCCGAGCGGGCGTTCCTCTTCGGTGACGTGGTCCTGCACGGCGGCCGGAACCTCGCGCCGTTCACGCTTGCCCTCGACGCGGACTTCCGCGTGCGCGACGAGGGCAGCGTCGGTTTCCGGCATCCACCGGTCGATCCGGACGACCTGCTGACGATGCTGCGCGCGATCCTGCCCTCGAATCTGAACGTCCTCGTGGGGGGCGACACGCAGAAGCCCGGGGTCGCGTACGGGCTGCGCCTCCTCGGCGCCCAGCTCGTGTCTCCAGACGGGCACTCTCGGCCGCTCCCCCAGCTCGCGATCAACGGCGACAGCTTCACGATGCACGGGGTGTTCAGCCGCCCGCTCTGGCTCGGGGGCCCGGAGGTCGGCTGGTTCGAGCTCGCCCAGTCGCTGTTGATGGACATCGAGCCAGGCGAGACCCTCGTGCTCCAGCGGGAGATCTTCGTCGGCGCCCGCGGTGACGTGGCTGCGGTCACCGACCAGCTGTGGCCCGACGGGCCCCTCGTGCGCGGGCGGGTCGCGCCTGCCGCGAGGCTGCACGTGGCGACGCGCGCGGGTACTCCGGTCACGCAAGCACGCCCCGACGAGAGCGGACTCTTCGCGTTCCGGCTTCCCGAGCCGGGCGCCTACACGCTGCGGGTGTTGGCACCGGCGGGGCGCTCCCTCGAGCGGTCGATCGAGGTCGCAAGCTCGGGCCTCACAGTCGACGCCATCGAGCTACCGAAGACGGGCCGCGTCGCCCTGCCCCGCGGCCGGCCCATGCGGCTCGTGTTCATTCCGAGCGAGGGCGGCGAACCTCCCCACTTCGGCGACGACCTGCTGGGCTTCCGGATCGGCGGGGACCCCTATCGCGGCAGCAACGAGGGTCGCGACGTGGCGCTCGGAGGCATCGCAACGGACCCGGCGGAAGTCTCCCTGCGGCCCGGCCGGTACCGGATCCTGGCAACCCGAGGACCCGAGTTCACGTTGACCGAGACCTGGCTCGACGTGCCGGCGGGCAAGCTCGTAGCCCTGCGGATCGACTCACCGAAGCGCGTCCACGACCATCCGGGCTGGATCGCCGCCGACCTGCACGTTCACAGCGAGTGGAGTGACGACTCGACCTTCCCGGTCACGTCTCAACTGGCGGCTTTCGCGGCGGAAGGCGCCGATCTGATCGTCTCCACCGAGCACGATCGCGTCGTCGACTACGGGCCGCTGATCCAGCGCCTGGGTCTCGGCGGGCGCATCCGCAGCCTCGTCGGGCTCGAGGTCACGAGCAGCGCGGAAAGTGAAGCGTCACCCGAGACAGCCGGACACGCCAACGTATTTCCGCACCCCTACGAGCCCCTGGCCTTTCGCGGAGGCGCCATCCGAGGCGAGGGAAGGCGCTTCCGAGCCATCGTCGCCGATACCCGGGCCCTGCCCGGCGGTGCGCTGCTGCAGCTCAATCACGCCCGTTCCAAGCACGGCCAGAAGGCCGATCTCAACTACTTCACACACCTGGGCGTCGCCGGAGAGGCCTTCGAGCCGACGCGGCCTCTCGAGAGCTGGCCCAACCGGCTGCTCCTCGAACCGGATCCCGAGACCGGCCTTCGCGATATCGACTTCGACATCATGGAACTGTTGAACGGGAGTTCGATGACGCAGTATCGCGCGCTGCAAGCAGACTGGATTTCGCTGTTGCTCCAGGGGACCTTCCGAGCGGCGGTCGCGAACAGCGACTCCCACTCGCGCCGCGAACTGATCGGCTATCCGCGTACCTACGTGCGGGTTCCGGGCGACTTCCGAACGGAGGCGTTCATCGGCGCTCTGCGCGCGGGAAACGCCTACGGGAGCACGGGGCCGCTGCTCGACGTGGCACTGCTGAATGCCGAGGGAGTGCGAACGGGGCTCGGGGGTTTGCACCGCGGGCCACGGGGAACCCTCGCAGTCACCGTGCGCGCCGCGCCCTGGGTGCCCATCTCCCGACTGCGGGTGTGGTGGAACGGCGCGGCGATCCACCAGGGAGACATCACACCCGGAACACCCATCGAGCTTCCACTTCGCTTCGAGCAGGACGGCTTCGTCACCCTGGAGGTGTCGGGCGAGGCCACCGGCGACTATGCGGTCGTGGTCCGCGGATTCGTTCCGCTGGCCTTCACGAATCCGATCTTCGTCGATGCCGACGGAGATGGACGCTTCAGCGCACCTGGACTGTCGGAACCTCGACTCCCGATCCTCTCGCCCCAACCCGGAGGTCGCCCGGAATCTCGCTGAAGCGGGCCTCGCCCACTGCCGAGAAGGTCTCGAAGCGCTTTACCGGGGAGTCGATCGAGAGAACTCCGACGGCGTTCACGTAGCCGCGGCGCGCATCGTAGCGCCGCGGGGGTACCGCCTGGCCCCGATGGCTCTGGACGTCCTGACAATATCCGATCAGGTCGCGACCGAAGACACGTCGTGCGGGCCGGAAGCCGCCGGGCCGTGTCGTTGCCATCCGCGCCTCGACCCTTGCCTCGATTTCGCGCTTCA
>JABSQX010000193.1 GCA_013215615.1 Myxococcales bacterium | reverse complement strand
AGCCCCCCTTGATGGCCGCGAGGGCGCCCCCCATGGCCTCGACCTTCTCCATCTCTTCCCAGACCGCGTCCTCGATTCGCTTGGTGAGGGTTTCCACGTAGTAGGAGCCCGCGAGCGGGTCCACGACATCCGCCACGCCGCTTTCGTGGGCGACGATCTGCTGGACCGCAGCCCCCACCGCGATGGCCTCCTCGGTGGGGAGCGCATGGGCCTCGTCGTGCAGCGGGGTGTTCATCGCCTGGCCGCCGCCAGCCATCGCGCAGGCGAGCGCCTGGATGCCCAGGCGCGCGATGTTGTTGAGGGGTTGCTGGAGGGTGAGCGAGAGGGTGCCCGGCGAACAGGTGATGCGCAGGCGCTGCGATTCCGGATCCTTGGTCCCGTAGTGCTCGTCGAGGATGCGGGCCCAGAGCTTGCGGTAAGCGCGCAGCTTGGCGACGGCCTCGAAGAAGTCCATGTCCACGCCGGTCACGAAGCTGAAGTAGGGGGCCAGGGTGTCGATCTCGAAGCCCCGGGCCAGGGCGGCGTCCAGATACTCCCGGGCGATCGCGAAAGAGAAGGCCAGCTCCTGGACGGGGTTCGCGTAGGCGGCGTAGAGCTGGGCGCTGATCACCGAGATGGGGATCCAGCCCGGCTGGTTGTGCACGCAGTACTCGATGGCATCGGTCGCGACCCGCAGCCCGTGATCCGGCGGGTAGATGTAGCGGCCCACGCAGGTGTACTCGACGAGGATGGCGTTGGGGATTTGCAGCGTGAAGGAGTTCGGATCGATTCCTCGCCGCTCGAGGGCCGCCAGGATCATGGCGAGGTTCACCACCTGCGGACCGTTGCAGATCGAGGTCAGGCGCTCGAGTTTCTCGAAGGGCAGGTCGAGGAGCGCCTCCATGTCCTCGAGGGAGTCCATCGCCACGCCGGCGCGCCCGACCTCACCGGCGGCGAGGGGGTGATCGGAGTCGTAACCGTTGGTGGTGGGCAGGTCGTACTCGAGGTAGATGCCCTTGATTCCCTGGTCGAGCATGTAGCGGCCGCGTTGCGCCCACTCCTCCCCCGACCCGAAGCCGCTCACCTGCATCATCGTCCAGAGGTCCGAGCGGTAGCCGTTGGGCTCGCTGCCCCGGGTGAAGGGGTACTCGCCCGGGAAACCCAGGTCCTTCGCGTAGTCGAAGCCCACCGCTTCCAGGTCGAGGGGTGTGTAGAGGGTCTTGACGGGCCAGCCCATCGCCTGGGTGCGGAAGTTTTCGCGGCGCTCGGGCCGCGCGCTCACCTTGGGGGCCAGCGTCTCGCGTTCCCAGCGTTCCCGATCGTCCGAAAGGCTCGGTGTCTTTTCGGCCACGAAGTCACTATACCCCAGCGGGCAGATGCCGGGGCTCGCTGCGGCTCTTTGCAGACTCCTCCGCGTTGCTTATAAACCACCAAAGCGCGAATCCCTGTGCACGCTCGGTCGCGCTGGAGGGAGGCTTCATGCTGCTGGAGGGACGGGTCGCCATCGTTTCGGGAATCGGTCCGGGCATGGGGCGCTCCATCGCGTTGCGTCTGGCCGCGGAGGGCGCCGACGTGGTGTTGGCGGCGCGCAGCAGCGAGAAGCTCGAGGAAGTGGGTGCCGAGGTGGAGGCGTTGGGGCGCCGCGCCACCCGCGTCCCCACGGATCTCGCCCAGCCCGATTCCTGCCGCGAACTGGTGGACCGGACCCTGGAAGCCCACGGCCGCCTCGACGTGCTGGTCAACAACGCCTTCCATCCCGGCACCATGACGCGCTTCGAGCGCGATGACCTCGAGAAGGGGTGGCGGGACACCCTGGAGGTCAACCTCTACGGCTCCCTGCGCGTCAGCCAGGCGGCGGTCCCGGTGATGAAGGCCGCGGGTGGCGGCTCCATCGTGATGATCAACACCATGAGCACGCGCGTGGTGAACCCGGGCTTCGCGGCCTACGCGGCCTCCAAGGCCGCCCTCGAGGCGGCGACCCGAGGCATGGCGAAGGAACTCGGTGCCGATCAGATCCGCGTCAACAGCGTGATGCCCGGCTACATCTGGGGCGCCGCGGTGGAGGCCCACTTCGAGCGTCAGGCCGAGAGCCGGGGCATCAGCAAGGAGGAGGCGATCGGGGAGATCACCCGACACATTCCCCTCGGCCGCATCCCCCACTCCGACGAGATCTCGGGGGCGGTGCTCTTCTTCGCCTCCGACCTCTCTTCCTGCATCACCGGTCAGTCCCTCGACGTGAACGGTGGCCACGTGATGTTCTAAGCGGCGCCGCGTAGGCGTCGAGCGAGGCTTCGATGAAACCCTCTCCGATTCGACTGGGCTCCATGCTCTTCACGCTCGTAGAGCCGCAGCGCGGCCACGAGGTTGCCTACAACCGCTGGTACGAGCGCGACCACTTCTACTCCGGGGTGATGATCGGCGCCTATTCGTTTGCGGGCCGCCGCTACGTGGCTACCCGCGAAGACAAGGCCCTGCGGGTGCCCGGGGATTCGCCGGTGGTCCCGGATCCCATGCGCGGCTCCTACCTGGCCATCTACTGGGTGCTGGCCGGCCATCACGACGAATGGAACCAGTGGTCGGTCGAGCAGGTGAACCGCCTTCACGAACACGGCCGCATGTTCGAGAAGCGCGATCACATCTACACGATCATCGCGGACCACGATTGGGCCCACTACCGCGACGCCGACCCGGTGCCCGCGGAGCTGGCACTCGATCACCCCTACCCCGGGCTGGTGGCAGTCGTGGGCGGCATCGAGGACGGGGCCTCGCGCGAGGATCTCGACGCCTGGTACCGCGAGCAGTACCTCCCCGATGCGCTGAAGGGTTCCCCGGTGGCGCTCTGTCTCTCCTTCACCCCGGTGCCGCTGCGGGGAGACGCGCCCGCCGACGTGCCCCGCAGCGAGGGCCGCCGCTTCGTGCACCTCTACTTCCTGGAGGGTGAGTCCACGGCGGCCTGGGACGCGCACTTCGCGGGGCACGCCGCGGCCCTGGCGGGCACCGGTCTGGGGCGCCTGCTCTGGGCCTCGCCCTTCCGGCCGACCCTGCCCGGCACCGACACCTACACGGATCAGCTCTGGTAGCGCGCCGCGGCGCGCTCAGAAGCGCACCGGCATGCGCTCGAGGCCGCACATCATCCAGGTGGGGCGCCACTGCGGGGCTTCGGCGAGTTGCAGCTTCGGGAAGTGCCGGACGATGGCATCGAGGGCGGTGTGCATCTCGAGGCGCGCCAGGTGGAGGCCCAGGCAGTGGTAGAGGCCCGCCCCGAAGGCCAGGTGCGGGTTCGGGTTCCGTCCGATGTCGAGCTGGTGGGGATTCTCGAAGACCTCGGGGTCGCGGTTGGCGGCGCCCAGCAGCACGATGATGCGATCGTTCTCGGCGATCTCGACGCCCCCGTAGCGCACCGGCTCGTTGGCGACCCGTTGATTGAACTGCACCGAGGTATCGAAGCGCAGCAGTTCCTCCACCGCGGCGGGCACGAGTTCCGGCGCGGCCACCAGGCGCTCCCACTGGGGCCGGTCGCGCAGCAGGTGGGCGAGGCCGTTGCCGAGCAGGTTCGCGGTGGTCTCGTGCCCGGCCCCGATCAGGATGTAGACGGCGGCGACGACCTCCTCCTCTTCGAGGCAGTCGCCGTCCTCCCCCTTCGTCAGGAGTGTGGTGAGCAGGTCGTCTCCGGGCGCTTCGCGGCGGCGGGCGATCATGGCGCGCACGGCCTCGTCGAAGCGCTCGATCATGCGGTCGGCCTGCTCGCGCTGGGCGTCGCTCGCCGTGCCCACGTCCGCGACCTCGTGTCCCTGTTGGCCGAAGAGTTCGAAGAAGAGTTCCCGCTCCTCCGGGCTGGCCCCCAGCATCTCGCCGATCACGGTCATGGGCAGCGGGTAGAGGACGTCGTGGAGCAGGTCGCAGCCGCTGCCTTCGCGGAGCCCCGCAAAGAGCTGGCGGATCACGGCTTCGGTGCGCGGCCGGCGCCTCGCCACCGCCTGCGGCGTAAACGCTCGGTAGATGAGCTGGCGGGTTCGCTCGTGGGGGCCCGGGGGTAGGAAGATCAGGATGCGGCTCACCATCTCCGCGAAGGGGCCCTCGCTGCCGGCGAAGACCTCCGAGTTGCGGGAATCCTGTACGAAGCGCCGATCCCGCAGGATCCGGTCCACGTCCTCGTGCCGGCTGATGAACCAGCAGTCCGGAAAGAGTTCGTGGCGGCTGCGGTGCAGGGGATCTGCGGCGCGCAGCACGTCGTAGTCCGCGTAGAGGTTGTCCCGCCCGCGCGCCGCCGCCAGCCGCTCGATGGCGGCCGCTGCGATCTCGGGATCGCGCTGCGCGGCCTTGGCGGGCATCAAGCGCTCCCCGCGGATGGGGGTGCGTGTGCTTTGGGGGCAGGAGTCTCCGCTGTTCGCAGCGCCCCGACGGCTTCCTCCACGCGCGTTCCGCGGAAGAAGTCGGGACGCGTCTCGCTGAAGAAGCGCGCGGCGTTCGCGAAGCTGAAGTCCCGGAAGTCCTCGGGGCGCATGCGGCCCTCTTCCACGGGTTCGTGGGCTTCCTCGAGGACCCGGCGCATGTCCGGGACGTCGAAGTGTCCCACGTCCGAGCCGTAGAGGGCGTTGAAGCGCGCGCCGTGGGGCCAGAGTTCCGGGCGGAAGGCCAGGGGATTCATGGGGTCGTCGGCCTCGCAGCCGAAGTAGAAGTTGGGCACGAAGAGATCGCGGATCTCCCCCGCGGATTCGATGCCCAGGGCCGAGAACTCGTCGAGTTCGGCGTCGCTCGGGCGGTTGTGCTGGTGGCCCGGGGTGGTGATCATCGCGCCGCGAATCAGCTCCTGGTCGGCTGTGCCCACCGGTCCCCAGGTCTCCGCGAGTTGTTGGAAGAGTTCGCGGTCGAGCAGGCTGGGGTCGAGTTCCTCGCGCACGGTGCGCAGGCTCCGGGTTCCGAAGTGCCCCACCAGGTCGCCGTAGAGGCTGCACGCCCAGCCGACGCCGCCCTCGAGCAGGGAGATCCGAAGGCCCGGGAAGCGGCGGGTCACGCCGCCCAGCAGCAGGGACTTGCAGAGGGCCTCGCCGCTGGCCGCGAAGTGCCCGATGTGGTTGTACACCCAGTTGCTGGGCGAGCGGCGGCTCCCCCAGCCGTTGCCCTGGCTGTGGGTGGTGGGGGAGATGCCGAGTTCGATGCAGCGTGCCCACAGGGGGTCGTAGTCGTAGGCGCTGTCGATCCCGTAGCTGTCGAGCCAGAACGCCCAGCGGGAGACCTCCCGACTCTCGTTTGCGAGACCCTCGACCGGGCGCGGGATGTAGCTGGGGATCACCACCGCGCGAAAGCCCAGTTCGAGGACCGCGTAGTCGAGTTCCTCGATGGCCTCGGCGGGGCTGTGGGCAGGCACCGCGGCCACCGGGATCAGCCGGTCCTCGCAGCCAAGGAATGCGTCCTTGTGGTAGCGGTTGAGAGCGCGGCAGCCTCCCCGCCGCAGTTCCTCGTCGGGAAGTTGGAGAAAGCCCAGACCGGTGCTCGGGTAGACGACGGAGACGTCACAGCCCAGCTCATCCATGCGACTGTGCAGGTAACGCGGGAAGCAGGCCGCCGCGCGGTCGTGGGTCTGGCGCATGGGGCGTGTCCACCAAGGCGCCTTGGTGACGCGCCGTTTCACCCGCTCCTCGGGGGAGAGTTCGTACCAGTCCGCGGTGGCGCCCAGGACATCTCGGAAGAGCACGTTGAAATCCGTGGAGATGCCGACCTCGCGCAGGTATTCGGCGAGCGCGGGCGCGAACTCGGTGGTGTGGCCATCGGCGTCGATGACCGGGTGATCGAGGCGCTCGCGGATCCGCTCGGAGGGGGAGCCGGTGGCGCTCACGCGATACAGCCCTCCTCGCGTAGCGCGCGGATCTCGCCGGCGTCGAGACCCAGGCGATCGCGGAGCACCTGCTCGGTGTGCTCGCCGAGGGTGGGCCAGCGGGCGGGTTCGCGGGGCTCGGGGGGCGCGGGCTGGAAGGCGATGGGGTTGCCGACCACCGCCACCGGTTCCGCGCCGTCGCCCGTCTCGATCTCGTGGAGGAAGCTCCGGGCTTTCACGTGGGGATCGCGGCGGATGTCCTGGGCGTTGTTGACGGGGCCTGCCGCTACTCCGGCCTCCGCGAGCTGCGTAGCGGCCTCGAGCTTGCCGATCCCCGCCGCCCAGGCCTCCACCCCGGGGCGGATCACGTCCTCCATGTGCTGCGACCAGCCTGCACGCGTGGACAGGCGCTCGTCCGAGAGCCACTCGGGGTGCCCGACGGCCTTCGCGAAGCGCGGGAAGTGGGGCTCGCGCACGACCTCCACGGTGAACCAGCCATCCTTCGCGCGGAAGGCGTGGAGGATCCCGATGCCCTCCAGCGTGCGGTTGGGCTCCACCCCCATGCTGGCCGGGTGGACGATGTCGGCCACTGCGATCATGGAGTCGTACATGGAGATGTCGACCCGGCAGCCCTTGCCGGTTCGGTC
>JABSQX010000192.1 GCA_013215615.1 Myxococcales bacterium | reverse complement strand
CCGGGATGCCGCTCGAAGATGCCCGAGAAGATCATGTAGGTGAGTGGGCGCACCGCGCAGAAGAAGCGATTGACGATTCCCGCCACGCTCACCTTCTGCTCCATCAACTCGTCCCAGTCCGCGTCCGGGGGCTTGCCCCCGAAGGTCCGGTGGAAGCTGAGCGGCAGCCCGGCGGCCTCGGCGGCCTTCCACAGCGGTTCGTAGTAGGGGTCGTTGTAGGGCCGAAGCGGCATTCCCGGGATGAAGAAACCGCGAGCGCCCTGGGCGGCCGCCCACTCGACCTCCGCGAGACAGTTCTCCATGCCGTCGTCCACGGGCAGCAGGCACAGGCCCACGATGCGCTTGGGGTCAGCGCCCTGGAACTCCTCGAGCACCCACTCGTTGTAGGAGCGCATGCAGGCCCGGGCGAGATCCCGGTCGGGGGTCACGTAGGTGAAGATCGCCTGGTTGGGGTAGACGACGCAGCCGTCCACGCCGTCGGTCTCCATGTCGGCGAGGTGGGCAGCACCGTCGTAGTTGCCCTTCATGATGTCGGAGAACTTGAGGCCCGAGAACTGGTAGTCCTCGGGTGCGCGGCCCGCCATGGCCTCGATCCCGAAGGTGCGCTTCGGAGGGCCGCCATCGAAGCTCCAGCCGTCGCCGCCGTCTTCGCCCGGCAACATCTTCGGCAGCTGGTCCTTGAACTTCCTGGGCACGCGGTCGAAGACCCAGGGCGGCTCGTTGACGTGGTTGTCGGCGGAAATCACCTTCATCACCATGGCATCACTCCCATCGAAGGATTCATTCTGGCCCGGCGCGACCCCCCACTCGAAACAGGGAAGAAGTTCGTCAGGCGAGATCGAGCCAGACCGTCTTGGTCTGCAGGTAGCCGCGTAGGCTCTCGAGCCCGGAATCCTTCCCGTAGCCGCTCTCCTTGATGCCGCCGAAGGGCAGCGCCCAGTGGATGCGGCGGTAGCTGTTCACCCAAACCACGCCCGACTCGATGGCTGCAACCATGCGGTGCGCACGCTTGAGGTCCTGGGTCCAGACCCCGGAGGCCAGGCCATAGCGGGCGTCGTTCGCGATCGCGACGGCCTCTTCCTCGTCCTCGAAGGGGATGGCGGCCGTCACCGGGCCAAAGATCTCCTCGCGGCAGATGCGCATGTCGTTGTGGGCGCCACGGAAGAGCGTCGGCTCCACGAAGTAGCCCCCGGCCTGGGGAGAGCCCGCCTCGAAGAGTTCCGCCCCCGAGCGTCCCCCGAAAGCGATCTCCGCCCCTTCCGTGGGGCCGAGATCCAGGTAGGAGCGCACCTTCTCGAACTGGCGGTCGAAGGCGAGGGCCCCCATGGCGGTGTTCGGATCCTGGGGATCGCCGGGTCGGATGCCCTCCGCGATGCGCCCAATGCGCTCGATCAGATCGTCGTAGACCGAGCGCTCGATGAGCAGACGCGAGCCCGCGATGCAGGTCTGCCCCGCCCCGCCCGTGAAGACCGCGGCCACGGCCCCCGCGGCCGCGGCATCCAGGTCCGCGTCGGCGAAGACAATGTTCGGCGATTTTCCGCCCAGCTCGAAGGCCAGGCGCTTCAGGGTGTCCGCGGAACGGGCGGTGATGATCTTCGCGGTGGCGGTTTCGCCCGTGAACGTGATCTTGCCCACCTCCGGATGGCGCACCAGTGCGTCGCCCGCCTCCTCCCCGAGCCCCGCCACCAGGTTGATGACGCCGGGCGGGAAGCCCGCCTGCTCGAAGAGCTGCCCGAAGCAGAGACAGGAACAGGCCGCCTGCTCGGCGGGCTTCACCACCACGCAGTTGCCCGCCGCGAGGGCCGCACCGATCTTGGCGGCCAGCAGCGAGAGGGGCGAGTTCCAGGGGATGATGGCCCCCACCACGCCGATGGGTTCCTGGATCGTGTAGTTGAAGCTGGCCGGGCCCACCCGCACCGTGTCGCCGTGGATCTTGTCCGCCGCGCCCGCCCAGTAGTGGTACATCTCCGCCACGGCGCCGATCTCGGGCAGCGTCTCGCGGATCGCCTTGCCGTTGTCCCGGGTCTCCAGCGAGGCCAGCTCGGCGGCGTGCCGGGCCACCAGGTCGCCCACCTTCCGGAGCAGTCGGGCGCGCTCGGCGTTCGCCATGCTGCGCCACGGGCCCTCGCGGAAGGCTCGACGGGCCGACTGCACGGCCTGGTCGATGTCCTGCTCGCGCCCGTCGGGAACCAGCGCCCAGCGCTTGCCCGTCGAGGGGTCGCTGCTGTCGATCCAATCGCCGTTGGCGGCGGGCTGATACTTGTTGTCGATCCAGTTCTCGAAGCGTGCCGGGCTGGCCTGGTCGTCGTAAAGCGCTGCCATCAGTCCGTTACCCCCTGGGCGCGCCGCGCTTCGCGGGCGAGTTCTTCGAGTTCGCGGGTCCGTGACGCCAACAGGGCCGGGTCGACCCGCTCGCCGAGTGCATGGCCCCCCGCGTGGGCGAGCATCACTGGCAGGTTGCTGCGGATCTGTTCCAGCGCCCAGGGCAGCATGTCCCCCATGGCCACGGTGTCGAAGTCGACGATCTTGTTCTCCACCCGCTCGGAGTGGATGTAGTGGTAGTGGGGACCCTTCTCGAAGACGTCGAAGCGCAGGTATTCGTGACCGTCCTCGGCACCGAGCACGTGGATCGAGACGCCGCGGTCGTCGACCTCTTCGGGCCTGGCGGCGTC
Organism: Myxococcales bacterium; assembly: GCA_013215615.1. Taxonomy (GTDB): domain Bacteria; phylum Myxococcota_A; class UBA9160; order UBA9160; family SMWR01; genus JABSQX01. The sequence goes on along the minus strand of JABSQX010000192.1, from coordinate 3,863 downwards.
GATGGCCGCCTTGCTCTTCGCGTCGTCCGCGTAGGCGCGATCGAGTTCGGCATCGTCGAGCGTCCGGTACTCGAGGCCCAGGCGGACGACGCCGGCATCGAGATAACGGGTGTATTCCGGGTCCGGGGGGATGGGGGGTATGTCGTAGACGACGATTGCCATGGGGACCTCCGTCAGGCGGCGGGGAGCTTCGCGAAGACCCGGTGCGGATTCTCGTCGAGCCAGTGCTTCCGCAACTCGTCGGAGATCTCCAGGTCGTCGAGTTGTGCGAGCAGGTGACGGTGCCCCGCCAGGGGGAAACCGGTGCCCAGGAGCACCTTGCTGCGGCCCCCGCCCCGGGCGAATCGCATCAGCGACTCCGACCAGCGCTTGGGGGGCTGGGTCGCGGAGCCCAAGTAGACGTTGGGGAACTTGAGGGCCATCGCGCAGGCTTCCTCCACCCACGGCCAGCCGGTGTGCGAGAGCACGAAGACCGCCTCGGGGAAGTAGAGGGCCGGTCGATCGATGCCGATGGGTTGACCGCAAGCCGAGGGCATCAGCCCCCCGGAGGTGCCCGCCTGCATGATGACCGGGACGCCCGCGTCGCTGGCCAGCGCGTAGTAGGGGTAGAGCTCCGCGTCATCGAAGCGCCGGTCGAAGCTGTGGGTGTGCAGGTGCAGGGCCACCACCCAGTCCCGGGCCAGGACCTCCGCGGCGCGTCGCACGCCCTGCATGCCGTGACCGGGATCGATGCTCCAGGCCGCCGCGAAGCAACCGGGGAAACGCGCCGCGAGGTCTGCGCTCTCCGCAAGGCGCGCCGCGAAGGTCTCGTAGTCGGTCACGTCGGCATGGGGCGGCAGATCGCAAGTGGGGAGGACGAGGGTGTCGATCCCGCACTCCCGCATCCGCGCGAGCATGACCTCGGGCTCCGCGAAGCTGTCTTCCGGATCGCTGCGCAGCACCAACGGAACCCCCTGCGCGGCGAGACTGGCATCCCAGAGGGGGACGCGGTCCGGGGTGAAGGCGTTGCACCAGTAGTCGACCCAACCCATCTAAGCGTCCCGCTCGTCCCGGAAGCGCTTGGGCTTGGGGGCGGTGTGAATCTCAGTCCAATCGTCGATGGCGCCGGGCGCCACCACCTCCGCCTGGATCCTGAGCCCCAGTCTCTCCTTGAGCATGGCCTCGAGCTCCACCCGCATGGTCTCGTACTCCGACTCCGGGGCCTGGCTCACCACCGAGATGATCATCTCGTCGCGGTTGCCACTGCGCCGGGCGCGCACGAAGTAGTCCTCGGTGGCCTTCGGATGCGCGGTGGCGATCTCGCCCAGGGCCTCGGGCCAGAGATTCACACCGCGCAGCTTGACCATGTTGTCGCCGCGGCCCGCGAAGGGGCCCATGCGCCGCAACCAGCTCCCGCACTCGCACTGGCCGCGGGGCATCAGGTAGGAGAGGTCCATGATGTTGTAACGGAACTGCGGACTGCCCGTCTTGTAGAGCTCCGTGACGCAGAGCGATCCCAGCTCGCCATCCGGCAGGCGCTCGCCGGTCTCCGGGTCGACCACGTGCATCACGAAGGCGTCCTCGAAGATGTGCAGGCCCTGGCGCGCCGGGCACTCGATGGCCGCCCACTGAACCTCGTGGAAGCCATAGGACGCGTAGTGGGGCACCCCGAAGACCTCCTCGATGCGCTCCCGATCGCCGACGTTGGGCACCGCCCGGATCGCGAGATCCTCGCGCGGGTCGATCCCCATCTCACGGGCCACTTCGGCGAGGTGCAACAGGTAGTCGCCCGTGGTGAGGATGGCGGCGGCCCCGTACTCCCGGGCCAGTTCGATCTGCCGGCGGCTGCTGGTGACGTTGCCGCTGCCGGTGGTCAGCACCAGGCAGTTGAGCCAGCGGTAGAGCGACTCGTCGAAGTTGAAGGCGCCGTTGTGCGTCGAGTACGCCCAGGCGTTGATGATGGTGTCCCCCGGGCGCACGCCGTGGAGGTACATGCCCCGTGCCCCGAGGATCCCGCCCACCTCCCGGTCCCACTGGGTATAGAGGGTGGGGCGCGACTTGCCGGTGGTGCCGCCGGACATGTAGACGCGCATGGGCTCGCTGCAGGCCTGGTCGGGGGTGACCCCCTGGTAGTCGCCCAGGGGCGGGTGGGCCTCGATGGATTTTCGGAGGTCGTCCACGGTGTAGAAGGGCGCCTTCCAGAGATCCTCGAGCGTCTCGATCTGCGAGGGGTGGAAGCCAGCCGCGTCCCAGTTGCGACGGAAGAAAGGCACCCGATAGGCCTGTTGGGCGCGCTCCTTGAGGCGCAGCAACTGCTTGTGCTCGATGGTATCCGGGTCGTCGTACCAGGCGCTCTCGAAATACTCCGGGGGCGGCGGGTAGTCCCGGACCAGGGCCGCGTAGTCCACCGACTCGTGGGGGCGACGGATCCCTCGCGCCATCAGGAGACCCTCCCGGAAACGCTATGCAGCCGCCGCCCGAGGCTCGCAGCGCCAGTGATCACGGATACGCGCAGGCGCTCCGGCATTCGGCTTCCTCCCGTCCGGCCGTGGCAAGCGGCAGGAGACCGATCGATATTACTGCGCCTCGGCGCGGCCGCACAATCGACCCCAAGAGGCGGTTCGGAGCCCGCCGTTGACGGGAAAGCGAGTGTCGCGAATCATGCCCGAGATGAGCAGCGAATTGCTGGAGGGCGTCCGCATCCTCGAGGTCGCGATGTTCGCGCCCGACGGCGCCGGCATGCACCTCGCGGATCTCGGCGCCGAGATCATCAAGGTGGAGGCGCCGGGCCAGGGCGACCCCGCGCGCCTGCTCGGCAAGCCCTACCGGGGCGAGGCACCGGCCACGCGTCGCTGGAACCGCGGCAAGCGCAGCCTGGTGCTGGATCTGCGGTCACCCGAAGGGGCCGCGGTCTTTCGCGAGTTGGTCCGCTGCTCCGATGCCGTGATCGAGGGCATGCGCCCCGGGTCACTCGCGAGGCGGGGCCTCGACTACGAGACGCTGCGTGCCGAACAGCCCCGCCTGGTCTTCCTGAGCCTCTCGGGTTGGGGGGAGAGCGGGCCCTACCGCGACCTGGCCGCCCATGGCCTGGCCTTCGACGCCTTCGCGGGGCTCGCCCCACCCCGCGTGGTGGCGGGACGGGTGTCTCGCCCTTCCGGCCACGTCTGGCAGGGCCTCGAGGCGGCGCCCCTCTACGCCTCCCTGGCCCTGGTCGCTGCCGTCTTGCGAGCGCGAGAGAGCGGTCGCGGCTGCCGGATCGAGGTCAGCCAGGCCGACGCTGCCGCCAGTTGGAACGGTTGGAGGATCGCCCACGCCGACGCCCAGGCCCGTTACGGAGACGAACCCGCGGACCCGGACGCCCGGGAACTCGTGGCGGCGCTCGAAGCCGCCGCCGAGGGCGCGGGCAAGGAAGGCGAAGCCGACGTCACCGCCCACGACGTCCGCTACCAGTACTACGCGGCGCAAGACGGCCACGTGCTGCTGATGGCCACGGAGACGAAGTTCTGGGAGAACTTCTGCCGCGGTGCCGCGCGCATGGATCTCTTCGAGCGCTGGCCCGGCCGCTCCCCCGCCGACCACGACTACGGGAACGATGCACTCCGCGACGAACTGGGCGAACTCTTCGCGAGCCGCACACGCGGCGAGTGGATCGAATTCTTCCTCCGCCACGACGTCCCCGGCGCGCCCGTCTACGGTGCCGGCGAGACCCATCGGGATCCCCACTTCGAGGCCCGCGGATTGTGGGTCGACCCGGCCACCCACGTAGCTCCCATCCTGGGCTCCCCGGTGCGGGTGGAGGGCGTTCGTTGCGAGGCGCGTCGCGCGGCCCCCCGGGCCGGTGAACACTCCCATGACGTGCTGCGCGACGTGCTCGGCTACGATCC
>JABSQX010000191.1 GCA_013215615.1 Myxococcales bacterium | reverse complement strand
CGGCTCGGACGGCCTCGTCGGCGGTCATCTGGTCCGTGTAGCCATCGGCTCGGACGGCCTCGTCGGCGGTCATCTGGTCCGTGTAGCCATCGGCTCGGACGGCCTCGTCGGCGGTCATCTGGCTCGTGTGGCCGTCGGCCCGGACGGCCTCGTCGGTGATCGCTTGCAGAAGCTGACCGAGGTTCACGGCGTCGTCCAGCTCGGTGCCATCGCCGAGCGTGCTGATCGTGTGGCCGCTCATGTCGAGTGAAGCGCCATACTTGCTGCTATCAAAATCGATGCCGTCTCCATCGATCGTCAGAGAGCTGGTGTCCGCGTCGATGTCGTCATTGTCGGGCAGCGCCGAGGCGTCGCCGCTTCCGCCCGTGATCAGGGTCTGGGTCGGCGACACGGTGATTCCGTTGTTCCCGGTTCCCAGTTGGTCTTCCACCAACAGGCTGGCCGCGGAGTCTCCAACGGCGAGCGAGGCACCGCCCCCGTCCACACCGATGCCCTCGATGCCCGACAAGGTGCCGCCCATGTACTCGAGGTCCTCGACGCTGACGCCGATGGCGTCCAGCGAAACGGTTCCCGAAATGTTCAGGTTGGTCGCGTTGAGCGTCGTGACGTTTCCCGTCGTGGCGTTGATCACGCCCGTATTCACGGTGTCCGCATTGACGGTGTCGGCGGTGACGCTGGTGAAGGTCTCCGAGTTGGCGACGGAGGCGCTCAGCAGGCAGCAGAGCACGATGAGTCTCGTGACCTTGTTGGGTGAAGACGCGCTCATTTCGGTTCCTCCACGGGAGTACACGCTCTTTTTCGGGAAGCTCGAGGGGTTCCTGCGAGGTCCCAGACAGTGTGATTTCAAGAGTCGCGGCCTTCCGAAAGGAATTCGCGACGTTTGGTGAGTTGACGACTTCATCAGTAAAGTGTCGAAAAGTTTCTGCTTTATTTCTTCGTGGAAGCACCAAGGGGATTCGCCCATTCGCTCGCTTTGCCGCGTGTATGCGCGCCCATGGGATCGGTGCCTGCACACGGATTTGCACGACCTGCACCTTCGTGGGAACGCAACGCACGTTTGGGTGACGAGTGCCCCGAGCGTCGTGCGCGGAGCGTCCGCGCTGCATGCGAGTTGCCGGCGCGTTGGGGATCAGCGCCGGGGTGTGCTCTCCGGGCGCTTCGAAGGCGGGGGTCTGCTGAAAGGCGATTCCGGCCCAGGGGCTCCCGCGCCTAGGAGAGGCATCGCTCCGCTGGTTTCATGGTAGGGTCCGGGTGTGGTGGAAGCGCACCCGGCCCTGACCCTGGTTCTCGCGATGACCATCGGCGTTATCGCCCAAGTGCTGTCACGCCACCTGCGACTGCCGGGAATCGTCGTTCTGCTGGTCACCGGGGTGGGGCTGGGCCCCGACGGGCTCGGCTGGATCGATCCAGATGCCCTCGGAGATGGGCTGCTGTTGATCGTTCAACTCGCGGTGGCGGTGGTGCTCTTCGAGGGAGGACTCAATCTGGAGATCTCCCGCCTGCGCCGCGAGCAGGCTCCCATCCGGCGCCTGGTCACGTTGGGCGCGGTGGTCACCATGCTCGGTGCCGCCGCATCGTTGCTGCTGCTCTTCCCCGTCTCGCTCTCCCACGCGCTGCTCTTCGGGAGCTTGGTGATCGTGACCGGACCCACCGTGATAGGGCCCTTGATCCAGGATCTGCGCCTGCGTCCGCGGGTCGCCACGGTGTTGGAGGCCGAGGGCGTACTCATCGATCCCATTGGGGCCATCGTGGCGGTGTTGATGCTGGAGATCGCGCTGGCACCGGGAGCGGGTTCCGTCGCCACCGAGGCGGTGGAACTCTTCCTCCGACTGGTTTTCGGCCTGGTGGCCGGCGGTGTCGGGGGGCTGGCGATCGCCTGGTTGCTCCGCGTGCGGGGCTTGGTGCCCGAGGGTCTCGAGAACGTGCTGGTGCTCTCCTGTGTGCTGCTGCTCTTCCAATCCTGCGAGGAGGTCGTCTCCGAGAGCGGGATCCTGGCCGTGGCGATCGCGGGTGTGGTGGTGGGCAATCTGCGCTCCCGCGTCGATCGGGATCTCCGGGAATTCAAGGACCAGATCAGCGTACTCCTGATCGGGATGCTCTTCGTGCTGCTTGCGGCGGATGTCCGACTCGAGGAGGTCCGGCAGCTGGGCTGGCGGGGGTTCGCGGTCGTGGGAACGCTGGTCTTCGTGATTCGCCCCCTGGGTGTTTGGCTCTGCACGCGTGGCTCGGAACTCTCGTTCGCAGAGAGAGGCTTCGTGGCCTGGTTGGCGCCGAGGGGAATCGTGGCGGCTGCGCTGGCCTCCATGGCGGCAGCGGCTCTCGAAGCTGCCGGACTCCCGGGCGGCGATGAATTGCGGGCCATGGTCTTCCTCACCATCGCGACCACGGTTCTTTTGGCGGGCGTCACTGCGGCGCCGGTGGGAGCGCTGCTGGGCGTTCGTCTGCCCGGGCGCGAGGTGGTGGCCATTCTGGGCGCTCAGGGTCTGGGCCTGGCCCTCGCGCGAGAGTTGCGGGACGCCGAGTGGCCCGTCGTCTTCCTCGACTCGAACCCCCACAACTGTCGTCTCGCGGAAGAGGCGGGCTTCTCGGTGGTCTTCGGGAACGCGCTGAAGGATCGGACCATGCAGCGCGCGCGCTTCGACGGGGTGGGAACGGCCGTGGGGCTCACCGCCAACCAGGTGCTCAACAGCGTCTTCGTGACGCGAGCGCGGGAGCGCTTCGGTGTAGCCGAATGTTACGCGGCCATCGAACAGCCCGATCTCGGCCTGGCGCCTGAGCTGGTTGCCAACGAGGAAGTCCGCATGCTCTTCGATGGTCCCCACGAGGTAGAGCGCTGGGATGTGCGCGCCCGCCATGAAGCCCTCGAGGTGGAGTCGTGGCGCTTCGTGGGCCATGTAGAACCCGGATCGGAGCGGGATTCGCTCCGCAGCGATTCGGACCTCTTCGTCCCGCTCTGCGTGCTGCGCGCGGGCCGCCTCCACCTCATGCACCGGGACTTCGAGCTGAAGCCCGACGACCGGGTGTCCATGGCGATCCACGTCGCCGAGCGCGAGCAGGCGTATGAGGCGCTTCGCAGCCGCGGCTTCGAAGAGTGGGCAGCGGGCGACCCCAGCTAGCCTGCTCCAGCCATCACCGAGTGTCGCGATGGGCGCGGGCTCGCTTGCGCGGTCCGAGGAGGCGGTGCTTCCTCATCGGGATTCCAGCTTCCGCGAGCCGTGTCCGGCGGCGTTCAGCTTCCGCTGGGCCCGAGTTCCTCGATGATGATGGCCTCGAAGGCCTCGAAGGGCTGGGCGCCGCTGATCATGATTCCGTTGATGAAGAAGGCCGGGGTTCCCGTGGCTCCCAACGTCTTCGCGGCGGTGAGATCCGCTTCCACGCGGGCTTGCGCTGCGGGTGAGTCGAGGCATGTCTCGAAGTTCTCCGGGTCCAGCTCGAGTTCCTGCGCGTACTCGATGAGCTGTGGCCGTTGCATGGCGCGCTGGTTCTCGAAGAGCTTGTCGTGGTAGTCCCAGAAGTTCCCTTGACGTTCGGCGCAGAAGGAGGCCTGTGCGGCCAGTCGGGCCTGGTCGTGGAAGTCCAGGGGCAGATGGCGGTACACGACCCGGACCTGGTCCGGAAAACGCTCCATGATGCGATCGAGCGTCGGGGTTACGCGAGCGCAGTAGGGGCACTGAAAGTCGCTGAACTCCACGATGGTCACCGCCGCCGACTCCGGTCCGCGCGACGGCCCCACGGCCTCGACCTCGGCCCGCTCCCGCGGCAGGTCCACCTCGATCGTCGCCGCGGACTCGAGGTCTGCGACGATCGTTTCGCCACGCCTGGATTCGAGGAAGGAGCGGATCCGATCCTGGTAGGCCTCGACGCTGGCGCCCGGCTCCATCTGCCCGCGGTTCGCCTCGAAGAAGTCCAGGACCTCTTCGTCGGACACCGGCGGACTCGCTTCCACCGCCGCCGTCATCCAGCTCTCGGGATCTTGGCCCGCAGCCTCGGCCGCGCGCTCGATCAGGCGTTCGCGCACCATCGCCTCGATGACGTCTCGGCGGGCGTCGTAGAGCTTGGCGGCCCCACCCCCTCGACCGAACTGTTGCTCGAAGAGCTGCTCCTTGATGCGCGCATCGACCTCATCGCTGCGGATGTCTTCGTCGTCGATGCTGACCACGACCCGGGAGTCGTCAGCTTCGCTCTGGGCGTCCTCGGAGCCCGTATTCGCGGATTTCGCACAGGCCAGCGCCAGCAGCGCAAACGCGCACAGCCAGCCCGCCGCAACGAAACGCGGGTCTTCGCTACGGGCAGCGATTCGGATCGAACTCTTCACGACGACTTACCTCAGCGACTCTGGGAACGCGCCCGTTGACCCGGCTCCGCGCGTGCAAGAGCGTGCGCGAGACATCCGGGGCCATGGCGTGGCACTCACGCTACGGGCCACGCCGTAGGATGCTGGTTTTCCCTGGGGCGATCAAGCGCGCGGCGCGGGTCCTTAGGCTCGCTGTGCGCCTCGGTGTCTCGCGCTCAGCACCAGCAAGCCGAGCGCCAGCAGGGCGCCGCTACCGGGCTCCGGCACCGCGAATGGCGCGAGCGAGTAAGCGAGACGCACCACGCCCGGGGTCGAGGCGCCCACGTCGACCGTAAAGTCGACGGCGCGCTTTTCCCCCGGCGACCCGCCAGGGATGAGAAGGGCCTGTAGATCCGTCCCGAAGGAATCGCAGAGCGTTCCGGGGCCGGTCGGGCTGAATACGTCGACCAGCGTGGCGCCGCTCACGCTCCCCGGCTGGATCGATGCGTTCAGTTTCTGGAGCGTCGAGACTTCACCGCAGTTGCTGGGGAGGGCATCGTTGAAGAAGCCGGCGAAGACCAGCAGTAGATCCTGGGTCCCCAGATTGGAAGGTAGGAAGACGTCCGCTTGGATGTCCTGCTGGAAAGCCTGTGATCCAGCCTTGCACGTTTGGGGATTCGCGCAGTTCATGACCGGAAATGATTCGAAGGGCACGTACGCCAGAGTTCCGATGTCGTAGGTTCCGTCGTCGACGATCGTCGAGGCGTGCCCCTCCAGGGCCACCGCAGCCACCCAACAGAAGAGCAGCCCTGCGATTACCAGCACATCGAAAGGTCGCCGAAAGCGGGGCTGCGCGCACACACCCGCGGAGCCGAGCACCCGTAACGCCACTAAATGATCCGACATTGTTCACCTTCTGAGATGCAGTCGTCCAAAGCGGACGTATAGGAGTGGGAGTTGCGGCCGAGAACTCGCATTTAATGGGTCTAAAATTTGCGTTTTTTTAATTTTTCTCTGACGGGTAACGAGTGGGCGTGATACGGTGTGCTCGCCGATTCACCCAGCCCGTCTCTGGCACATAACCGGGCTGTTCCCCCCCCCAAAACGCACCGCAGGAGCCAGCAGTGCGCGGGGTCGCGGATAGCGACCGGAGGCGCCTCCATGGATTCCAAGCAGCTCATTCATCCCGCGGGAATCCCTGCGGGGTCGTTGGTCCTGGCAGCTCTGGCACTGGCTCTAGCCCTCGCTACCCCTGCACAGGCGTTGCCCCCTGAGCAGCTCGGGGCCGCAGAACCTTCCTTCGAACGGGGTGCGCATCTGTTGCGCAAGGGGAAAGTCGAGGAGGCGATTCCTGCACTCGCCCGTGCCGCGGAACTCGCGCCGAAGGTTCCGGACGTCCTGAGGTTGTACGTACAGGCGTTGCTGGTGGCGGGCGACACCGACCGCGCCAAGGAACAACTCGACCGCCTGGCGGCACTGGACCCGGGCAGCCCCGAACTCGAGATCTTCCTTGGACTCGCGGATCTTCGCGCGGGCGACTGGCAGAGTGCGCGCACGCGGCTCGCGCAAGCGGTCGAGAAGTTGCCGCGTTCTGGCATCGCGCAGCTGTTGTTGGGTGTAGCCGAGCAGGAACTCGGCGAGTATGAAGACGCGGGGCAGGCCTACACCCGTGCGCTGGCACTGGATCCCTCACTCGATGGGCAGGTCGCCTACAGGCGGGGCCTGCTGGCCCTGGACGAGCAGCGCTATCGAGACGCCCTGCTGGCGTTCCGTGGTGTCGGCGACCGACTTCGGGACTCTTCGCTCGCCCGCTCGGCGGCCGGTTACGCGGAACTGCTCGACGACTTGGATCTCGACCCCCTGGGGCTCTACGTCACCGCTGGCTGGGGGTACGACTCCAACCTGAACCTGGCCGGCGAAGACGAGAGTTTTCCCGCCACCGATCTCGACACGGGTCGCGGCATCACCGAGGTCGGCGCTTCCTACCGCTTCGGCGGAGAGCGTCGCAACTTCCGGGTGGGTCAGACGCTCTACGGCCAGTGGAACATGGTTCACGACGAGTTCAACCAGCAGATCAGCCGAACCTGGGCGCAGGGCTACGTGGAGATCAACAACTCCGTCGCCGTCGACTTGAGCTACGCGTTCCAGTTCGGCTGGCTGGACTGGGAGCGCTTCCGCCGCACCCACGCCATAGAACCCGGGGTGGCCGTGCGCATTGGGGGCGGGCTCTCGAGCCGGATCTTCTTGCGTTACGAGGATCGGCGCTACTACGAGTCCGTTGTCGACGAGTTTCGGCGAGATGGCGACGTGGAGCATCTGGGCGCCGATTTCTACTACGCGCTTCCCAAGAGCTGGGGGGGCGCCCCGGGCTGGCTGCGGGC
>JABSQX010000190.1 GCA_013215615.1 Myxococcales bacterium | reverse complement strand
CCGGCGCGACGCGCGTAGTGATCGACGATGCGCAGGTAGGTGGCTTGATCGAAGGGGTAGAAGCCCAGGGTCAGGCCAAAGCGGTCGGCCAGGGCCAGTTTCTCGTCGAGGCTCTCGCCCACATGCAACTCCCCGGCCGCGTCCAGTCGCGCGCCCTGGTTGTCGGCCAGGGTCTGCGCGAGCAGCTGGCGCCTGTTGCTGGTGGCCACCACTCGGCAGTTTTCGGGCAGCCCGACCAGGCGCCCGTCGAGTGCTGCCTTCAGTTCGCGGAAGCCGGGCTCGTCGGCAGAGAAGGAGAGATCGTCGCAGAAGAGCAGAAAGCGCTGGGGTGCGTCGCGCAGCGCATCGCCCAGGGCCGCGAGTTCGAACATGTCGCGCTTGCGGATCTCGACGATCCGCAGGCCCTGGGCGCCGAAGCGCTGGAGCAGTCCACGAACCGCGGAGGACTTGCCGGTGCCGCGCTCTCCGTAGAGCAACACGTGTTGCGCGGGATGACCGGCCAGGAAACGCTCGGTGTTCGCGACCAGCCGCGCGAGCGCGCGCTCGACCCCGATGAGATCCGCGAGATCGAAGAGTTCCGGCGAAGCGATCGGGACCAGCCGCCCGGCTCCCTCGGAGGCCTGCCAACGGAAGGCCAGGTTGCGCTCCAGGGCCTCCGCATCCGCGGGCGCCGCCACGCGCTCGCGCAGGGCGAACTCGGAGAATTCGAGCACCCGTTCCAGGCGATTCAGGATCCGGACGAAGCGTCCCATGTCGGCGCGCTGTAGACTGACAGCTACGGGCGCTCGGCGCTACGCGGGAAACCCGACCCGACCCGGAGCAAACGAGCATGAGCGGCGACACGGAGCCCGGCCACGATCCGGGACTCGAGTGGGGGCTGTGCGGAGGTTGTCGACACGCCGCCGTAAAGCGCAGCGCGCGCGACAGCCGCTTCCTGCGCTGTCGCGCCGCGGAGGAGCACCCCGCGCTCGCCCGTTACCCACAAGTGCCTGTCGAGACCTGCGTGGCCTTCGATCCCGACCCCGCACGCTCTCCAGGTTGATCAACGCCCCTCGTCGAGCATGCCGCGCGCGTAGGCCTGCAGTTTCTCGTCCCAACGGTCGGGCAGGGGATGATCGACGGCGCGAAAGAAGGACTCGAGGAAGCTGTAGGTAAGCCCCCAGACCACGTGGCGACCCGGCTCGCCCACCAGGATGCCGGGAAACTCCACGTCCTGCTCTCCCATTCGATGCGGAACGTGGTGTGCGGGGTCGAGGAGTCCCGCCAGGGGGAACCAGATCGCCTGCTGGACCTCGTGGTTCAACACCGGCTCGCCCACCTCTTCGAGCGCGAACACCCAGGCCGAGATCACCAACCTCGGCTGGATCCTGGGGTTCCCCGCCTTGTCGTCGAGGCGGCCCAGGCAACGAGCAGCCGCAAGCGAGATGCCCACCTCCTCGAGGGTCTCGCGCTCGGCGGCTGCGCGCACTCCGGCATCGCCGGCCTCGAGCCGGCCGCCGGGAAAGGCCATGTGACCCGACCAGGGATCGCCCTCGCGCCGGGCGCGTTCGATGAAGAGGACCTGCGGACCGCCCGTGGCCTCGCGGAGCAACATCGCCACGCCGGCCCGGCCGATCCCCTCGTCGCGGATCTCTAGCGGGGTCCGGGCGGAGAGCTTGCTCGCGATCTCGTCGAGGGCCTGCACGCTTCCACTCTAGCGCGCGACGCGTCGCCCTAGGCTTCTGCAGACCCGCGCGAAGGGCTACGCTTCGCGCGATGCCTCCCGCGCTCCCGGCCCCGACGAGCCACGGCAAGATCCTCGATCTCGCGCGCCGCGACCCCGAAGCCGCCAAGCAGGCAGTCGCCGATCTCAATGTCGAGCAGCTGGTGGGGCTGGTCTGCGAGACACCGCTGCGCAGACGCAAGCAGATCCTCGAACTGCTCCCCGAACCCGAGACGGTGATCCCCCTGCTACCGGAAGCAGAACTCTGCTTCAGCGTGAAGGCGCTGGGGCTGGCGGACGCGGGCTGGCTGCTCGCCCACGCCACCACCGAGCAGCTCGCTGTCGCGATCGACCTGGACGTGTGGACGGGTTACGAGATCGACCGGCCCGCGCTCTCCGATTGGCTGCGCGCCCTTGCACACACGCCGCGGAGTGCACTCCTGCGCGCCCTGCAGTCGCTGGATCCCGAGCTCATCGTTCTGCTCCTGCAGTCGCGCGTGGAGGTCTTCCTCAAGCCCGCGGGCGATGAGGACTGGCAGCCACCCGAGGGCGGCAAGACGCTGGAAGGGCAGTTCTACTTCCGCGCAATCGCCGACGGGGACGACCTGGAGGACGTGGAGATCGCGCTTCACGCCCTCTTCGAGGAAGACTACTGGCGCTACTTCCGGATGCTGCAGGGCGTGATCTGGGAGCTTCCCTCCAACGAGGAGGAGTTCGCGCTGCGCTGGCGCACGGGCCGCCTGCAGGATCTGGGGTTCCCGCCCCGCGAAGAGGCCCTCTCGGTCTACGCCTTCCTGGAAGCCGAGCAACTCGATGCGATCCCGGACGCGGAAGCGCCGCTGGATGTCGCTCCCTGGCGGCTGCCCATCTGGATCCCCTCGCTGCCCGCGGCGCGCAGCGAGGGCCACCGCATCTTCCGGGCCATCGCGGAGCTGAAAGACGACGAACGGCAGGCCTGCTTCTACGCATTCGTGGCACTCGCCAACAAGGTGGCGGTGGCCGACGACCTGCCGCTATCGGATGCGGAGTCCACTCCCCAGGCCATCGAGAAGGCAGCGCGGAGCATCGACGCGGGCCTCGGCCACATCGCCTCCCGCCATGAACTCGGCGACGCGCAAGTATTGCGCTCGGTGAGCCTGGAGCGCCTGTTCCGCGTGGGCGCAAACCTCGACCGCGAGCGCGCGCACCCCTAACCACGAAGACCTCGCCGCAGGATTCGCCGCGAAGCGCCAGACAGTCGGGCCCGCCGGCTAATGCCGGCGGGCCCGTATCGACTCGCGAGCGTCGGGGATCCTAGAGATCCACCGCCTTCAGAGTCTTTCGCTTGTTGCCGATGGCTCTCGCCTCGGCGGCCGCGATGGACGCGCGCACCTGCTTGTCGAGCGCTCCGTAGAATTCCGCGCCCACGTTGCACTTCTTGGTCGCGGCCTTGGTCCTGGCCTTGGAGATGATCAGAGCTCCGCCACTTGCCGCCTTCTTTCTTCGGGATGCCATTCTTGTCTCCTCTCGGTTGCGCTGCCCATGGGTCAGCGCGTGCCCCCAGTTGTGGACCGTGCAGGCCTCCACGTAGACGGAAACCCCCACGGCCGCGGGAGCATACGGGTTCCATCCCTTCCCGCCAAGTGGAAATGGCCCTATTTTGGCCTGAAAGTGCCGAAATCGGCCTCCTTAGGGCCTTCGGGACCGGCTGTCGCGACCCGACTGGTATGCTCGGGGGCCCTCGCGGAGGACCCCCACCGGATGCAAGCGCGCCCGGAGCGATTCTCGACCCCCTGCCTCGGCGGCCTCCGCCTGCACGCCGCGCACTGGGGGCGGGAAGAAGCCTCCACGCTGGTGCTGCTACACGGCGGTGGCGCCAACCTCCACTGGTGGGACCACCTGGCCCCGGAACTCGCCCGATCCTTCCACGTGGTGGCCCTGGACTTCCGGGGACACGGGGATTCCGACCACCCCGAGGAGCTGCAGGTCGGGGCCTTCGACCGCGACCTGGAAGCCTTGCAGCGTCACCTGGGCGCCCCCGAGCTGGCGCTGGTGGGGCATTCGATGGGCGCCCACGTGGCACTCCGCCACGCCGCCGCCAGCCCGGGCGTCCGCAAGCTCGTGCTCGTGGAACCTTCCGTGGGTGCGGAACGCCGGGAGCGCCGGCGCTCTCGGCTGGCCCTGGCAGCCCGACGCAGTTACGCGACCCGCGCGGAGGCCCTGGCCCGTTACCGCTTCGTGCCTGCCACCCCCGGTGCGCCGGAGAAGCTGCGCGCTGCCATCGCAGAACATTCGATTCGCCGCGAGGCCGACGGCCGCTTCGCGTTCAAGTTCGATCCCCGCTGGTTCGGCCTGCCCGCCCCCGAGGCCCCCAGGCTCAGCGACATCCGCTGCCCCTGCCTGGTGGTTCGCGGAGCGGAGAGCACCCTGCTCCCCAGCGCGGGCGCCCGCGAACTCGTCGAGCAGTTGCCCCACGCCCGGCTCGCGGAAATCCCCGGTGGCTCCCACAACGTCCACCTCGAAGAGCCCGACGCGGTGCTGGAAGCGCTGCGCGTTCACCTCGAAGCGCCGGCCGAGCTGCCCGGACCACACCCCACGACCCTGGAGGCCCGAGAATGACCGAAATCACGCGTTGCAGCACGGTGGAACTCCGCGAGCAGCTCGCGGAGCGAAAGGTCTCCGCCGTCGAGTTGATGGAGGCAACGCTGGATCGCATCCAGGCCACCCACGAGCAGCTGGGTGCGGTGGTCGCGCTGCGCGAGCGCGAGGTACTGCTCGCGGACGCGCGCGCCGCCGACGATCGCCGGGCAGGTGGCGACTCACGCGCGCTACTGGGCATCCCCCTGGGCGTCAAGGATCTCGAGGACGCCGAGGGCCTGGTCACCAGCTTCGGCTCCGTGCCCTTCCGGGACAACGTCGCGAAGCGCGACTCCGTGCAGGTGGCGCGGCTGCGCGAGGCGGGTGCCATCGTGATCGGCAAGACCAACACGCCCGAGTGGGGGTACACGGCCATCACCAAGAACCTGCTGCACGGTGCCGCCCACAACCCCTGGAATCTCGACCGGACGCCGGGAGGTTCCAGCGGTGGCTCCGCGGCCGCGGTGGCCGGAGGCGTACTGGCGCTGACCACCGCCAGCGACGGCGGCGGCTCGATCCGCATCCCGGCCTCCTTCAGCGGTTGCTTCGGCCTCAAACCGAGCTTCGGGCGCGTGCCCAACGAGGGTTCGCTCTGGGTGATGGGGGACACCTCGGTGCGGGGCCCGCTGTGCCGCAGCGTCGCGGATGCAGCCCTCCACCTCGACAGCGTGGCGGGCCCACACCCGCTGGATCCCAACTCCCTCCCGCATCCCGGACTTTCCTACGGGGAGTGCCTCGAGGACCTGCCCCCTGGACTGCGCGTGGGCTGGGCGCCGGACCTCGGCTACGCGGTGGTCCAGAGCGACGTCGCGGACGTGTGCCTCGAAGCCGCCCGGGTCTTCGAAAAGGGGGGGCACGATTTCGCCGAGCACCTGGAAGCCCTGCCCGCACTGGGCCGCGATTGGGGGATGATGAACGCCTTCGAGAGCCTGGGGGAGTTGGGGCCGCGGATCGACGCGCAGCCCGAGGACTTCGGCCGCGCCTTCCTGCGCGGCGTGAAGGCAGGCCGGCAGATGACCCCGGAACTCTGGGGCGAGATGCGCGCGCAGCGCCAGCGCCTCAACCGCTGGTGTGCGGAGACCTTCGAGCGCTTCGACCTGCTGCTCACGCCCACCGTCCCCTACGACCCCCCGCCCGCCCGAGGCCCCTTCCCGGAGGAGACCGAGGGACGCCCTCAGCCGCTGGCGGGCGTGGCGGCCTTCACGATCCCCTTCAACCTCTCCTGGCATCCCGCGGCCAGCGTGCGGGCGGGCTTGTCGCGCGCCGGCCTGCCCGTGGGTCTCCAGATCGTGGGCCCGCGTCATCGCGACGACCTGGTCCTCCAGGCCGCCCGGGCCTTCGAGCGCGAACGCCCCTGGCACCCCGAGTGGCCGGAGTTCTGAGCGCGTTTTCGGGCGGAGCGCGCGGGTTACACTGACGCGCATGAAGCGCATCGACCTGCGCAGCGACACCGTCACCCGGCCCGGGCCGGGCATGCGGGCGGCCATGGCCGAGGCGGAAGTGGGCGACGACGTCTACGGCGAAGACCCCAGCGTGAACCGCCTGCAGGAGGAGGCCGCGCGCCTGCTCGGCAAGCAGGCGGCCCTCTTCGTGCCCTCGGGCACCATGGCCAACCAGGCCGCGCTGGCCTCCCTCGGCTCGGCGGGCGACGTGGTGCTGGCGGGCCGGGACGCGCACATCCTCGTCTACGAGTCCGGCGCGCCCTGGGCGCTCTTCGGCCTGGGGGTGCAGACCATCGGCGAGGACGGCAGTTTCGATGGGCCGGACGTTCGCGCCGCCCTGGTCCCCTCCGAAAGTCACTTCGCGCCCACGCGCATCCTCGCCGCGGAGAACACCCACAACCGGGCGGGCGGCAGCGTCTTCCCCCTCGAGAAGTTGCGCGACGCCAGCTCGGTCGCGCGCGAGGCGGGACTCGCGCTCCACCTCGACGGCGCCCGCCTCTTCAATGCGGTCGCCGCCACCGGCGTGCCCGCCTCCACCTGGGCGGAACCCTTCGACACCGTCTCCTTCTGCCTCTCGAAGGGTCTGGGCGCCCCGGTCGGCTCACTGGTCTGCGCTTCCCGGGAGGGGATCCAACGCGTTCACCGTATGCGCAAGCGCTTGGGGGGCGGCATGCGCCAGGCGGGCATCCTGGCCGCCGCGGGGCTCTACGCCCTCGAGCACCACCTGGAACGCCTCAACGACGACCACCTGCACGCCCAGCAGCTGGCAGCCGGCCTCGAGGCCCTGGGCCTGCGCGTCGAGCCGAAACCCCAGACCAACATGGTCTTCTTCGAGATCAGCGACGCGCCGGCTTTCCGCCACGCTTGCGCGGAGCGCGACCTGCTCGTGAACCCGGTCACCGCAACGCGCTTCCGCGCGGTCACCCATCTCGACGTGGCAGGC
>JABSQX010000189.1 GCA_013215615.1 Myxococcales bacterium | reverse complement strand
CGATGGCCCAGGCGAACGAGGGCATGCACGAAGCAGCCGAACAAGCGCTTCGCCAGCGCGACTTTGCTGGCGCGGCTCGAATCTGGCAGGAACTCGTCGAGGCCGGCGACGAGAAAGCCGCGTTTCGGCTGGCCGGGCTGTATCGTTCGGGGCGCGGGGTTGCGCGCGACCTCGAGCGAGCGCGCCTGCTGCTGGAGCGTGCGGCCAAGGCCGGCTACGACCCGGGACGCGCGCACGCGGCGCTGCGCCGACCCGAACCGAAACAGCGCAGATCGCCGGCCAGCCTGCGGTCTGCAATCGAGCAAGGCGACATCCGGGCGGTACGGGCCGCGCTCGACGCGGGTGCCATCCCGGGCGTGCCTGCTTCCGGGGCGCGCTGTGACGCCGCCGAAGCGATCGTCCGCGGGCGTGTGGACATCCTCGAAGTGCTGGTTGCCCGGGGGGCAGAACTGGAAGGCTGCGGCGGCAGTGGCCTCTCCCTGCTGCACGAGGCAGTCCGGGTCGAGAACGTCGAAGCCGTCGATGCACTGCTTCGCCTGGGGGCGCGCATCGACGCACGGGCTCCGGGGAACGCGACGCCTCTGCATGCCGCGATCCGTGTCGGTCATGGCCCAATCGCGAAACGCTTGATCCAGGCCGGCCATTCGCTGAGCGCGCGCGACGACGCCGGCCGCAACCCACTCGATCTCGCGATCGTCGCCCGGAAAGCCCAGATCGCAAAGCAGCTACGCGCGGCGGGAGCGCGAAGAACGAAATCTGCGGATCCGGACAAGCGCGCTGAATCGGGCTGGTTCGAGGGTGCCGCCGACGAGCTGAGCGCGCGCGCCTACCGGGGCTGGCCTCCGCTCTCGGTTGCAGCCTGGCGCGGGCACGATGCAGTCGTGACCCGCGTGCTCGCAGGGGGCGCAGATCCGAACGAACTCGATCCGGAAGGAGTGGCACCGCTGGCTCGAGCGGCCAGCAGCGGTCAGTTCGACATCGTGCGTGCGTTGCTGGCTGCGGGTGCAGACCCGAATCACGGTACGCCGGCGCCCCTGGTTGCTGCCGCGACGAGCAACGACGACCGGTTGCTGCGCGCGCTGCTGGACGCAGGTGCCCGGATCGATACGGTAGATCCTTTGGGTCGCAGTGCGATCCACGTGGCGACGTCCGCCGGCCAGCGAGTAATGGTGGAGACACTGCTCGAGCGCGGAGCGCGCGCGGACCCAATCGATGCGGACGGAATCTCGTCACTCGAAGTGGCGGTCCGCGATGCACACGACGACCTCGTGGAACTGTTGGCCGCGGGAACACCGCAGGCGGCGCGGAGTCGAGCCCTGTGTACCGCGGCTGCACGGGGGAGGGCGCACGCGCTGGGTCTTCTCCTCGAGACGGGCCTCGATGCCGAAGGCACTTGCGCGAACGGACAACCGCTGCTCCACGTTGCGATTCGCCAGGGTTCCCCGCAAGCGGTCGGGCAACTCCTCCGCGCCGGCGCCCAGAGCAACCGTCCCTCGGCATCCGGGAACAGCGCGGTACTGGTGGCAGCCGAAGCCGGCGACGCCGAACTCGTCGTGATCCTGCTTGCGCGCGGAGGGGCCGTGGACACCCGCGGCCTCGGCGGCCGAACGCCGTTGATGCGCGCGGCGGCTGCGGGCCATCTGGAGGTTGCGGAACACCTGCTCGCCGCGCGGGCCGATCTTCGCATGCGCGATGAGCAGGGCAATACGGCTCTCGACCTCGCGCGAAGTGCAGGTCATGAACCGCTGATCACGCTCCTCGAAGCGCCGCCTGCCGGCGGCTGGTTCGACTAGCGCGGGTTGATCTTCAGGTTGCGCCAGCCCTCCTCGCTGTGGCATCGGCTGCAGTCGCGTCCGAAACCGCCGCTGTGGATATCGTCGAAGTCATGGCAGGTGGCGCAGCTGGAGGTCTGGGTTACGGCGCCGGGGCTTGCGCGCGTGTGGCAGGCGAGGCAGTTGAGCCCTTCGTGGTTCCCCCGCAGCGGAAAGTTCGTCTCGCGACCGTGGTCGAACCGCCAGATCGACCAACCATTCGGGTTGTGGCAGCGTCCGCAGTCGCTGCCGAGCTTCTGCTCGTGTCGGTCATCGGACGAGTGGCAGGCGACGCAGCTTGGATCCGCATCGCGGAAGCGCGTCGAGGTGTGACAGGCCTCGCATAGTTCGACGGCGTGAAGCCCGAGCAGCGGAAAGCGCGTGATGTCGTGGTCGAAGTTCACGTGCTTCCGCCAGCCCGACTCATTGTGGCAGCGCCCGCAGTCGCGGCCCAGGGTGTCCGCGTGGGCGTCGTCTCTCGCGTGGCAGTCGCCGCAGGCGCCCGAGAGGTCTTCCTCGCGCGGGTTGCGCTGGTGGCAGTGCTGGCAGGCGACTTCAGCGTGGCTCCCTCGCAGCGGAAATGCCGTCTTGGTGTCGTGGTCGAAGGTGGCTCGGTCCCATCCCCGTTCCGAGTGACAGCTCTCGCAGTCGGTTCCGTTGCGACCTCGGTGGATGTCATCGGAGGCATGGCAGGAGCCACAGCGTGTTTCCAGATTCTGCTCCGCGAGCGGGCCGCTGTGGCAGGCACTGCACTTCGCGTCGGCGTGGCGATGAGTCAGTGCGAAGCGTGTCTCCGCTGCGTGGTCGAAAGCCGAATCCTTCCAACTCTTCGGCACGTGGCAGCGCGAACAATCGCGACCGAAGTGGCCGCCGTGTCGATCGTTCGTGGCGTGGCAGGCGCGGCAATCGGTCGGCGTGCCCTGGTAGCGAGGACCGGCGTGACACACGCGACAATCGACGCGAGCGTGCGCCCCCTCGAGCGCGAATCCGGTCGATGCGTGCTCGAACTTCGTGTCCTTCCAGCCGCGCTCGACGTGGCAGGAGCTGCAGTCGTCGCCCAGCTGCCCGCCATGGGCGTCGTCTTCGCCGTGACAGTCGGCGCATTGCTGCGTGGCCTCCCGGTAGGCCTTCTCGGGGACGTGACAGGATGCGCACTCCACCTCCCGGTGCCGGCCTCGGAGTTCGAAGTCGGTGAAGCGGTGCTGGAAGGACTCCCGGTTGAAGCCGAGGATGTCGGCATCGCGCCCCTGGTGTTCGCTGTGGCAGTCGCGGCACAGCGACCCCTTCACGCGCGCGTCGCGGCCGTGCAATCCGCTTCCTGCCTGAAGATCCTCAGCGACCTCTTCGTGGCAACGCAAGCAGCGGTCGCGCTGGTTCTCGCGATCGAAGGGGGCGTGACAGGAAGCGCAATCCCCCTCGATCTCCGCATGGACTTCGGAGACGGGGCCGGGCATCACGAGCTTTTCGAAGTCGAAGCCCCACGCATCGCCACTCAGCGTCAGGCTCAGGCAGGCCGCAATTCTGGCGATTCTCTGGGCTCTCATGGCATCAGTAGGCGTGCACGGCCAGGACGTGGACGAGTGCTGCAGTGAAGAGGAAGAAACAGAGCGGGATGTGCAGCGCGTGCCAGGTGCCGAACAGCCTCTCGTAGGCGTGGAAGCGCGCAAGGCGTTGCGCCGCCTGCAGGTAGTCCTCGAGTCGCCGAGCGAGTTCGAGTGCCGATCCTGAGAGCCGATCCCAGGGCACGCTCTCCCGCAACTGCTCGACCCGCCGTCGGGCGCCGGTAAAGCGAAGCAGATCCGTCAGCGGGCTCACCCCCGCGGCGCTGGCCCACTCCTCGAACTCTTCGAAAGAGGCCACGACCTCCGGGAAATCGACTTCCAGGCCGCTGCGGAGCTCGCGCACGTCATCGCGCACCTCGGCGAAGTTCGTCCGCTCGCCCGAGAGCCCGTAGTGGATGCGCGCATAGGCAAAGCGGCCCACATAGCCGCTCGTGCCGACCACCAGCGCAGTGATGAGTGCAACCGTGCTGTTCGTCGAGCCGAGTTGGAAGTTCGAGTGCAGCAGCACCAGCGTCGGCCCGAGGATGCCGAGCGCCATGTGCGTGTGAAACCAGATCCGGATCGGCCCCACGCCGCGAAACGCCCAGCCGTGCTTGCGCAGCGGGTAGAGGAGAAGCAAGAGCATGGAAGAGAGCCCGAGGATTCCGAGCGCATAGCCGAGCCCACGACCGGCAGTCACATAGCGCTGAGCGCGTAGAGTCCACGCGCCGACGAGCACCAGCAGCGCGGACACGGTGAGCACCGAGACCAGCAACACCGCCGGCGCCGGCGCGTGAAGGCGAGCACTCGCCGAGGCGTCTGCGTCCGAGGGTGAAGGCGTATCGGGCATCTCGGAAAGCTCCGCTTGCAGATGTCCAGCGGGCTACGGGTCCCTGCTTCGATGCTGGCGCTCTCACTCCGTACCGGACCGCTGCCCCCGTGGCGGTATCGTAGAATTACACCCCGTCCAAATCAAGCAGTGGGTGATCTGCGCACGGGCGGGGGATGGGCCTGCCAGCGATCGGCCTCGCGCTACCTTCGAAGCGTGGCGATCTCCCGCGAGCGGCTCTCCCTCTGGATCGCTCTCTCGTGTGGACTCGGCATCGCGGTATTTGGCGCGCGCATCTTCCTTCTCGACGGCTCGTACTACATGGACGAGGCGTCGGTGGTCCTCAGCCTCGACGGCCTCACGGCTCTCGAAACCTTCAGTGGGGAGCTGGCCGGCGGGGGTCAGAATTTCCCGCGCTTCTACCTGCTGCTGATTCGCGGTGTGCGGGCGCTGCTGGGCCCCGAGACCTGGGCGACCCGGCTGCTTCCCTTCCTCTCCTTTCTGGCTGCGACCTTCCTCTGGATGCGCCTGCTGGTCGTGCGCTTCGGCGCGCGACCCGAGCTGGTCCTGCTCGGTCCGGTGCTGCTCGCGATGGCGCCCAGCTGGTGGCTCTTCGGCGCCGTCATCAAGCAATACAGCTTCGACACCTTCGTCACCCTGGCGCTCTTGTCGCTGCCGGATCGGGTCTTCGCCGAGGTACTGGGGTCGCGTCGCCGACTCGGACGGGGCCTGCTGCTCGTCGTGCCGGTCCTCTTCTCCTACGTCTACCCGGTCGCCCTGACCGCACGCGTGACGGGCTGGCTGGCGTGGAAGCTGCGGCGCGGCCTTCGCCTCGACGGAGTCGGTACCGGGGTCTTCCTGCTGGGCTTTGCGGCCGCCGTGGGAACGCTGTGGTTCACCGATCTCCAGCACACGCTCGGGCGCCCGGCGCTGGTCGCGATGTGGAGCACCTGTGTGCTGTCGCAGAATCCCCAGGACTTCCTGGAGATCGTCCGCCGCTTCGTCGCCTCGTGGTACCTCGGCCCGAGCGAGTTCGTCTTCCACCCCAAGCTCTCGTCGCCGGCCCTGTTCCTGGCGATGGGCGCATTGGCGCTGGGCACGGTCCGGGTCGTGGGAGCGCTGCTCTCGACCGCAGAATCCGAGGCCGACGAGCGCTGGGGCAGCCGCTCGGCTGCTTGCCTGGCCGGAATCGTCGGTGTGATCGCCACGTCATTCCTGCTCGACTATCCGATCTGCGCGGGACGCCTCACCCTGTATGCGCTGTTTTTCCAACAGCTGCTGCTGCTCGAAGGCATCGACTGGCTGCGGAGTGCCGCAGGCGGGCGACGGGCCCTGCAGGCGTTGGTGGTTCTGACGATTGCGTTCCTGCTCGCGTCGGGGGGCTGGACCGCGACCCGGGTGCTCCGCCGCGTGGTCGCCGTGGCGCCTATCGAAGACGTGCGTCCGTTGCTCGAGCGTATCCCCGACGAGCCGACCGAGACAGTAATCGTCACGGGCTGCATGGCGCGCCAGATCCGGACGCTGCCGGAGGGGCTGGGGAGCCGTCAGGTGGTCTACCTCCCGTTCGAGAACTGGCAGGCCGAGCTCCCGGAAGGTCGCGAAATCTGGATCGTCCACTCGCGGCTGGTGCCGGGCCTGTGCGAGTCGATGCGCGTGAAGCTCGCCGGTCTGACGGATGGCTTCGATCGCCCCGAGCAGCCCAGAGGGGGTGCAGTCGTCTACCACACCCGCGTCCTGACTCGGAAGGAGCGACGCGAGAAGCGCAAGCTCCAGCTGCGCGCTGTCGGGGAGCAGGCGAAGAAGGAGGCGCGAGCCGAGCGGAAGAAGCAGCGTGAACGAAGGCTCTGGGGCGAGTAGGGATTTCGGGCTGCGTGATCTAGCGCGCGCCCGCGGCGCCCCAGGGCTCGTTGCGCCGCCACTCTTCGAAGGCACGGCCGGTGCTCACCGGCGCGAACTCCGCGCGCTCGAGTGCCTCGCGCACGAACGCCGCGTTGGGCTTGGTCTTGCTCAGCGAGACCGCACGGACGTCGAAATCACGGAGCTTCTCCAGGAAGAAGGCCTCTGTCATGCCGAGCTGTTGACGACGTTCGTAGCCGTCGCTCTCGCGCGTACTTCGTTCGACGTCCATGCTGGTCGATACGGCTTCTGAGAGTCGCATGCGCATCTCGGCCTCCTCCTCGCCGAACACCGACCGGATGCGGCGAAGATAGTTCTCGCGCGCATACACGATCTTCGGGTGGTGGTGGAAGCTCGGCAGCCAGATCGCGATCCGCTGCGGGGCAATTACGGCCGACCCCTCGGGAGCCGCGGCCGCGAGGCGTGCGGCGGCTCGATAGTCGCGCGGGTGCACTTTCAGCCTGGGCACACCAAAGGTCACGCGGTTCTCCTCGCCGAGCCCGTAAAAGTCGGGCACGACGAGCACGAACGCGCCGCCCGCGATCGCGACGAGCAGCCAGCCGACAGCTGATCTTCGTGCAAAGGTCCGCGGTGCCGCCAACGCAAACGTCATCAGGATCGGCAGCGGCATCACCCAAAGCGCGCGGCGATAGGCCGGCCCGGTGACGAAGCGGCGCGTCTCGTCCTCGAGAAACGGATTCAGGACCGTCAGTAGCACGACGAGCGGTACGAGCACCGCATAGCGCTGTGCAAGTCCGCGCGACAGCG
>JABSQX010000019.1 GCA_013215615.1 Myxococcales bacterium | reverse complement strand
GATGTCGTCATCACAACCGTTGGCGCCGGCATTCGCCACCGCCGAGCAGTTGTCGATCACGTCCGGCACGCCGTCGCTATCGCCATCCGTGGCGGGACCCGCGAAGGCCGCCACCGGCAGGCACAGGGCCAGCGCAAACAGCGTGATCTTCGCCGCTTCTACCATCTTCATCTTCATGTTGAATTTGCTCCTGGACCGAAGTCCGTGGTTGTCGCGGGACCGAATCACTCGGCCCCTCGGCGCTCGTCGCCTAAGCGACCCTGTCCACCGAGACTTCCCATTCCATTCTCCTTCTGCACCAGCGTTCTCCTTTGAAACCCGTCGAAATCCTGCCGTTGGCTCCAACTGTCTTGCCCCGCGGGGATACCCAAGCAGTCAGAGTGCATTCGCGGCCCACAGCGCATACGCCCGCGGGTGTCCGTGTCGTGGAAGTGGCGGCTGGGGGGGTTGCGTGTCAAAAAAATTCCGCTGAGAGCGAAAGTTTTTTGTTTGGCCCCACGGGGGACGCCTGGAGCGTGCTCAGCCTCTTAGGAGGCCTCTGGCTCTTCGCGAAGCGCCAGGATGGGCGCCGCCAGCGCCTCTGCGAGTTCCACCAGGCGCCGATCGGCAGCGCGCCTGGCGCCACTTCCCAGCCCCACCGGGGTGTCCACGCGTACCACGAGATGGGGGGACGAGCGCCGGAAGGGGCTGCCCGCCAGGCCCACCGCTTCGCGCAGGGACTCGCCGAAGAGGTTCCCGGTGCCCTCGTACCAGTGGTGGACGAGCAGGCGCTTGCTGCCCCGCCGCACCACCCGCACCTGGACCTCCCGATCGCCGATGCGCCGCCGCGACTCCTCCTCGAGCGTCCAGCCGCTGCCCGGCAGGCCCGTCTTGGGGGAGAGCAGGCTCTGGTAGCGCAGGTCCGGCGCTCCAATGCCGATGAAGAGCCCCGCCCGCTCTCGGGATCGCGCGTAATTGCGGTTCACCGCCTGCCGGAAACCCGCCTTGCCGAGGAACAGCCAGTCGACCTTGGTGTCCTGGGACTTCCAGCCGTCGAACTCGGCGGGGATCAGGGTGGCAGCCGGGTAGGGGCCGGGGACGCCGAGTTGCCAGGCGGGCGTCGCCCAGCCCAGCCAGCCGGTGGCCACGAGCAGGCCGGCGATCCCCGCCAGCCGCCCCAGTAGCTGGGGGGCGGGCAGGGAGGCGTCACGGGATGGCTTCTGGCGCCGCGGCCCGCGCAGCCAACGGGCCAGCAAGCCGTCGATGCCATACAGGATGAGCACGCCCACCAGCAGCATCGCGATGCCCTGGGCGTTGTGGATCAGCGCGATGTCGGAGTGGGGGTTGAGGATCAGCCCCAGCACCCGGAAGCCGTTGATCGCGAAGGCCAGCGGAGGGGCAATGCAGACGAGCAGGGCGGCGTGCCAGCCGCGGCGCCCGAAGAGGTCCGCCATCAGGAAGGCCAGCAGTGTCAGCGTCTCCACGGAGCGCAGGCCGCTGCAGGTCTCGATGATCGCGAAGACGTTGTCGGCGCGGACGATCTGATCGCCCGAGACCAGGGCGTCGAGGCCCATCAGGTCCAGCAACACCCCCGCGTAGTTGGCGGTCCAGATCTGGCAGGTCCAGACCACCTGGTTGATGAGCGTGGCGGGCATGGGGACGGCGAAGAAGAGCACCACCGCGGGCACCAGCGCGATGCGCATGGCGGGCCGCCCCGCCAGCAGGTTCGCGAACGCCAGGAGGTACAGGAAGAGGGTCAGCGCCTGCAGTTCCGGCGCAGCCACGCGCAGGGCCCACCAGAAGACTCCTGCCCCCGCCGCCAGCAGCAGGCCCGTCAGCGCGTAGGACCCCGGGCGGCCCGGCAGCGCGGAGAAGCGGCGCCAACGGCGCATCATCAGCCAGAGCACCAGGATGGCGATCACGGGGGGAGAGGTGTCCGAGGGTTCGAAGAACCAACCCTCAGTGTCGAGCGGCTCCTCGCTGCGCGGCCGGAAGGTCAGCAACTCGTGGAAAGCCAGCACCGCCAATAGCAGGTTGGCGACCACCAGGCCCCAGGGGAGCCAAGTGGGCGCTTTGCGCGCGGTGCCCGCATCCGCGCCCGGGCCGGGGGCTTCCGTGCTCTCGCTCACGTGCGTAGCCTAGCCTGCGTCTGCCACACTGGGACCGCCCTCCCCGCCCGCGAGCCCCCTGTATCGGCAACGGGAGGTCGGTAGCAAATGGAAACGGAGAAACGGGGCAGCGTCCGCTATCAGGGCGCACCCCCGGGCTACTTCGAGCGCCGGGGCCTGCGCCGCTACGCGGGGGTGGGCTCCCTGTGGGCCCTGGGGGTCGGGGCCGTCATCTCCGGGGACTTCTTCGGCTGGAACTTCGGCCTGGCGGCGGGGGGCTTCGGGGGCCTGCTGGTGGCCACCGTCGTGATCACCGCGCTCTACGTCGGGCTCTGCTTCAGCGTGGCCGAGATGTCCGCCGCCCTGCCCCACACCGGCGGCGCCTACTCGTTTGCGCGCTCCTCGATGGGGCCCTGGGGGGCGTACGTGACGGGGCTGGCGGAGAACATGGAGTACATCCTGACCCCCGCGGTCATCGTGGTGGGGATCGGGGGCTACCTGGGCGCCATCTTCGAAACCCCCGACGCCTGGGCGCCGCTGTGGTGGCTGTGTACCTACGCGCTCTTCGTCGGCCTCAACTCCACGGGCGTGGAGGTCACCTTCCGCTTCACGGTGGCCATCACGCTCGTCGCCCTGGCGATCCTGGGCGTCTTCTTCGTGGGAGCGCTCGCCCACTTCGACCTGCCCACCCACGGCCCGGTACCCGACGCCAACGGCATCCCGAGCTGGTTCCCCAACGGATGGGAGGGCGTGTTCGCCGCACTGCCCTTCGCGATCTGGTTCTACCTGGCCATCGAGCAGCTGCCGCTGGCCGCCGAGGAGGCGCGTGCCCCCCAGCGGGACCTGCCGCGGGGTCTGCTGCTGGGACTCGCCACGCTGGTGGTCACGGCCTTCGCGACGCTGGTGCTCTCGTCGGGAATCGCGCCGGGCGCGGCGGCCCTGGGCCAGTCCGACGAGCCGCTCTTCGACGGCTTCCGCACCATCCTGGGCGACGGGGTCGGCGCCCGCGTGCTGGCGGGGTTGGCGGTGGCGGGACTGGTGGCGAGCTTCCACAGCATCGTCTTCGCCTACGGGCGGCAGATCTACTCGCTGTCGCGAGCCGGCTACTTCCCTCGTTGGCTTTCGCTCACCCACCCCGTACGCCGCACCCCACAGCGCGCGCTGCTGGTGGGCGGCGCCCTGGGCTACGCGGTGGCCCTGGCGATCCACAGCACCGGACCCGATCACCCGGTGGGCGCGGTACTGCTCAACATGGCGGTCTTCGGGGCGGTGATCTCCTACGCGCTGCAGATGCTGAGCTTCCTGCTGCTGCGCTGGCGACTGCCCGAGATGGAGCGCCCCTACCGCAGTCCGCTCGGCGTGCCTGGCGCGCTGCTGGCGCTGCTGATCTCCGGGGTCACCCTGGTGGCGCTCTTCGCCAGCGATCCCATCTACCAGCGCGTCGTGGCTGCCGCGGCGGTCTGGTACCTGCTGGGCCTGCTCTGGTTCGCGTGCGTGGGGCGCCACCAGCTGTTGCGCTCGCCCGAGGAGGCCTTCGCGCTGGAAGCAAGGCAAGGCGCGGATGACTAACATCGCCCGCATGGCGGATGCCGTCGCGGATCTGCTCGGCTTCATCGACCGCTCGCCCACGCCCTACCACGCGGTGTCGGAGAGCGTGCACCGGCTGCGGGCGGCGGGCTACCAGTCCCTCGACCCCGCGGAGCTGTGGGAACTCGGCCCGGGCGATCGACGCTACACCCAACGGGGCGGCGGCAGCCTGCTCGCCTTCGAGGTGGGACAGCGTTCGCCCGCGGAGGCGGGCTTCGCGGTGATCGGCGCCCACACCGATTCGCCGAACCTGCGCGTCAAGCCGCTCCCCGACGTCCTCGAGCAGGGCTACCGCCAGCTGGCCGTGGAGCCCTACGGGGCGGTGCTGCTGCACACCTGGTTGGACCGCGACCTGTCGTTGGCCGGCCGCGTGCATCTGCGCGAGGGCGGGCGGGCGCGCAGCCAGCTACTCGACTTCGAGCGCCCGCTGTTGCGCATCCCCAACCTGGCCATCCACCTGCAGCGCGAAGTCACCAGCAAGGGATTGAAGTTGGACCCACAGCGCCACGCCGCACCCCTGCTGGGCCTCGCGGACGCGCCGCCGCTGCACGAACTCCTCGTCACCGAGTTGCGGGCCCGGGGCCTCGCCGAGGTGGCCGTGGAAGACGTGCTGGGCTTCGACCTGATGACCTACGACACTCAGCCCTCCGCGGTGGCCGGCGCACGCGGGGAGTTCGTGCAGGCGCCCCGCCTCGACAACCTCGCCTCCTGCCACGCCGGCGTGTGCGCGCTGATCGCCGCAGGCGAACACGAGAGCGCCGCCACCCGGGCGCTGGTCCTCTACGACCACGAGGAGGTGGGCAGCCGCAGCGCCTCGGGGGCGGCGGGCCCGCTGCTCGCCGAGGGCCTCGAACGCATCGTGAACGCCTTCAAGGGCGGCAGCCCGCAGGGTCTGCCGCGGGCGCTAGCGCGCTCCGCGCTGATCTCCGTCGACATGGCCCACGCCGTCCACCCCAACCACGCCGACCGCCACGAGCCCGGGCACCGGCCCGTGGTGGGACGGGGTCCGGTCATCAAGGTCAACGCCAACCAGTCGTACAGCAGCGATGCCCACAGCGCGGGCGACTTCCGCGCGTTCTGCGAGCGCGAAGGCGTCACCCCGCAGTACTTCGTGAGCCGCAGCGACCTCGCCTGCGGCTCGACGATCGGACCCATCAGCGCGGCGCGCACGGGCCTGGCGACGGTGGATGTCGGTAATCCCATGCTCTCCATGCACTCCTGCCGAGAGCAGGCAGGCAGCGCCGACGTGGAGCCGATGATCGCGGTGCTGCGCGGCTTCCTGGCGGGTCCCGAGGCAGCGTGAGCAGCGAGGAGGACCGCGCCTTCGTGCAGCGGGCGCTGCGCATCGGGATCGTGGCGCTGACGGTGCTGGGGGTACTGGGGGTGGCGCTCTGGGTCCTCAAGGGGGCGCTCACGCCGCTGGCGGTGGCTTTCCTGCTCGCCTACCTGCTGGATCCGGTCATCGACCGTTTCCAGAGCGCGGGCCTGCCCCGCCCGGGGGGCGTGCTGCTGCTGCTGGTGGTGGCCGGCGCAGCGCTCCTCGGGGTGGCCTTCGTGGGCATCCCGGCCATGCAGCGCGAGGTCGCGGATCTGGCCGCGCGCCTGCCCGGTTACCTGGAGGGCGGGCTGAACGCGCTGGCCCCGATGCTCCAGGAGCGCTTCGGCGTCCGCCTCCCCGCCACTTGGCGAGAAGGCCTGGAGGCCCTGCGCGGTGGCGACTTCAGCGCCCAACTCCAGGCCGCCCACGCGCTGTTGGGCCGGATGCTGGGCGCGCTCACCGGCACCGTGGGCGCGCTGGTCTCGATCGTGGTGATCCCGGTGCTCAGCTACTACCTGCTGGTCGACTTCGACCGCATCCGGCTGGCGGCCCTCGACCTCGTGCCGCGCGCCCAGCAGGACCGGGTCGCAGAACGCGCCCGCCGCGTCGACCGGCTGGTGGCAGGGTTCATCCGTGGCCAACTCAGCGTGTGCGCGGTGCTGGGCACCCTCTATGCCCTGGGCTTTGCGGCGATCGGCATCGACCTGGCCTTCGTGATCGGCGCGCTCTCCGGAGTGCTGGCGATCATCCCCTACGTGGGTGGCGCCGTGGCCCTCGCGAGCGCAGCGGGGATGTGCGTGCTCCAGTACGGCTTCGACATCCACCTGGGGCTGGTGGTGGGCTGGTACGCGCTCGTGCAGGCGCTCGAGGGCATGGTGCTCACCCCGCGCATCGTGGGGGCGAGCCTCGGCATGCACCCGCTGGTGGTGATCCTCGCCCTGCTGATCGGCGGCGATCTGCTGGGTTTCTTCGGCCTGATGATCGCGGTGCCCGCGGCAGCCATCGCCCAGGTCTTCCTGGGGGACCTCGTGGACTGGTACCGGGCCTCCCCCCTCTACGCCGGAGAGCCCGCGGAATAATTCGCGGAGCGTGTACCCCGGGGCCGGCGGACGCTATCTTGCCGCCATGGTCGACGAGGATCCCGGTCAGCAGGCGCTCGAGACCAAAGCCGAGAAGGCGGCGCGCGAGATCGAAGACGACGAGGACGACGACGAAGCCGGCAGTCCCTTCGATCACCCCGCCTTCCTTCCGGTGCTGCTCTGGGCGCTGGTGCTGTGGTTCGGCTACGACGGCTGGCTGAACCCCGAGTTCCAGCCGGGCGGCGAGAGCCACGAGCACGTGAATTTCAACCGCTACGGCTTCGCGGTGCTGATCACGTTCGCGATCTACAACACGTTGCGGGCCCTGCGCGAGCTGCGGAGCGATCGCGAGGCGGGCGCCTCCGGCCCCGGACCGTCAGCCGGCGAGTAGCGCCCGACCCACCACCTTGAGTTCCAGGATCGGCTTCACGCCCTCGAAGATGGGGAGCACCTGGGCGTCCACCACGTAGCGGCTGATGGGATACTCCTCCGCGTACCCCCAGCCGCCGTGCATCAGCTGTCCCTGCTGGGTGACCTCCACCGCCATGTCGCAGGCCAGCAGCTTGGCCTGGGCGGCCAGCGGCGCCGCCGCGCGCTCGTCCTCGTCCATGGCGGCCGCTGCCGCATAGGTGAGCGCCCGCGAGGCCGCCAGCAGCGCCGCCATGCGGCCCAGGGTGAACTGGGTGAGTTGGTAGTCGGAGATGGCCCGGCCGAACTGCACGCGGTCCACCACGTACTGGGCGGTCTTCTCCAGCGCCGCCTGGGCGAGCCCGCAGGCGCGGCCACCGGTCTGCAGGCGGCCCGCCGCAAAGCCCGCCATCTGGAGATAGAAACCCCGGCCCTCGCCCTCGTCCCCCCCCACCAGGTGGTCGGCGGGTACCTCGAAGTCCTCGAAGTTCAGGGTGAAGGAGTGCATGCCCCGGTAGCCCGGGGTGGCATCCGCCTTGCCCACCAGGCGCCCGCCGCCGGGCTGTACGAACTCGAACTCGTGGCCGTCGAAAGCCTGCTTGGGGACGATGAAGAGCGAGAGTCCGCGCGCCCCGCTGTCGGGGGAGGGATCCGTGCGGGCCAGCACCGCCAGCACATCGGCGCGGCCCGCGAAGGTGCACCAGGCCTTGGGACCGTTCAGCAGCCAGGCATCGCCGCGCCGCTCGGCGCGACACTTCACGGAGGCCACGTCACTACCGACGTCGGGCTCGGTGACCGAGATGCCCACCATCACTTCGCCGCCGGCGAGGCGCGGCAGCCAATGGCGCTTCTGCGCCTCGGTGCCGCCGCCCAGCAGCGCCTTGGTGAGGATCTCGGGCCGCGTGATCAGAGAGCCCGCGGCGGCCAGCGAGGCGCGGGAGAGCTCTTCGGTGGTAAGGATCATGGCCAGGTTGCCGAGTTCCGAACCCCCGTAGGCTTCGGGGACTGCCAGCCCGAAGTAGCCCAGCTCCGCCATCCCGCGGATGAAGGCCTCGGGGATGCCAGCATCCGTGCGGTGGATGCGCTCGGCTTCGGGCATCACCTCGCTCTCCGCGAAGCCCCGCACGGCTTCGCGAACCTGTTCGCAGACTTCGTCCAGCGGCCAGTCGTTGGCGCCGCGGGTTTCGCAGACCTGGCGCCCCAGCGCCCGGAACACCGACTCGTGACCGCAGGCGCGCAATAGCGCGCGCAACTCGGCGGGGAAGGCCGCCTCCAGCGCGGACTCCTCGAGCCCCAGGTCGTCCGCGACGAGATCCAGGCGCGCACGCACGCCGCCGACCAACTCGGCGACCGCCGCGACGGCGCAGAGCTCGAGCTGCGGCGACGCCTGGCCCTCGGCGGCCGCCTGGGAGACCGCC
The DNA here is from genome assembly GCA_013215615.1 of Myxococcales bacterium. GTDB lineage: Bacteria > Myxococcota_A > UBA9160 > UBA9160 > SMWR01 > JABSQX01. The sequence goes on along the minus strand of JABSQX010000019.1, from coordinate 25,440 downwards.
TCCACGAGTTCGGTGATGGCGCGCGCCTGGGTGGCTGCATAGACCACCCGCTCCACGAGCACCTGGTGGTCGTCGATCCGCTTGCCACCCGCGGTGACCTCCCGGCTTCGGGCCAGCGCCAGCTCGCTCAGCTCGACGGCCGCTCGCTGCAGCTGCGCGGCCTCTTCGAGGCTGGGAATCGCATTCGTTTCGGGCACACCGGGCTCCTCATCGAACGGCGCGGTAGCATAGCGTGGCGTCGAGTCGGGGAGGACGAGCGCATGCGGGGATTCAGGGGGATCCGGGGCAGCCTGGCCCTGATCGGGACGCTCTCGGCGGCAACGGCAGCACTCGCCGAGGAACCCGCAGCTGCAACGCCGCCCGTGCAGGTCGTGACGGCCGTGGTGGGCGGAAAGAACGTCTACATCCCGTCCACTATCGCGCTGGCCGCTCAACGCGCGGCCAGCCTCTCGCTCTTCAACACCACCGACAAGCCGCACGGCTTCGCGATCCCGGCGTTGGACATCGAGGTGGTGGTTCCCGAGCAGGTCGAGCAGCGCATCGAGCTGCCCGCTCTCCCGGCCGGTCTCTACCGCATCCACTGCCAGCTCCACGAGGCGCATCGCTCGGCCACCCTGCTGGTGGTCGACGACTAGGAGCCGCCCCGACCATGGACAAGGACGCCATCGCGATTCTGGGAGGCACGGGGGACCAGGGGCTGGGACTCGCGCTCCGCTTCGCGGCCGCCGGTCGGCCGGTGGTGATCGGCTCCCGCAAGCTGGAGCGCGCCGAGGAGGCCGCCCAGCAGGTGGCGGGATCCGTGCCGGAGGCCCGTGTGCGTGGCTTCGAGAACGCCGAGGCAGCTGCCTCCGCTCCGGTCGTGATCCTCTCCGTTCCCTTCGAACACACCGCGAGCACCGTCAAGGGCATCCGCGAGGCGCTCGAGCCGGGGCAGACGCTGGTCTCCATGGGCGTGCCCCTGGCGACCTCGGTGGGCGACGCCGCCTCGCGCATGCTGGGCGTATGGCAGGGCTCCTGCGCGGAACTCGTGGCGAGCCTGGCCCCCCAGGGCGTCGCGACCGTCTCGGCTTTCCAGAACGTCTCTGCTCACCGTCTCCAAGAGCTCGCCGAGCCCGTGGACTGTGACGTGGTGATTTCTGGCCCCAAACAGGCCCGCCCGGCGATCATGGCGCTCTGCGGCCTGGTGCCGGGCCTGAGGGCGGTGGACGGAGGTCCACTCGCAAACGCGCGCATCGTGGAGTCGATCACCGCACTGCTGATCGGCATGAACGTCCGCTACAAGGTCGCCGAGGGCATCGGACTGCGCTTCACGGGCCTGCCTGATTGAGGGGCTTGCGAGCCGCTCGCTCCAGAATCCGGCGCCGCATCGCTCGTTCCACCGATTTTATTTTGATTCCGACAGGTTAGGGGACTTCCCTGGGCGGCCTACGAGAGCCCGGGGCGCGGCCTCGAAAATCCGCGCGATTTCCTCCAGCGAAAACTCGCGAAACCTCAAGGGCTTGTGGGCCAATGGTGCGAGACACCCAAGATTTGGTGGAATCCTCCATTGACGCTGAGCGCTCCGAGGAGTATCAATCAACGCGGGGATGAGACATGTCCTTCCTGACGGCCTGGGGGGGTTCTTGAACAGGCGGTCGACAGGGGGATGCGAACCGGGACGTTGATGTTTTCTTGGGATGGAGGCCCAAGCTCGGTTCGGGGGCCTCAGTCGTTCTGAGGCCTCTCTCATCCCCGGACTCTTGTCCGGGACCCGTTCACGCGTGAGTTTCGGACTTCCGGAACTCCAAACTTCTAACAGCTTTCAGAATCGGGATCCCTGCCCGACCCGCTTCCGTCCAGCGCGGTAGCCAGACGACGCGGCCAGCACGGTTGAAGAACCGATGGCCAGTAGCCGGTCGGACAGACAACGGCGCGTGATCGATGCACGGTCGGCGCGGCAGGGCTGAGGCGTCCCGATTCCCCGGAAGCGGGACGGGGAGGGGATTCGGGATCGATGAAATCGAGGCAAACTCGGGAGACAGGGTAACGCGATGACGACGGGGACAGACGTGAGCGGGATCGGGACCACCACCAGCAACACCGAGCGCGGAGAAGGCTTGCGGAGCGTGGGCAGCGCTCGCCCCGGTCGCTCGCGCAGACGCGCGCCGCAGGGCGTCGAGGTGCCCCGCTACTTCACGCGAGCCGGCACTCACCCCTTCGACGAACTCACCTGGGAGATCCGCTCCGCCCACATCAGCAACGAACGAGGCGAAACCGTCTTCGAACAGGACGACGTGGAGATTCCGGCGAGTTGGTCGCCGCTCGCCACCAACGTCGTCTCCTCGAAGTACTTCCGCGGGCACATCGGCACGCCGGAGCGCGAGCACAGCGTCAAGCAGTTGATCGGGCGCGTGGTCGACACCATCCGTTCCTGGGGAGAGGGCTCGGGCTACTTCCGCAGTTCCGAGGACGCACAGTGCTTCTCGGATGAGTTGAGCCATATCCTCGTGAACCAGCAGATGGCCTTCAACAGCCCGGTCTGGTTCAACCTGGGCGTTCCCGACACCCCCCAGCAGGCCAGCGCCTGTTTCATCAACTCCGTGGACGACACCATGGAGTCGATCATGGACCTCGCAAAGACCGAGGCGATGCTCTTCAAGGGCGGCTCCGGGGCGGGCTCCAACCTCTCCAGAATCCGCTCCTCGCGGGAGAAGCTCAAAGGCGGCGGCACCGCATCGGGCCCGGTTTCCTTCATGCGTGGCTTCGACGCCTTCGCGGGCGTCGTCAAGTCGGGCGGCAAGACCCGACGCGCCGCCAAGATGGTGATCCTGGACGTCGACCACCCGGACGTGATGGACTTCATCGCCTCCAAGGCCAACGAGGAGAAGCGCGCCTGGTCGCTCATCGACGCGGGCTACGACGGGGGCTTCAACGTACCCGGCGGCGCCTACGACTCGGTGTTCTACCAGAACGCCAACCACTCGGTGCGCGTGACCGACAGCTTCATGCAGTCCGCACTCTCCGACAGCCCCTGGCAGACCCGGGCAGTCACGAGCGGTGACGTAGTGGACACCTTCCAGGCCCGCGAACTGCTTCGCGAGATGGCGGACGCCACCCACGTCTGCGGCGACCCGGGCATCCAGTACGACACCACCATCAACCTCTGGAACCCCGTCAAGAGTTCGGGGCGCATCAGCTCGAGCAACCCCTGCTCGGAGTACATGTTCCTCGACGACACCGCCTGCAACCTGGCGAGCCTCAACCTGATGAAGTTCCTCAATGACGAGGGGAACTTCGACGTCGAGGCCTTCCAGCATGCCGTGGCCCTCACGATCCTCGCGCAGGAGATCCTCGTCGACCACGCGGACTACCCGACTACCCAGATCAAGCGCAACAGCCACCTCTTCCGGCCCCTGGGCCTCGGCTACGCGAACCTGGGCGCCCTGCTGATGACCGCGGGGCTCCCCTACGACAGCGATGAGGGCCGCAACCTGTCGGCCTCCATCACGTCGCTGATGTGCGGCCAGGCGTATCTCACCAGCGCCGAGATCGCCGCGAACATGGGCCCCTTCCCCCGCTACCGGGTGAACCGGCGCCCCTTCCTGCAGGTGATCGGCATGCACCGGGCCGCTTCGGAGAAGATCGATCCCACGGGCGTTCCCGCCGATCTCCACGCCTCCGCGAAAGCGGTCTGGCGCCTCGCCGAGGAGAAGGGGCGAAAATCGGGCTTCAAGAACGCCCAGGTCACGGTACTGGCGCCCACCGGCACCATCGCCTTCATGATGGACTGCGATACCACGGGCGTCGAGCCCGACATCGCGCTCGTGAAGTACAAGAAGCTGGTGGGCGGCGGTTTCCTCAAGATCGTGAACCACGGTGTTCCCATGGCGCTGCGCGCCCTCGGCTACGAGGAGGAGACGATCCGCGACATCATCGCCCACATCGACGAGCACGAGACCATCGAGGGCGCCCCGGGGCTGCTCGAGAAGCACCTGCCCGTCTTCGACTGTGCGTTCCGCCCCGCCAAGGGTGCGCGCAGCATCCACTGGATGGGGCACGTGCGCATGATGGGCGCCGTGCAGCCCTTCCTCTCCGGCGCCATCAGCAAGACGGTGAACCTGCCCGAGAGCGCCACCTCCGACGACATCATGCACGCCTACGTGGAGGGCTGGAAACTGGGCCTGAAGTCGCTGGCCGTCTACCGAGACGGCAGCAAGCGCACCCAGCCCCTCAACGCCAGCATGGACGCAGAAGGGACGGTCGCCGAACTGGCGGGGCCCCGGCCGGTGCGACGCAAGCTCCCGGACGAGCGGGACGCCACCACCCACAAGTTCTCCATCGCCGGACACGAGGGATATCTCACGGTGGGTCTCTACGACGACGGTCAACCGGGCGAGATTTTCCTGCGCATGGCCAAGGAGGGCAGCACCGTCTCGGGCCTGATGGACACGATCGCGACCATGACCTCCATCTCCCTGCAGTACGGCGTGCCGCTGAAGGCCCTGGTCGACAAGTTCAGCCACACCCGCTTCGAGCCCTCGGGGTTTACGAACAACCGCAAGATCCCGATGGCGAAGTCCGTAATGGACTACGTGTTCCGCTACCTGGGCGGACGCTTCCTGGCCGATGAGGCCGAGATCGTCGACGAGCAGGAGAGCAACGAAGCGAGCTCAGGACTCGCGCCGCGCGCCCAGAGCCAGGCGAGCGCCACCCCTGCGCCGCTGGCGGTCGTGGCCGGTGGAATGGGCGGCGACACCGTTCCCTTCGCAATCGTCAACCAGTCGGACGCGCCAAGTTGCAGCGACTGCGGGGGCATCATGATCCGCAATGGCGCTTGCTACAAGTGCCCGAATTGCGGGAACACCAGCGGCTGCAGCTGAGCGACCGCTACATCTGCGTGTAGTCGGGTCCCTCGCCTCCCTCGGGCGGTGTCCAGGTGATCACCTGGTAGGGGTCCGCGATATCGCAGGTCTTGCAGTGCACGCAGTTCTCGTGGTGGATGAAGAGCTGCTTGCGTCCCGGATTGCCGGGATCGTCCACCATCTCGTAAACGGCTGCCGGGCAAAAGCTCTCGCAAGGATTCCCGTACTCCTCGGCGCACACGTCGCTGCAGAGGTCCACGTCGGCCACCACGAGATGGGAGGGCTGATCGGCTTCGTGCTGCGTTCCGCTGAAGCCCACCAGGTGCTCCTTGCTGAAGGTGAGCTTGCCGTCGAATTCGAAAACCTCCTTCTCACGCCGCGAAGCGGGTAGCTGCGAGAGCTTCTTCATGTGGGTATGTCCCGCGTCCAGGTTCATCTCGTCCTCGAGGCCCCGGCCGCCCGTCAGCATGCGCAGCGGCTCGTTGAGGCCGAAGAAGAAGACACCCTTCTGGACGGAAGGCGCGAAGTTGCGCGCCTGGTAGTGCTCCTCGTAAGCCCAGCTGTGACGGAAGCGCTCCGCGTACCCCCCCAGCGTCTTGGACGAAAAGTCCTGCGCGGCCAGGGCCTCCACCAGGGTCTCGGCCGCCAGCATCCCGGTCTTCATCGCCATGTGGATGCCGGCGAGGTTCTGGGCGTTGCACATGCTCGCCGAGTCTCCCACCAGCAATGCGCCATCGGTGTAGAGCTTGGGCTGTGAGTAGAGGCCGCCCGTGGGGATGCACTTCGCCCCGTAGCGCACCAACTCCGCGCCTTCGAGCAGCCACTTCATCCAGGGGTTGGTCTTGAACTTCTGCGCCTCCAGGTGCGGGTCGCTGTGCGGATTCTCCGACTCGAGGAGCGTCACGTAGCCGTAGGAGATCAGGTCATCCGCCATGTCGTAGAGCCACATGCCGTGGAAGCCCTTCAGGATCTCCGGAAAGGCCAGGCCGTGTACCACCCGGCCGGGCCGGTGCTTCTTCGGGTCGATCTTCCAGATCTCCTTCACGCCGGTCTCGAAGGTCTGCGGATTGCGCCCCTCGAGCTCGAAGCGGTCGATGAGTTGCTGCGAGAGCGTGCCGCGCACTCCCTCTCCGAGCACCGTCACCTTGGCGAAGATGTCCATGCCCGGCTGGAAGGTGCTCTTGGGCTGACCCTCCTTGTCGACCCCCATGTCACCGGTGCGCACGCCCACCACGCGCCCGCCCTCGATGAGCAACTGGTCTCCCGCAAAGCCAGGGAAGATGTCCACCCCCGCGGCCTCGGCGCGCTCGCCGAGCCACTTGGCGATCTTGTTGAGGGAAGCCACGTGATAGCCCTTCTTGCGAAAGTTCGGGGGCGTCGCGAAGCTCGGAGCCGCCAACCGGCCCTTTGGGTGAAAGATCCAGAAACCCGCGTAGTTGCACACGTACTCGGTGGGAAAACCCTGGGACTCGAAGTCCGGGACCAGCTCGCGCAGGGCGCGCGGGTTCATCACCGCACCCGAGAGCATGTGGTCCCCGATGTTCGCACTCTTCTCCAGCACCAGGATGCTGGGGGGCTCGACGCCGGGCTCTCCGCTGGCCTCGGCGCGCCGGTTGCGGGCCTCCACCTGATTCATGAGGTGGATCGCGGAAGCCAACGTAGAGGGCCCCGCCCCCACGTAGAGGACGTCGACTTCCATGTTTTCGCGTTCGATGGGATCCATGTCTTCCTCGCGGGTACGGGCGTCGGGGCCGGGCGTCCTCGTTGCAGGCGGGCCCGGAGCGCGTCGCACTTGGTTGGCCCGCAGGGGATTGATGGGATCCGCGCAGCCACTGCCGCGGGGCCACGAGGCTCGCTTACGGTAGCCCTTCGATCAGGGTGCGGCGAGCGAGGCGGAACCAGATCATGCAGCCGAACATGATCCCGCCCGCGATCAGGAAGGGCATCCCCAGGGAGCCGTGCACCATCAGCCAACCGGCGGCGACCGGCCCCACGATGCGCCCGGTGGTGGCCATGGACTGGCTCTGCGCGAGCAGTTCGCCGGCCTGTCCGGCCTCGCAGGCCTTGGAGTAGAGCCCGGTGAAGGTCGGAAACGCCAACCCATTGCCCAACGCGATCAAGGTACCGATGAGGTAGAACCAGGACAGACTTTCCGCCAGCGCCACGGCCATCAGGCCGACCCCCATGGCGAAAAGGCCGAGCATCACCAGCCGCTCCTCGCCCACCCGGGGCACCAGCCGGCGCAAAGCGACTCCCTGGGTGAGGGCGAGCACCAGCCCGATCCAAGCGAAGATCATGGCCACGTTGAGTTCGTCGGCGCCGTGCGCGACGGACAGGAAGTAGGTGATCTGCCCCTCCAGTACCGCAAAGGCCGTGAACTGAAAGAAGAAGAGGGTCAGATACAAGCCGATGCGCCGGTCGTGTACCGCCGCCACCAGCCGCAGCGGAGTCGGAATGAGCGCCACGCCCAGCTCCCGCCAGCGCATCTCTCCCCGCTCCGGAACTCGCGTCTCTGGAAGGCGCCACCAGGCGAGGGCCAAGTTGGCGAGGGCCAGTACGATGATGGCCTGGAAGGGCGCCTCGGCGGAGTATCGGGCGAGGAACCCGCCCATGGCGGGCCCCAGCACCATCCCGAGCCCGAAGGCGGCACCGATCATCCCCATGCCACCCGCCCGGTCCTCCTCGCTGGTCACGTCCGTGACCACGGCCTGGGCGGTACCGATGCTCGCTGCGAAGAAGCCCGCCAGGGCGCGGGCGGCGAAGATCATCTCCACAGTGTCCGCTTGAATCAGCAAAGAGAAGGAGAGCGCGGTGCCCAGCAGGGAACAGAGGATGACGGGGCGGCGACCGACGCGATCGGAAACCCATCCCCAAGCGGGCAGGAAGAGCAACTGGGCGAGCGCGTAGACGGTGAGCAGCATGCCGATCTGCACCGGGCCCGCACCCAGGCGCTCCGCGTAGAGGGGGAGCACCGGAATCAGCACGCTGAAGCCCACCCAGTCGATCAGGATGGTGGTGAAGACCACCAGCAGGACTGCGCGCGGTGAACGGCCGGAGGGATGCCGGGACATCTCGCCTCGGGCCGGATCCTCTGACGCCATCAGCCGCGCAGGTTAGCACGCGCGCATTCGAGCGCGCGCGAACTATAATCTCTACATGTCGGACACCGAGCAGAACCTCGTCCGCATCGTCCAGGACTTTCTGGAAGGCCACCGGATGATGCGTCGACTGTTCGCACAGCATCGAGTCGGAAAGCTGCGCTTCGAAGAACTCGAGGCGCTGGTGAGCAACGACGAGGAGAGCGTGTTGTTCCGGCTAAAGGAGCGCTGTCACGATTCCTTCCGGAGCCGCGACGAGATGCAGGCCAGTCTCGCAGACCGCGGGGCGCTCTTCGATCTGGCGGTGGGCTCCCTCTTCCACGAAGCCATGAGCTTCCGGGAAAATTTCTACCAGTGCGAAGTCTACGGCCCCCGTGTGCGAAAGCTCCGCGACCGGGCCGATCCGGATACCCGGACGCTCTTCGAAGAGTTCGAGAAGATCCTGGCCACCGCCGGTCGGCGTCTCGTGGAGGGACGCAGCGAGGCGGAGTCGCTGCTCGACCAGACGGCCCGGGAGTTGCGAATGCTGCTGTGCGTCCACGCCGAGAACGGACGCGTGACCCGCTACCTCCTCGAGCACCAGGGAGATGCCGAGCAGGTCTTCGGGCTCTCCGTGGATGCGTTGCTCACCGAGATCCACGGCTCCCCGGCCGTGGGCCGGCTGCGGGCTGCCCACTCCTATCTCGAGGGGGGGCACTACGCGCGGGCCGCAAGTTGCTTCGAGCAGGCGGCCGACAGCGGCGGGGCCGTCGTGGCCCTGGCCGCTTTCTCGCGGGGCATGGACCGCTACCTCGAGCGGGATTCGGCGTCGTGCCTCAGCGAGCTCTCGAGTTGGCAGGCCAACGACCCAGAACCCCAGCCGCCCCACGAGCGCCTCGCGCAAGCGGCGGTGGAAGTGTGCAAGCAGCTCGCCGAGAGCGCGGGCGCCGAGACGCTGGTCTCCCAGGCAGACGCGTTGCTCGCGCGCCTCCAGCCCTCCTCCACCGGATGATCGGCGCCCGGCCGGGGACGCAGCGCGCTCAGGCCGTGACGATCTTCTCGCCGTCGCGGCGGAAGAAATAGAGCCAGCCGACGACACCGAGCACGATGAGTCCCATCCCCACGAGTTGGGGCTCCGTGAAGCCGAGCGCCACCACCGGGTTCACGCGCAAGGTCTCGACGAAGATGCGCCCGAAACCATTCAGCGCAATGTATTCGCCGAAGAGAAAGGGACTCCGCTGACGGCGCAACCACAAGAAGCCGGCCACCGGCAACAGCCAGAGGATCTCGTAGATCTGCGTGGGGTGGACGGGGTCGAAGGTGGGAGGCGCGCCGCGTGGAAAGGTCACTGCCCAGGGCAGGTCCGTGACGCGCCCGTAGTCGTCTCCCACCAGGAAACAGCCGACGCGGCCGATGGACTGCCCCACTGCACCTGCCACCGCCGTGCAGTCCATCACCTGCTTGATCGACAAGCCGTTCCGACGACACCAGAAGGCACCCACCAGCGTGGCCAGGATGAGGCCTCCGTACCAAGTGATGCCCTCGCGCGCGAAGAGCAGATCCGTGAAAGGGATGCCAGTGCGCAGATGGACGTCCACCGCGAAGTAGAGCTTGGAGCCAACGACGCCGCCGAGCATCACGTAGACGAGCAGGCTCCAGGCCTGCTCGGGATCGAGGCCCTCCTCGCGCATTCGGATGGAGGTGATCCAGCCCCCGGTCAGGAAGGCCAGCGCCATCATCAGCCCGAAGGTGCTGATCCTGAAATCGCCGATTGAGAATAGTTCCGGATACATGCTCGCCGAACTCGGACGCGCAGCATAGGCGAGCCTTCGGGTTGGGCAAGCGCCCCTGCGCGAGCCCGGCCACGGGTCGTGGCGGGGGAGCTATCGCGGGAAGAGCACGTGGAAAGCGGCGCCCTTGCCCGACTCGCTCTCCACCCAGACACGCCCGCCGTGGGACTCGGCGATCTTCCGGACGATCGCCAGGCCAATCCCGGCTCCGTGAGCCCCAACCGGGCGTCGGCCCAGCCGATGAAAGACCTCGAAGATCGCCTGGTGGCTCTCCGCACCGATCCCCTGTCCGTTGTCGGAGATCACGATCTCGTCGGCGGCCTCGCGCTCGAGGACTTCCACCTCGATCCGGGGCTCCACGACTTCCCCCATATGCTCCACGGCGTTTCCGATCAGGTTCGACACCACCTGATACAGGCGCGTGCGATCGCAGCGGATCGGCGGCGGCGCATCTGGGAAGACCAGCCGGATCCCCGCATCCTCCAGACGCGGCTTGAACTCCGCGGCCAGCTGCACGAGCACGCTGCGGCAGTCGACGCGGGATGGATTCGGCGCCGGCGACTCGATGCGGGAGAGTTCGAGAAGGTCGTGAATCAGGCTCTCCATGGTCACACCCGCCTGCTCGATGCGGTCGAGGAAGTGCAGACCGCTCGCGTCGAGCAGCTCCGCGTAGTCCTGGCGGAGCAGCCGTGAGAAGCCCAGCAGCGCTACCAGCGGTGAGCGCAGGTCATGGGCCAGGGCGTTCACGCAGTACTCGAGTTCCTCGTTGACCTTGAGGAGCGCGCGCTGCTCCCGGTCGGAGGCGCTTAGATCCCGCAGGCACAGCATCGTGCCCGGCATCCCCGGCTCGAGGGAGGAGGCGCGAACCAGCAGCTCGCAGTGGGAGCCATCTGGACGCAGCAGTGACAGCTCGCACGCACCGGACTGGCGGCCGATCAGCGAGTCGACGGTGAGGCCGATGCTCGTCGCTTCGGAACCGAAGAGCAGCGCCGCAGCAGAGCCCTCGATGCTGTTGCGCGGAAGGTCGAAGAGTTCCAGCGCCGCCCTGTTCGCGAAGGTCACGAAGCCCTGTGGATCCACCAGGACCACGGCCTCGGAAACCTCATCGACGATCGAGTGCGCGGGGGCGAGATCGACGCTCGCGCCCTGCTCGCTGGGGCGTGCGATGGCCAACAGGTGCGGGGCGCTCTCATCCGTGTCGATCCGGACGAGGTGTACCTCCACCGGGGTGTCCACGCCGTCGGAGGTGCGCATACCGAGGGTCAGGCCCACATGCGGGGGCCTCTGCTTCAGCTTCGTGTTCAGTTTGAAGATCTGATCGGGATGGGGGAGCAGCGGAATGAACCTGCTCGCGTCGCGACCCAGTACCTCTTCTCCCGGAGCGACGACTTCGGAGAAGGCCTCACTCGCCCACAGCACGCGCCGCTGGGCGTCCACCACCAACACCCAGCGATACACGCGGGAGAGTCCCTCGAGGAGACGGCGCGCGGAAAAATCCTCGGCAGAGCTTCGGGCGGGGAGGTCTTGGGCCGTCATTGGCAGCGGAGTGTCCTGGGAGGAAATCGACATCGTCTCCACGGCTCCCGGAAGGCGACGGGGTCGCCGACTCGAGTTCCCTGGTTTCGCTCGCAACCTGCGAGACGCAGGCTCTTCGATCCCACTCCCGTGCGTTGAGGGCTCCCCATCCCCACCAATCGACTTGAAACTACCACCTGGAAGATCCGCGGGTCAATAAAGAATCTCACCCAATTGGGGGAGCGTGTGCTTCCCGGCGGGGGAAACGCCCGCTGTGCGACGTGGGCATCCGGGCGTGGTCGCCCTCCATGGGGTCGAGTACGCTTTGCCTTGGTGGGCGGTTCTTAGCGTTCTCTCCAGCCCCCGGGGGAGTTCCATGTCTCGAGTCGGCATCGCGTGTCTATTCGCGATCTCGATGTTGCTCGTGGTGAATCGTGGCCCCGCCCCGGATGCCAGGACGGCCGCGCTGCCCCGGGCTGACGGAGCCGGCATCGGCGCAAACGGCATCCACGCGCGGTTGGGGGAGTGGAACCCCGAACTGTCCGACGACCAGCGGCGGCGCATCACCGCCTCGCTGGCCCGCTGCGCGCAGGAGCAGGAGCTGGCCCCGGAACTGGTGGCTGCCGTGATCCGCGTGGAGAGCGGTGCCCGACCGTGGGTACGCAGCCGCAAGGGGGCGATCGGCCTCATGCAGGTGATGCCTTACATGGTGGAGGACATGAACATGGCCGGGAACCTCACCACCATCGAGATGAACATCGAGGCGGGTTGCCGCATTCTGGCCGACAACATCCGGCGCCTGGGGGAGGACGACGGCATCTCCGCGTACTTCTGGGGCTCCGATATCCGCGGCGTCGCCTATCTCGCACGCGTGAAGCAGGCCCGCGCGGGCCTCACGCGACCGCCGAGTTCCTGAATGCAAGCGGTCCCATCCCCCCCGGAAGCCCCCGTTCCGCCAGCTGCGATCGGCGCGACCGCGCGCCGCGCGAAAAATCGGCTTGCAGGGGCGATCGCAGCTAGGCTGCCGCCGGTGGACGCCCCGCCCATTCTTCGCCGCGAGTGCCACGTCACGCGCGCGGCTGCGCCGGATCTCTTCCGTCGGGCATGGCTGCCCGAGGATCCCGCGCGCGCGCTGCTCATCGTTCACGGTTTCGCGGAGCACAGCGGCCGCTACGAGCGACTGGCGAGCTGGTTTGCACGTCGCCGGTGTGCGGTCTTCGCCTTCGATCAGCGGGGATACGGACGCTCCGGCGGCGCCCGTGCCCACGCGCGCCGCTTCGACGACTACCTGGACGACCTCGCGGAGGTAATGGGCGACACCCGTGCAGAGTGCCAGGAGCGCCCCCTCTACCTCGTAGGTCACGACCTCGGTGGCCTGGTCAGTGCGCTCTTTCTGCAGGAGCGCCCGGCCGACTTGGCGGGGGCCCTGCTGTCCGGGACACCGCTGCAAAGGCGCGGCGGCCTCGCACCGCTGCGCGCCCTCTGCACGGGGCTGATGGCGCGGGTCGCACCGCGCTTGAAACTGCGCGTCGGATTGAACCTGGAGTCCCTCAGCGAGGACCCGGCGGTGGTGTCCGAAATTCTCGAAGATCCCCTGGCGGAATTCAGCCATGCGACGGCCTCGCTGGTAGCGCAGAGCTTTCGCGCCATGCGGCGGCTCCACGCTAGAGCACTGCAACAACCCGTACTGCTGCTGCGGGGGGAGCGGGACTCGCTCTGCGATCCCAGCGCCAGCGAGCGCTTTGCCCAAGAAGCTCCCCTGGGCCAGCTCCGCAGCTACTCGGGGCGCGGGCACGAGATCTTCCACGAGTCGACACGCGAAGAGATCTTCGCTGACATGCTCGACTGGGTGTGCGAGAGGGAGGAGAAAACGGCGTGAGTGGTGAGCTGTCCCATCTGGATGCCGAGGGCCGCGCGCGCATGGTGGACGTGGGCGACAAGGCCGTCACGCAGCGTGTCTGTGTGGCGCGAGGCGCCGTGCGCATGGCCGCAGCGACCCTGGAGCGCATCGCCAGCGGTGGTATCGCAAAGGGAGACGTGCTGGCCACGGCGAGGCTGGCGGGGATCCAGGCCGCCAAGCGCACGAGCGAATGGATCCCGCTCTGCCACCCGCTGCCCCTGGACTCCGTGGACGTGGAAGTGACCCCGGACCCGCAGGCCCAGCGGCTGCGCATCGAGGCCCGCGCCAGCGCGCATGCCCGAACGGGCGTGGAGATGGAGGCACTCACTGCGGTCGCCGCCGCCGGGTTGACGGTGTACGACATGTGCAAGGGCGTGGACCGCGGCATGACCGTGGAGTCGATCCACCTGGCGAGCAAACGGGGCGGTAAGAGCGGCGACTGGCAGCGCCCCGACGATCCCCTGGCGCTGATCCCCGCGGGGGTCGATTCCGAAGGGACGACGTGACCGAGCTCCGTGGGAACCCGATTCCCGCGACCGGTGTCCGATTTCCGGGATGCAAGCAGTGGCTGCCGACTTCATCAGACCCGCGCTGTTGGGTGCGAGCATGAGCACCCGCGCTACGGACGTCGACCCGGACTCGGAACTCGTTGCGCGCTGGCAGAAGGAAGGCGACATGGAAGCCTTCTCGATGCTCGTCAAGCGGCACGAGCGCCCCGTTTTCGGACTGATGGTGCGCATGCTGGGAGATCGGGAGGAGGCTGCGGACGCCTCTCAGGACGCCTTCCTCAGCCTCTACCGCCATGGCAAGCGCTTCCGCGGGGAAGCCCGCTTCTCGACCTTCGTCTACCGCGTGGCCGCCAACGCCGCCAAGAACCGCCTCCGCAGCCTGCGACGTGCCCATGCGCGTAGCCAGGCACTGGGTGTGCAGCAGGCCGGAGGCGCAGCACTGCCCAGCGCACCGAGAGATCCGGAGGACAGTGCGGCTGGCGCGGAGGACCAGCGGGCCGTCCAGCTGGCACTCGGCAAACTCCCTTACGATCTGCGCATCGCTGTGGTGCTCCGAGAATTCGAAGGGCAGCCCTATAGCGAGATCGCCCACGTATTGGGGATCCCGGAGGGAACCGTCAAGTCGCGCATCCACCGAGCGCGCTCGGCGCTCAAGGTTCTACTCGAGGATTTCGTGCGCGAACGATCCGAGGAGACGGATTCGTGAGTCGCTGGCAACGAGACACCGACGAGCAGGCGCCCGACGCGATGGCCGAGGGGTTCGCGATCGAGGAGGAGCGCAGGCTCAACGAGCTGCTGAAAACGTTGCCGGAACCCGAGCCGCCCGCACATCTCACGAGCCACGTGATGGCGCGCATACAGGCCTACGAAGTGCGTCCGAGAGGAATCCGCGGCTTCCTCCAGGGCTTAGCTCCGATGCGTACCGCCGCGGTGCTGGCCGGCGGCCTGGCGACCTGGATGTTCCTGGTCGGGGCCCCTTACGACCTCGGCGGGACCGGGCCCAGCCAAGAGCAGCGCGTCGCTGCGCCCGAGCCCTCCCTCCGGCGAACGGCTGCCCAGAACCCGCAACCCCGCCGGCCCTCCAGTCCACACTACGCGGTGTCAGCCGGCGCGCTGGTGAGCCCGGCGGGTTTCTTCCCGGGACCGCCGCAACGGCCAGCACCGATCCTCGCCGCCCAGCGGGTGTTGCCCCCCCTCGATCGTCGCCTGGACCGTCAGATCGACCACCTGCTCCACAATCCCGACGCCTTCTTCCGGCGCTTCGCCCGGATCCGAGAAGGGGATCGCTACCTCGAGCGTCTCGCCAACCGCTCTGCCCGCCGCGGCGACGCCGCGCACATAGGCCTTCGGGTACGCGCCATCCAACACCCCTTGGCCCCCCAAGTCTCCGAACGCTTCCTGAGAGCGCCCCTGATTCCCGCCGCTGCCAGACGCTGAGCGCCCGTCTTCGCGCGCCGGCAGGCCGAAGCCAGGCCGCGGATCGCCTTCGCTTCTCCACTTTGGCGCGCTACTGTCCTCTCCCCGGTCCTCGAGCTCCCATGTCACGCCGCTCAGCGGACCCGATTGCAATCTTTCCGTCGCCGCGCTCGCGCATGAGCGCCCAGGGCGCGGAGGCTCTCACCGAGGCCGAACTGCTCGCGCTCGTGCTGCGAAGCGGCGACACGCACGCGAGCGCCCACCAGATCGCGCTGCGCGTGCTCGGTCGCTGTGGCGGCCTGCTCGGGCTGGCGCGAAGCAGCCGCGCGGAACTCATGCGCATCGCCGGGGTGGGAGAAGCGAAGTCCGCCGCGCTGCTGGCGACCCTCGAACTGGGGCGCCGTCTCCACGCCAAACGCCTGGTCCGCGGATCGAGCATCGGCGGCCCCGACGACGTGTTCCGGCACTTCCATCCGATCTTGAGGCACGCCTGCCAGGAGTGCTTCATCGTGTTGCTGCTCGATGGAAGACAGCGCGTGCTGGGAAAACAGGTGATCTCCCGAGGCACCCTGACCGCCAGCCTCGTGCATCCCCGGGAGGTCTTCCGGCCCGCCCTCGCGGCGTGCGCGGCGTCGCTGGTGCTGGTCCACAACCACCCCAGCGGAGACCCCACGCCGAGTGCCGAGGATCGTGCGGTCACGCAGCGGCTGGTGGAGGCCGGGGAATTGCTGGGGGTCCGTGTGGTCGATCACATCGTGGTGGCCGAGGGAGGCTTCGTGAGCCTGCGCGACGAAGGACTGCTCGGGGAGCCGCCGGGCCCGCGCGCAGGCAGGGCGCAAGAAGTGGGGTGAAACCCGCCAGCTAAGGTCGCGCCGCGGACTGGTCGATGATCTCCGCGAACCCTCAGGGGGAGAATCCGCATGCGAGCCGTGGACCACCAGAGCCCGACCCCGCCCGAGAAGGTGCGCGTGGAACGCCGGAGTTCCCGCCGCATCGGCCTGTCGGTGCGAGTCGACTACAAGACCGTCGATGAACTCTTCTCGGAGTTCGCGCAGAACGTCAACGAGGGTGGACTCTTCATCCAGACCGAAGAGCCGCCCGAGATCGGCGCCAGCATCGCGCTGGAATTTCGCATCCCCGAGACCGAGGCCCCCATCCAGGTGACGGGACGGGTCGTACGCCTCAGTGATGGGCTGGGCCCCGAGCCTCCGGGCATGGGCGTCCAGTTCGAGAACCTCGACGCAGAAGCGCGCACCACCATCAACGAACTGGTGCGCGGCCTCCGGGTGGGCGCAAACCGCTAGCCACCGCCCTCGCGCCGCGCGCGTTCTGCGCTAGAAGGGGATGTCGTCGGACGGGGGGTCGCCGCCGGACTGCGCGGCAGGCGGACCCGACGAAGCCGGCCCTGCGGGCGCCTCTGCGGGGCCATCGCGGAACTGGGAGCCGATCTGATCGCGCTCCCCCGCGTTCCCGCGCGGCTCGCCCAGGAACTGCACGTTCTGGGCCACGACTTCGGTGGTGCGCCGCTTGACGCCCTCCTTGTCCTCCCACTCGCGGGTCTGCAGCCGGCCCTCGACGAAACAACTGCGTCCCTTGGAGAGGAAGCGCGCGCAATTCTCGGCGGTTCGCTCCCAGGTAACGATGCGATGCCACTCGGTGCGCTCCTGGCGATCGCCGTCACGCGAGGAGAAGCGGTCCGTGGTTGCCAGCGAAAAGGATGCCACCGCCTTGCCGTTCTGCGTGTAGCGAAGCTCCGGATCCTGTCCGAGGTTCCCGATCAAGATCACCTTGTTGATGCTCGCCATGCTTGCTGCCTCCCTGGTACTCGGGGTAGAGGCATCTTCTCCCGCAGAGCGCCGGGCGTCAAGCGAGATTCCGGGGAAACCGCACCACCGGAAGCGCGCGATCCCGTCGAAATTCGCTGCACGGATTCGAAAAGTGTGGGTCCCGGGCCGCTGCGAGGGGCAACCGCCCCGCCGCAGTTGACGAGCGTCCCCACCCGCCTACCCTTCCCTGTGCCTGGCGGGCCCATGGGGGGTGATGCAGGCCCAGTCGTAAGATCAGGCCCGTCTCTCGCAGGCGATGGCCGGGTCTCTCCACATGCAGTGGAATAGAACGGTGATCTAATGCCTCGAGCCCGCGCAGCCAAAGCAGACGCGCGTTCCGCGAAACGCAAGCGGAAGGGTGGCGACGAGGGGGATCACTCGGAGTCGCGCGTACTGCTCGCGGAGTCCGCGGGCGTAGCCCTGCTCGGGCTGGCCGCCTTCGCAGCACTTGCCCTCGCCCGACCGGACGAGGCGGGGGAGCTCGCTCCGGGGCTCAATGACGCCCTGTTCTTCAGCCTCGGCTATGCGTCCTGGCTCCTGGTCGCGGCAACCGCCGTACTGGGGCTGCGCTTGATGGCGGGCCGGGGGCTGCCGCGGCTGGCCTCGCGCTTCTGGCTCGGCGCCGGGCTACTGATGCTGGCCACGGCCTCGGCCCCGCCGCTGTTCGCAGAGCTCTGGGGCAGCGGGACCGGCCAGAACAACTGGCTTGGCGGTTTTCTCTCCGAGGGGGAGGCCCGCTACCTCGGGCACTGGGGAGCGCTGCTGTTCAACGGCGTCCTGTTCGCGATCGGTGCCATGACCGCCACCGGCGTCTCGAGCAGTCGCGGCATGACCACCCTGGGCGTGGCAGCGGGCGGGCTGATGGCTGGCTTCGCGGAGCTGATGCGGAGCTTGGGGCGGGGCCTGCACGCGCTGTGGTTGCGCGCCCGGCGCGCGCTCGCGGAGCTGACGACGGGCTTCGAGCGAGGCTCGCGCTCGATCGGCGTCTGGAAGGAGCAGCGAGCGCGACACGCCCGCGTGGAGCGCGCTCGCCGAGAGAGTGCGCCCGGCGTGCTGCCGCCGGAAGTCACCTCCGTGACCGCGGAGATTCCAGCCGCTGCAAGGACGGCGCGCAGGGGCGCGCCGGAGATCATCGATCACGGCGGCGAGCGCGAATCCCAGCGGGCCCAGCAAAAGGCTTTCAGGTTCAGCGAAGTCCACACGGGCCCCTACCAGCTCCCCGACGTGACGATCTTCCAGGAACCGCCGCACGGGGCGCGCAGCTACGACCGCGAGAGCCTGATCATGAACTCGCGAATCCTGGAGAAGAAACTCCTGGATTTTGGCGTCGGAGGCAGCGTCGTCACCGTCCATCCCGGGCCGGTGATCACGATGTACGAGTTCGAGCCCGCCTCCGGGATCAAGGTCAACAAGATCGTAGGCCTCGCGGACGACCTCGCGCTGGCGCTGCGCGCACTTTCCGTGCGAATCATCGCGCCGCTGCCGGGCAAATCGGTGGTGGGTGTCGAGGTCGCCAACCCACAGCGCGAGACCGTCTACCTCCGCGACCTGCTCGAGTGCGAAAACTTCAAATCGAGCTCCGCGCTGATCCCCGTGGCCCTGGGCAAGGACATCTTCGGCAATCCCCTGGATGCGGACCTGGCGAAGATGCCGCACCTGCTAGTGGCCGGTGCCACGGGTACGGGCAAGAGCGTCTTCCTCAACTCGCTGCTCTGCTCGATCCTCTACCGGAAGACTCCCGATGAGCTCAAGCTGCTGCTCATCGACCCAAAGCTCCTGGAGCTCTCGGTCTACGCGGGCGTTCCCCACCTCGTGGCCGACGTGGTCACCAACCCCAAGCGCGCTTCTGCGGCCCTGGCCAGCATCGTGCGCAAGATGGAGGAGCGCTACCAGCGGATGGCAGCGTTGGGGGTGCGCAGCATCCAGCAGTTCAACGAGCGCTGCGAGAAGGAACTCCAGGCCGGGGAGGCGAGCTTCCAGCTCAGGCCCCGTGCGGGCGAGGAAGTGGGCGAGGAGGTCCCCTACGAGAAGCTCCCCTACATCGTGGTCGTGATCGACGAGCTTGCCGACCTGATGGTGGTCTGCGCGAAGGACGTCGAAGAATCCCTGCAGCGCCTGGCCCAGATGGCACGGGCGGCGGGCATCCACCTGGTGCTGGCCACGCAACGGCCCAGCGTGGATGTACTCACCGGTGTCATCAAGGCGAATTTTCCCGCGCGCATCTCCTTCCAGGTCTCCTCGCGCACCGACTCGAGGACGATCCTCGACCAGAACGGCGCCGACCACCTGCTGGGCGACGGCGACATGCTCTTCCTGCCCCCGGGAACCTCGAAGCTGCAGCGCCTGCACGGTGCCCTCGTGACCGAGGAAGAGGTCTCCGCACTCACGAGCTTCCTGCAAGCCCAGGGCAGCCCCAACTTCGACGAGTCCCTGGACGCTCTCGAGCTGGAGAGCGACACGGCCCAAACTGCCGCCGAAGACGTGGATGAGATGTACGACACCGCCTTGGCGCTGGTCGCTGAGACCCGCAACGCCTCGATCTCCTATGTTCAACGTCGGCTCAAGGTGGGCTACAACCGCGCCGCGCGCATGATCGAGCAGATGGAGAACGAAGGCGTGGTGGGACCTCAGGTCGGCAGCAAGCCCCGGGAAGTCTACGTGAGCAATCTCACGTCCTGAATGACTGGACGGGGCCCACGTCCAAGGCAATCCGCGTGAGTTCACGAAGTCGAATCCCCCCGCTGCTCTTCGCCACGCTCTTGGGCTGGATGGGCGCCCTCCACGCCGAGCCCTCCGTCGACGATTCCGAGCGCTGCAGGCGGGCCGCCGTGGAGGCCGTAGAGCGACGTCACCGCGACGTCAAGGATCTCCGCGTGCACTTCTCCCAGACCACCCGGCTCTCCGCACCGGACAGTGCGCCACAGCACTCGAGCGGATGGGCGGTGCTGGCCCTGCCCCAGCGGATGCGCTGGCGCTACCAGAGCCCCGAGGAGAGCCTGCTCGTGAGCGATGGCGAGACGTTGTGGCTCTACGACCCGGCCTTCGCAGAGGTGCAACGCCTGCCCGTCGGTGAGGAGGGCCACCTGGCAGCGGGCGCCGCCCAGTTCCTGCTGGGACGCAGCGACCTGGAGGCCGAGTTCAAGGTCCGTGCAAGCACCTGCGACCCCGAGGGCGCCGTGTTGGAGCTACTCCCCCGGAAAGCGGCCTCCTACCAGCGACTCACCCTCGGCGTGGTCCTGCCTGCCGGCGACATCACCTGGACGGAACTCGTGGATCTTCTCGGCAACACGACGCGCCTGGAGTTCAGCGACCTCGCCTTCGACACCAAGCCCGAGGCGTCGCTATTCAGCTTCGATCCGCCCCCGGGAAGCAAGATCATCGATCTCGTTCCCTGAGCCCCCACGCGGGCTTCGCGAAGCACCGCAGAAAGTTGCGAGAGAGCCCGCGGGGGGGACCTCGAAATCGCCTTCACGGGTAAATCGCCACCCCTCGCACGACCTTGACGGTCAGCGGGCGCCGGCAAGCCGACACCCAGCGTCAAGAAAGCGGCAGTTTTCGAGCAGGCAAATGACCCGGGGGGGGCAGTTTGCGTGCAGCGACGCGGCAGCCGCAGCTGGGGAACTTTTCAGCGCGAATGCACCTGGACGGGAAATTCGGTGTCTCACTGGACAGGGACGAGGGCCGCGACCGGAAGGAAAGGGCCACCTCGTGGAGGAAAACCGCTCGAAGATCACCCCCAGCGCTTTCGCGCTTGACAGCCCAGGGTCAACTGATACGCTTCCGAGTCCCAAAACTCCATTGAATCCCAATGGTTGCAGAAGTTTTCGGGGCTGCGTTCCGGGTTCGCGGGACGCCAGCCCGCGCGTCAGCGAGTCGCCCTACGACGCGCCGGCGCGCGATCAGAAAAGGCATCCGATGCACGGGAGCTGGGAAACACGGAAAGTGCGGGGAAGGAAACCCGCGGAATCCGCGGGGCTCCCGGTGCTTCTGGGCTCGCTCCCGTGCGCTTCCCAGACCGCCCCTCGGCCCCACGCAGAACCCGCTGCGGGAGTGGCCAACCGTCCCGGCACACAGCTTGCACTGCCCCTCCACAGACGCACCTCGCCGATCCCGGCGGGGACTGGCGAGGAGATGGCATGAGCGAGTTCGACTCCAGGTCCGGCGGCAGGAAGGGCTTCGTACGGGACGTCATGCGGCGGATTTCGACGCCCCCCAATGACCCCGATTCCGAGGAGCGTCCGGGTGCCCCCGACCGCCCGTCCAGCGCCCGAGATGAGATCGAGGATCTCCAGAACGCCCTGCAGCTCTTCGGTGTCGAGTCGCCGGAGTTCCGTCGGCGTCTGGACCGAGTGCTCGCCGAGCACGACGCTCTGCGGCGGCGTTACCGACTGAGTTCCGATCGCTTCACGGATGCCGAGCGCCAGAACGAGCGCCTGGTGGAGGTCCTCCAGGAGTCCAAGCAGCAGATCGAACTCCTCAAGGAGGAGGTCGACAAGCTCTGCGCACCTCCCAACGGCTACGGGATCTTCTGCGAAGCCAACAAGGATGGCACCGCCGAAATCTTCATCGACGGTCGACAAATGCGCGTCAACGTGCATCCCAACGTCGATCCCTTGCAGTTCGTCTCCGGCCAGTTGCTGGTACTCAACGAGGCCTTCAACATCGTCGAGGGCAGTGGTTTCGTTCCGCGCGGTGAGATCGCCACGGTGGTGGACCTACTCTCCGACAACCGGGCCATCGTGTTGGGCCACACCGACGATGAGCGCGTGGTGACCCTCTCCGAGCCCCTGCGCAGCGAGCAGATCAAGGTAGGCGACAACCTGCTCTTCGATCCGCGCACCCACTACGCGTTCGAGAAGCTCCCCAAGTCCGCCGTGGAAGAAGTGGTACTGGAGGAGATCCCCGACGTCACCTACGACGACATCGGAGGGTTGGGGGACCAGATCGAGGTGCTGCGAGACTCGGTGGAGCTCCCCTACATCTACCCGGAGATCTTCGCCGAGCACAAGCTCTCGCCCCCCAAGGGCATCCTGCTCTACGGCCCGCCTGGTTGCGGGAAGACGCTCATCGCCAAGGCCGTGGCCAACAGCCTGGCCAAGAGCATCGAGAAGCGTACCGGCAAGGAGACCACGCCTTACTTCCTGAACGTGAAGGGCCCGGAGCTCCTCAACAAGTACGTGGGTGAGACGGAGCACAAGCTGCGGGAGGTCTTCAAGAAAGCCCGGGAGAAGGCCAGCCAGGACGTACCCGTGGTGATCTTCTTCGACGAGATGGACTCGCTCTTCCGCATGCGCGGCTCCGGGATCTCCTCGGACATGGAGGCCACCGTGGTCGCCCAGTTCCTGTCGGAGATCGACGGCGTCGAGTCGCTCAACAACGTCATCGTGATCGGCGCCAGCAATCGTCAGGATCTGATCGATCCGGCGGTGCTGCGGCCCGGCCGCCTGGATCTCAAGATCAAGGTGCACCGGCCCGACGCCCAGGCCGCCCAGGAGATCTTCTCCAAGTACTTCACGACGGATCTCCCCTTCCATGCGAGCACGGAGTCGACCTTCGGAAGCGATCCTCAGAAGATCGTCGACGGGATCATCGCGGAGACCATCGAGCAGATGTACCGGACCAGCGAGGAGAACAAGTTCCTGGAAGTCACCTACGCGAAGGGCGAGCGCGAGATCTTCTACTTCAAGGACTTCGCGAGCGGTGCGATGATCGAGAACATCGTATCGCGCGCCAAGAAGCGGGCCGTGAAGCGAATCATCGAGAACGGCGAGCGCGGCATCCGGGTCGAAGACCTGATCGAATCCGTGAACGACGAGTTCAAGGAGAACGAGGACCTTCCCAACACCACCAACCCGGACGACTGGGCGCGGATCTCCGGCCGCAAGGGGGAACGGATCATCAACGTTCGCACCCTGATGACCGGAATCAGCCGCAAGGAACAGTCGATCGAGAACATCAGCTCGGGCCAGTATCTGTAGCCACAGATACAGCTTGCCGGGACTTCGGGTCTACGGTACGAAGGGCTCCGAGCCCAGGGGAAGGACCGGCATGACCCGAGCTGGGCGAGGTCGCGCCGGCTGGACCCCCGGGAAGCGGAGCAACCATGGCCACACCTAAGGTGATGGGAAGCGAGATCGAGTATGGGATCACCGTGCGCGGCGATTCCGATTTCGACCCCATCTCGGGCTGTGTGCTCCTCGTCAACGCCTACCGCGAGGACCCCACCAGCGAGATCCTCTGGGACTACGACCAGGAGAATCCCCTGGCCGACGCCCGCGGCTTCCAGGTCGACGGCGAGAAGTACACGCCCAACCAGCAGGAGAACATCGCCCGCAACAAGACGCTGGTAAACGGCGCGCGTTACTACGTGGATCACGCGCACCCCGAGTACTCCTGCCCCGAGGTCACCAACGCCCGCGACTTGGTGGTCCACGAGAAGGCCGGCGAACGCATCCTCGAGGTCAGCCGCCGGGAAGCCAACGCGCTGCTCCCGGAAGGCACCGAGATGCTGATCTACAAGAACAACAGCGATCGCAAGGGCAACAGCTACGGCTGCCACGAAAACTACCTGATGGACCGCCGCACGCCCTTCAAGAACATCGTGGAGGCCCTGCTGCCCTTCTTCGCGACGCGCCAGGTCTATTGCGGCGCGGGCAAGGTCGGCGCCGAGAACCGCGGCGCAGCGGTGGACTACCAGATCTCCCAGCGGTCGGACTTCTTCGAGACCGAGGTGGCACTGGACACCATGGTCAAGCGGCCCATCATCAACACGCGCGATGAGCCCCACGCGGACCGCGACAAGTACCGCCGTCTGCACGTGATCGTGGGGGACGCGAATCTCTCCGAGTACACGATCTACCTTCGAAACGGCGTGACCGCGCTCATCCTCTCACTCATCGAGGATGGGGGGATCCGCAAGAACCTCTCCCTGCGAGACCCCGTGAAGTCCATCCAGGAGGTCTCCCACGATCCCAGCTGCCGCCGTGAACTCTCCCTCGACGACGGCCGCAAGCTCAACGCCGTGCAGCTCCAGGCCGAATACCTCGAGATGGTCCTCGCCCACTACAGCTCGCGCTCGCTGGAGCCCATCGACAAGGACGTGCTGACCCGCTGGCAGCACGTGCTCGACTGCCTGGCCCGCGATCCCATGGAACTCTCCCAGCAGATCGACTGGGTGATGAAGAAAGCGATGATCGAGAGCTTCATGGAGCGCCGGGACGTCGATTGGAGCTCCCCACAGGTGGAGATGCTCGACCTCCAATACCACGACATCCGCCCCTCCCGGGGTTTGTACTATCTTCTCGAACGGCAGGGACGAGCGGAGCGGATCGTCGCGGACGAGGAGATCGCCACAGCCGTGCACAACCCCCCGGTGGACACACGGGCCTACTTCCGCGGTTCATGCATCGAGAAGTACGGGAGCGCGGTCTTCGGGGTCAACTGGGATTCAATCTCGTTTGGGGTCGACGGACAGCCCATCAAGAGGATCCTGATGGCCGAACCGCTGAAGGGAACCAAGCGGCACGTCGATGAGTTGTTGGGGAGCTCGCCCACCGCAGGCGACCTCGTGAAGAACCTGCAGGACTGAGCCCCCGGAGGAGGAAGACATGAAGATCTTGAAACGCATCGGAGAGCCTTCCCAGGCGGGCTCGGCACCCATCTACCGCGCCGCGGAGTCGGGGACCAAGCAGCAGCCCCGCAAGGGCGGCGGGGGCAAGGAGGGGGGCGACGCCGCCTCGTCCAAGACGATGAAGAAGAAGGGCGAGAATCTGAAGGAGGACATGGACGCCCTGGTGGACGAAATCGACGAAGTGCTCGAAGAGAACGCCGAGGAGTTCGTGAAGAACTACGTCCAGCGAGGTGGCGAGTAGCGGGCAACAGCCCGGGAGGGGGGCAAGATCGTGGAGTTCTCGACAGTGTGGAAGGGCTACCAGGGGTCCAGCTTCAACGAACTCCTCGCCACCGACCACTCGCATCTCACCTTCGACTGGGCGTCCGTCCGGCAGCCGGGCTCCCAGCCCCTGCAGGCGCCGCACGGCACCACCGTGCTGGCCTTCAAGTACGCGGAGGGCGTCGTAGTGGCCGGAGACCGGCTCGCCACCGAGGGCATGCGGGTGGCATCGCGAGACGTCCAGAAAGTCTATGCCACCGATGAGCATTCGATGATCGCCATCGCGGGTGCGGCCGGCCCCGCCATCGAGATGGCGCGGCTGATGCGAATCGAGCTCGAGCACTACGAGAAGATCGAGGGCGACGCCCTCGAACTCGACGGCAAGGCCAACAAACTCTCCCAGATGGTCCGAGCGAATCTCCCCGCGGCCATGCAGGGGATGGTGGTGGTGCCGCTTTTCGCGGGCTACGACCTGCGCCAGCGGCAGGGCCGACTCTGGAAGTTCGACATTACAGGTGGACGCTACGAGGAGGCGGACTTCGAGGCGACCGGCTCCGGAGGCCTCTACGCCCGCGAGTCCCTCAAGAAACGCCAGCGACAGGATGGCTCCAGGAAAGAGGCGCTGCGCAGCGCCGTGGAGGCACTGACGGACGCCGCCGATGAGGATCGCGGCAC
>JABSQX010000188.1 GCA_013215615.1 Myxococcales bacterium | reverse complement strand
GCACCCGTCTATTACCTCGAGGAATACGACGCCTGGGCGCTGGCCTGCTTCGAGGACGTCTGGCAAGCCTCCATGGACGCCGAGTCCTACTCCGCGGCAGGCGGCTCCTCGGGCGATCAGTTGCTCAGCAAGACGATGCCGGCCGTCCCCATGCTGAACGCCATGGATCCGCCGAGCCACACGCGCCTGCGTGCGCTGATCCGCCCCTTCTTCATGCCCAAGCGCTTGCGGGAGCTCGAGCCCGCCATCGAGAAGCTCATCGGCGAACACATGGACGCGCTGGCTGAAGAAGAATGCCTCGACGCCGTTTCCCAGGTGGGCGAGATCCTTGCGGGCCAGGTGGCCTGCCTGGTGTCGGGCTTTCCGCTCGAGGACGTGGAGCCGCTGGTGGGCTGGATCCGCCGCTATTTCGAACGGGACCCCGAATCCCGGGGCATCACTCCGGACGGCCTGGCCGCATTCGGGGAGATGGTCGCCTACCTGGCTGGGATGGCCAGGGAACGCCGGGCCCGGGGCAGCGGCGAAGGAGACCCCCTGGACGCGCTGCTCGGCTTCGAAGAAGAGGGGAAGGCCCTGGACGACGACGCCATCGCCCTGCACCTGGCCCTGCTGGTGCTGGGAGGCTTCGAGACCTTTCCCAAGGTCTTCGCCGCGGCACTGCACCGGCTCGTCGAGCACCCCGATCAACGCGCACGTCTGGTCGCCGATCCCTCACTGATCCCCCACGCCTGGCAGGAGGTGCTCCGCTACGACATGCCCACCCAGTTCCTCGGCCGCACCGTGGCCCGCGAGGTGCAGGTGCGCGATCAGACCTTGCGACCCGGTCAGCCGGTGATCTTCCTCTACGCCTCTGCGAACCGCGACGATGCCGAATTCGACGACCCGGACATCTTCGACATCGAGCGCCGGGCCCCGCGCATCCTCTCCTTCGGACATGGCCAGCACTCCTGCCTCGGACAGCACGTGGCCCGCATGGAGGGGCAACTCAGCCTCGCGGCCTTGCTGGCCCGCTTCCCCGACTACGAGTTGGACCTCGCGAATGCCGAGCGCTACCAGAGCGAATTCATCCAGGGTTTCTCCCGGCTGCCCTTGCAGGTCCGCTCCTAGACGCCACTGCGCACGGGGTCTCTCCCGGCTCCGGTTCCGCGCAGGCCGGGCGCGCGAGAACGCGCTTCAGCGCGGGAGTTTCAGGCGGTTGCAGATGTTGTTCTTCTGAACCGCCGAGGAGCCGCCGATGATGGGCATGGCGAGCACGTCACGCACGTAACGCTCCATATCGCCGTCGCCCACGTAACCGTAGGCGCCCAGCACGCGCTGGCAGGTGAGAACGATCTCCACCGCGGAATCCGAGACGAAGAGCTTGGCCATGGAGGTCGCTACGCCGACTTCCTGGCCCTGGTCGATGCGAGCGGCCGCATCGTAAGTGACGAGGCGACAGGCCTCGAGCCGGGTCTTCACCTCCGCGAGCATGTGCCGGATCGACTGCAGGGTGCAGATGGGTTTGCCGAACTGCTCGCGCTGCTGCGAGTACTCCCAGGCGTCCTCTACGGCAGCGCGTGCGATGCCGAGCGCCATGGCCGCCACCTCGATCTTCTCCACGTCGAGCCCGGGGCCCACCAGCATCCCCCAGCCCGCGTTCCAGCCCTTTTCGCCTCCCATGATGGAGGAGGCGGGCAATCGCACGTCGCGGAAGGTGACATCCGCGGTCGCGGAGCCCTTGAGGCCGAGCGCCCGCTGGGGCTCCACGGTGACCCCGGCTGCGTCGGGCGGCACCAGCAGAAGCGTCAGGTTCTGGTAGCGGGCGTCGGCTTCGCCACTGCGAACCAGGGTGTAGATGTAGTCGCTGAACGCGGCTCCAGAGCAGAAGCGCTTGGCGCCGTTGACCACCACCGCATCGCCCTCGCGCCGGGCGGTGGTCTTGACACTGGCCACGTCCGCGCCCACGTCCGGCTCGCTGATCCCGTAGGCGAACATCATCTCCCCGGCCGCCACCCGTGGCAACAGGTCCCGCTTCTGCTCCTCGCTCCCCAGTTCGGCGAGGTTCATGCCCGCGTAACAGGCGGACTGGATATAGGGAGAGCAGATCGCCATGCTGCGGCTCGCCAACTCTTCGATGGTCGCCATGGTAGCCACCACGTCGGGCCCGACGCCTCCGTAAGCCTCGGGGACCGTGAGCCCCATCACGCCCAGGGAGGCCAGGCGCGCGAAGACCTCGCGAGGAAACTCGTCCCGCTGGTCCCACTGGCGCGCCAGGCGGCGCGGCATCTCGTCCGCCACGAAGCGCCGCAGCGTCTCGCGCAACAGGACGACGTGTTCGGGTTCGGTGAGGGGTTCCATGGGATGGCGCCTCCGAGGTCTCGGCGCGCGGAATGATACCCGGATCGCACGCGACGGTGAGCCCCCTCGACGCTGTCATCGCTGCTATGGTCGGCGCTCCCCAGCCAGGAGAAACCCATGGCCTTCGAGAACTACGAGGCGCTGCGAATCGAGCGCGAAGAGCGCGTACTCCGGATTACCATCGACCGGCCCGAGGCCCGCAACGCCATCAACGCTCGGCTTCACTGGGAATTTTCGAAGGTCTGGGGCGACGTGGCCGACGACTCCGAGAGCGACGTGGTGATCCTCACCGGCGCCGGCGATGCCTTCTGCGCGGGGGGCGACCTCAGCTGGCTGCTCGCCATGCACGGCAAACCCGCGGAGCAGAGCGAGTCGATCCACAACGACCGCCGCATTCAGAACGGCATGCTCGATCTCGAGAAGCCCGTCATCGCCCGGGTGAAGGGCCCTGCGGTGGGCTTGGGCTGCTCGCTCGCACTCTTCTGCGACTTCGTGTACGCCACCCCCGATGCCCGCTTTGCCGACCCCCACGTCTCGGTGGGCCTGGTGGCTGGAGACGGAGGCGCGCTGATCTGGCCCCAGCTGATCGGATATGCGCGGGCGCGACGCTACCTGCTGACCGGTGATCCCATCACCGGTGCCGATGCCGCCGCCATGGGGCTGATCACCGAGGCCGTGCCCGCCGACGAACTCGACGCCACCGTCGACGGCATGGCGAAGCGCCTTTGCGAAGGCGCCCCGCACGCCATCCGTTGGACCAAGGCCTCCATCAACGCGGGCCTCAAACAGGTCGCCAACGCGGTGCTCGACCGGGCCGCGGGATTCGAGGCCATGAGCCAGACCCTGGAGGATCACCGCATCGCCCTCGAGGCCTTCCAGAAGCGGGAGAAGCCCCGCTTCGTGGGACGTTGAGGCGACACGAGAGGAAACGAGCATGCCCGCCTACGCGATCGGCCGCCTGAAGGCCAGTGACTGGAGCTGGCTCCGCGACTACCGGCCCACCACGGCCGCGCTCATCGAGAAGCACGGAGGCCGCTACCTGGTGAGCGGCGGCGAGATCGTCCAGCTGGAGGGCGATACTCCGCCCCCGGACGCACTGGTGGTCCTAGAGTTCGAAAGCCTCGAGCAGGCCCAGGCCTGGTACGCGGACCCCGAATACGGCCCGATGATCGAGTTGCGACAGCGAAACTCCGAACTCGACTTCCTGCTCGTCGAGGGAATCCC
This sequence comes from Myxococcales bacterium, assembly GCA_013215615.1. Lineage (GTDB taxonomy): Bacteria > Myxococcota_A > UBA9160 > UBA9160 > SMWR01 > JABSQX01. Next base: position 3,382 of record JABSQX010000188.1, on the reverse strand, counting down.
CCCGGGCTGAAGCAGCTACACGCACTGTGACCTGCTTCACGGGCGCGGCCTGCGGCCCGTGGCAGCCTCTCCTCGAGAAAACGCTCGCGAGGAGGGGGCGGGCATGGCACTGCCGCAATGCCCAGGACGAAACGAGAGCCCTCGGAAAGTCATTTCCGGGAAGCCCGGGCACTTCTCGCGCCGCGCGCGCTTCCGCCTGAGACTCTTCGGCCTGGCTGCGCTCGCCGGAATCAGTCTCGCCGCGGCAGCACCCGCCGATACCCGGGAGAGCCCGCGGGAAATTCGACTGCAAGCGCCGGGGGCAACGATCGACGCGCTCCCCTCGCGTTCAGCGCGCTCGTTGGTCGGGGAGCACGCGCTGGCACTGGAGCGAGGCAGTGGTCTGTCCTACACGCGCAGGCTGCGCTTCGGCCAGCGCAGCTTCGAAGTCCGGGCACGCGGCCCGCTGCCACGCTCCGCTGCGCGGCGGCGCTTCCTGGGCCTTCAGTTCGAGCTGCGTTTCTGATCCGGGCGCTTGCCCTTCGAAACGGTCACATCCTCGCGGATCTTCTCGTAGAGCCCCTTGAGCTGAGAGGCCAGCAGCTTGTTCCCGATGGAGCGACGCATCGAAGCGCCAAAACCCTCGAGCTGGTCGCTGACGGTGCGGTTCGTGTAGATCACCAGCGTGCCCTGGGACGACGGGACCAGGGCCGACAGCGATTGCTCGACGTTGTAACCCCGGCTGACGTAGAACTGGCGCTGGACGCTGACGTAGTAATCGTCTTCGGGTACCGAGAAGCGATGCGCGAGCATCAGTACCCGCTCCCCGTGTGCCCTGTATTGGAGCCAGTAGAAGTCCTCTTCCAGCCCGGGGGGAAGCTCTTTCGGGTATTCGAGCAACACCTCATCGAAGGCAGCTGGGAAGACCCCCAGTTTCTTCGACGCCAGGCTGGCTCCCCGCAACTCCCGTCCCGCGTCGGTAACGCGGCTCCGGCCCCGCTGGTAGGGGGCGATACCCGCGAGCCCGGAAGCACGATAGGCGCGGTAGCGGGCCAGCAGGATGTTTCGGACGACCTCGCTGACCGCGTCGGTAACCGGCTGTGTATCACCCAGGCGCTTCCTGAGTGCGTCGAGCTGCGCGAGTTCCCCGCTCGACAGATTCATGCCCTCCCCGGCCTCGGCGTGGAGCCAGCGCTCGACATCCTTGTCGTCGAGGTGCAGGGCCAGGAAGTCCTGCTCGCTGCCCTTGCCCCGGATCTCACCGAAAGAGATAGTGTCGGGGTCGTCGCGAATGGCCAGGCCGTTGTCGAGCTTCTGCGCCATCTCGTGGGCTCCGGGGTCCACGAGGAAGGCCAGCGCCAGCGAGAGTTCCCGCTTCAAACTCGGCGCCAGCGGCGCAGCTTCCAGGTGGCCGGCCAAGACGCGCTGCACGCCTTTCGTCCCGAAACCGAGCTTCGCGAGGATCTGGGGGCCAGTCGAGCTGTCGCCATTGCGCGGCGCGGTCTCCTCGGCCGCGATCCCCGGAAGAGCGAGCAGGCAGACCGCGAGCCCGGACAGCACGGAACGCGCCGTGAGCCCGCGGGCGGGATGCCAGAAGGTGACTCGACTCACCGCAGCCTTGTCCTCTCGAGATATGCGTCCACGCGTTGGTTCGCGTTGCGCTGCACGTTCGCGTAGAAGAGCTCGTAATCGTAAGCGTGATAGTTGCCCTTGGCGTGCGCGATCGCGTACCGGCAGCCTTCCGGTGGGTTGATCCAGAGAATACCGCCCTCGCAGCGCGCCCCCACCAGGCCGGGCTGGGGTTTCGGGATGCCCCCGAAGATGGGGATGGGAATGGAGCCCAGGTTCGCTTGCGCCGGAACTGGCCGTTCGTCCCGATCCCAACTGATGGGATTCACGCAGACCGTTTCGGATTCCACGGGCTCGCCGGGGTGGACGTCGACGCTCGGATCGGCCCCTCGCGCGAAGCTCCTCCAAGTCACCAGGCAGCCGGTCTGCCTGGCGTCCTCGCAGATCGGGATCGCCAGCTCGCCACGCTCCACGGGGCCCATGTAGACGCGAGCACCCACCGGATAGGCGGCGACGAGACGCTCGCGGAGCGGGCCACTGGCAAAGTAATCTTGGAGCAGGCGCAACAGGAAACGACTTCCCTGGCTATGGCCCGCCAGCAACAGCGGGCGACCCCGATCGTAGTGCGCGAGATAGTATTCGAAGGCGCGCCGCACGTCGGCGTACGCGAGGTCGAGCGCCCGCTCCCGCACCTCGGCGCGATCGAAGCCCGAGAGAGTCATCTGGCGAAAGCGCGGCGCAAAGATCCGGCCCGCCTGCTCGAAGGCGCTGGCCTGGCCGTTCAGCGTCACTGCGGTGATGAGGCGCGTCAGGAAGCCGCCCACGGGGGCATTCCAGCCCCCTCTCCAGAAGTACGTGGTCGGGTGGAGGAAAAAGACATCCGCCGGCGGGTCGCTGCCCTCCGCCAGGGCCTCGGCGCGCGGCAGCTCGCCGGGCAGCGCCGCCCAGCTCGCCTGCTGCGCGTAGTCGGGAGCGGGGGGCGCGGCGGTCTCTTCGAAACCCGTCGAGGGGGTCGTTGCCCAGCGCGAGACGCTCGCACAGCCCGGAACGCAGAGCAGCAACGCGCAGAGCGCCAGTCGCTTCATGGGTCGGAAGCCGCTACCGGCTCCGGCATTTCCTCGAGCAGCCGGGCCGAGCGGTCGCTGCGGCGGTAGAGGAGCAGCGCAGTCACCCTTTCCTTGCTCACCTCGGCCACCATGCCCACGTCGTCTACATAGAAACCGTAGCTGCGATAGTGGGCCTTCGCGGGCCCGATCTTCATCTCGTACTGGTGGACGAGAAGCCGGGCGTCGAAACTGCCGGCGGGCGTCTCCACCCGATACGCTCCCACGTAGGTGGTCGTGTAGTCGAGGTGGCCCGAGTATTCGACCTTTCCCGAGCCTCCCCCGCGATGGGTGGCGAGGGCAGTCTTCACCTGCTTGCTCTCCCCCACCGCCATCCGTGGTTCGAGCACCAGGCCCGGGCGGTAGACCACCAGCCGATCCGAGCCCGCATCCAACTGAGACAGCTTCTTCACCTCGTGGTCGTAGGTCACCTGGAGGTGCTGTACCTCCCCGCTGTCGAAGACCAGCTTTACCGCCTCCCCGGATTCTCCCGGGTGCTCGAGTTCGACCCGCACCGTCTCGACCCCACCGCGGCGCGGACCCTGCAGGATCCGGTACTTCCAGACGCCCGGCTCCAGGTGCCGAAGGCGGCCGGGATCCGTGATGGGCGGGGCTGGAAGCGCCGCGCCCACCGCATCGGCGCCGAGCGGCGACAGAAACTCGTGGGCTTCGGCGGGAAGGGGGATCACCGGACCACTGGCGACGCTCTCCGCGGAGAGTGAGGAAGCCCA
>JABSQX010000187.1 GCA_013215615.1 Myxococcales bacterium | reverse complement strand
ACGCGGTTGTAGAAGGCGTTCAGCGGGACGTCGCCCGAGTGGTAGAAGTCGATGCCCGCGTACTCGGGCCGCGCCAGGATGGCCTCGATGGCGGCGGCAGTGGCCTGGGGGTAGAGGTTTTCGAGGGCGTCTCCTAGCTCGGGGTCGACGCGGATCTCTTCGGGGGGGTCGTTGCTGGAGCGATCCATCTTGATGATGAGGGCCGCGTGTTTGCGGTCGTCGCTGATGAGGCCCCCTACCAACATCGGTTTCGCGAGGTAGCGCTCGCGCAGGGTCAGCAGCGCCTTTTGGCTCTCCGGAAAGTCGTCTTTCAGTTCCGAGATCTCGATGCCGTCGGGGACGCCCTCCACGAGTTCGGCGTTGACGACGCTCTTGACGTCGTAGATGAAGGGGACTTCGTCTTCGAGGGCGCTGGTGAGATGCGCGATCTTGCGCATCACCTCGAGGTTCCAAGCTCCGTGTGGGGAGTCGGGCGCCTCGTAGAGGATGTAGGAGACCTCGTCGGAGCCGAAGTCCTCCCGGTATTGCTCGTAGGCGAGGTAGGTGGGATCGTGGATGTCGAAGTAGGCCTCGTAGCTGTTGTCGACCCGCGCCCCTGCCGCCAGCTGCAGGCCCCCTGCGGCGATCGCGATGCAGAAGAGCAGCACGAAGATGCGGTGGTCGAACGACCAGCCCGCGATGGCCGCGAAGGCCTCGTTCAAGCGGGTCACGAAGTCGCGTTCTTGCGGGCTCGGCTGGCTCATGTCTTCGGGGAACTTCCTGGCTCCGCGGGAGGCGATGCTGCGGATTCTACGCGAATCCGGTCGCCGTAGAAGGCCACGTAGTTCGCGAGTTCCGCGACCTCGGGGAAGGGATCCGCATAGCCCCAGACCGCGTTTTCTTCCACGCGCTCCGCGCCGCGCACCGTCCAGTAGGAGGCGTCGCCCTTGAAGGGGCAGAAGCTCGTGTGGTCGGTGGCTTCGAGGCGCTCCCAGCGCACGTCTTCGCGCGGGAAGTAGATGACGGGCGCGTGGCGGGTCTCCCGCACGATCACGCTTTGCGCGCTCGCAGCGATCACCTCGTCATCGAGGCTCGCCCGCGCGAACTCGGGGTTCGCCTCCAGCACCACCTCGTAGTCCGGGAAGTCGTGGATCCGCGACCGCTGTCTGCTCGGTGCCATCGATGCTCCTCTCAGCGACCGCCCGGTCCCGCCAGGACGCTCTTTCCCAGCAGGCCGCCCCGGGCCAGTTCCTGGCCCGGTGTGAAGGGAAGGGTAGGGGGCAGCGCGTAGCTGCCCCGGCACATGAAGAGATCCGGCAGGCCGAGCGCGCAGGCACCGACGCGCACGCGCAGGAAGCCGCTGGGCGGATCCGGCAGCGGGGCCTCCGCCGCGAGCCGGAGGGCTTCGCGCGGCTCGCCGGCACGGGTCACCTGCCAGGCCTGCATGGACATGGCGGGACTCTAGCGTGGGCGCGCGTTTCCCTCAGTCACTGGGCTTTCCTGCCTGCGTCCAGCCCAGCGCCTCCACGATCGCGTGATAGATGTAGTTCTGTTCCTTCACGCCGTGGAAGAGACCGGCCCGCGGACCGCTCGCGTAGATGGGAACGTCTTCTCCGGCATGGGTCTCCGAGGCCATGGGAACGCTGGACTCCTGGAGATAGGAGCTGGCTTCCGTGTCCACCTCGCCGAGGTCGGGCCGGCCCTTCTCGATGCCCTCGTAGCCGCAGCGGAAGGGGAACCAACCCGTGCAGGGACGGTGGCCGAAGCTGTGGGGCCCCTCGGGCTGCGACTCCGAGGCGCCCGTGTAGCCCGGCCCGTTCGCATAGCCCAGGGTCGTGTACGGCTTGCCGAGGGCGTCCTTGCTGATCTCCTCCTTGCCGTCGGTGAAGGTGTTGATGGCCACCACCTTGCCGAGGATGGGATTGCCGCGCTTCGGGTAGCCCGCGATGGTGAGGGTGTGGCTGTGGTCGGCGGTGACCACGATCAGCGTCTGCTCGGGCCGGGTCTTCTCGACTGCCACGCGCACGGCGTCCGACAAGGCGATGGTGTCCCCCAGCGCGCGGTAGGCGTTGCTCGCGTGGTGGCCGTGGTCGATGCGGCCGCCCTCGACCATCAGGAAGAATCCCTTGGGGTTGCGCGCGAGCAGGTCGATGGCCAGCGCGGTCATCTCCGCCAGGGAGGGCTCGCCGGCCGGGTCGCCCGCGCGGTCTGCCTCCCAGTTCATGTCCTTGGGTTCGAAGAGGCCCAGGAGGTGTTTGGTCTGCTCGAGGTCGACGGCCTCGAACTGCTCGCGGTTCCAGACGTAGACGGCTCCCTCGCGGCGGGAAAGCCACTCCTGCGTGAGGTCGCGGCCGTCGAGCCTTCCCCCACTTTCGTCGTCGTGCTCGGGGTCGGCGGCACCCTTCGGCCGGAAGTGCTGGCGTCCGCCGCCCAGGGCGACCTCGAGGCCGTCGCCTTCGTCGAACTCCACGAGTTGGCGCGCGATGTCCGGGAAGCCGGCTTCCCGCGCCTCTTCGGGGAGCCGCGAGTCATCCTCCCAGAAGCGGAAGGCCGAGTGCGCGTAGCAGGCCGCCGGGGTGGCGTGGGTGACGCTGGTGGTGGTGACCACGCCGGTGGCGAGGCCGCGAGCTTCGGCCTCTTCGAGTAGCGTTCTTACGCGGGTCTTCTCCACGCTGCGAAAGTCACCGTGGGCGATTTCCTCGCTGACGCCCAAGGAGCCGCTCTTCGTCTTCACCCCGCTCACGATGGCGGTCATCGTGGCCGCGGAGTCGGGGACCTGGGCGTTGCTGCTGTAGGTCTTCGAGAGTGCGAGGTGGGGGAAGCGCTCGAAGGCCAGCAGGTTCCCCTCGCCGAGTTCGCCGCGCCGCTGTCCCTCGAGGATGCGGGCGGCGGTAACGGTGGCCACCCCCATGCCGTCTCCGACGAAGAGGATGACGTTCTTCGCGGGGGGCGACGCGCCGATCATTGGATGGGCACGTGCGACCGCGGCACGGCCGGCCGCGAACCAGGCGTTGGCCTCCCGGGGATCTGTGGGCTCATCGCTGGCACCCGTCGGCGTCGCCGCGCAGGCCAGCGCGAGGGCGACGGCGAAAGGAGAGAGGCAGGAAGTCGTGTTCATGGGGGCTCCTGGCTGGCGCCGGTCACGGGTTAGATGCGCGTACCCGCGCTCGAGTTGGGACTCGGAGTGCGAGGCGCTTTGCACTATAGAGGCACATCGGGTGTCGTCGCCTATGCTCGGCCCCACGAGGTGCCCGTGAACTTGCACCCCGTCGTGGAAGCGTGGAGGTGAAGATGTTCTCCCGCCGTCTCATGCAGCGTCGCTGAGGGGTGGCGGCCTTGGAGCGGCAGGGGTTGGTTGCGGCCCTGGGGCTTGCGGACGCGCCCGGCGTGGTGTCGATCGTGGGTGGCGGGGGCAAGAGCAGCCTGATGTTCGCGTTGGCCGACGCGTTGCCCGGCCGCGCGGTGATGACCACCACAACGCGCATCTTCGCCGCGCAGATGCAGCGCGCGGAGCGGGTCTGCAGCCTCGACGAAGCCGGCTGGCGCCAGCACCTCGAGGATTTCGAGAAGGGGCTCTTGGTGGTGGGGGGCGTAGAGGGGAGCCGGGCGCTGGGCGTGCCCCTGGAACTGCCCGGCGAGTTGCTCGCCCACCCGCGCGTGGACGCGGTGCTCGTGGAGGCGGACGGCTCGCGCATGCTTCCCGTCAAGGCCCCGGCACCCCACGAGCCGCAGGTCCCGCCCGAGACCGCGCTGCTGGTGGCGGTGGCGGGCATCGACGCGCTGGACGCGCCCATCGAAGCGGTCGCCCACCGGCCGGAGCGCGTCAGCGCGCTCACGGGCCTGGCGCCCGAGGACCGGCTCGACGCCCGCGCGCTCGCGAAGCTATTGGCTTCACCCGAGGGCGGGCTCAAGGACCGGCCTGCCAACGCCCGAGCCGCCGTGCTGCTCAACAAGGTGGAGACCTCCAGCGATCGCGAACGCGCGCGCCAGGTTGCCCTTCAGCTGCTGGCGCGCCCCGGCGTCGAGCGCGTGCTGATCGGTGCCCTGCAGGGTCACCTCCCGGAAGCCCAGCAGGCGGCGGATTCCCGGGACTGGGAGGTCCACGCCCGCTAGCGTCCCGCTTGCACCCACGACGCGGCGGAAAGGTTCGGGCGATGCTCGCTGGCGAGAAGATCCTGATCCCCGGACAGAGCGGCGCTACCACGACGTTGCCGGCGGCGCGCCTTGCCGGCCCCTGCCGCCGAGAATTCCGCCGGGAGTTCGAGGCCCTCTTCCGGCAGCGTCACGGCAGTGGGGGAGGCTGAGGTGTCGGCGTCGCAGCGATCACGTGCCTGGACCCAAGCCGCGGGCTGCCGTATCCGTAGCCGCGCCCTGGACGCTCCCTTTGGCGCGGAACTCGCGATCGATGCCGGTGCAGATCTCCGCGCCGACGAGGGGGAAGTGCTGCGGGCGCTCTTCGCGGAGCACGGCCTGCTGGTGGTGCGCGGTCGAGAGATCTCGCGCGAGGAGCAGATCGCCTGGGTGTCCGCGCTGGGTCGCCTCGAGCCCGACGCCAGCGGGCAGCCCATGGAGATGGAGGTCACCAACCAGCACGACCGGAGCACCGCCCCGCCCGGCGAGCTGATCTTCCACTACGACTACGCGTACGACCCGCAGCCGATCCCCGCCATCTCCATGTACGGGCTGCTGGTGGATGGCGAGGTTACCCCCACGCGCTTCGCGAACTCCTCGCGGGTGCTCCAGGCGTTGCCCGCCCACACGCTGGCCGCCCTCGAGGGCCGCGAAGCTGCCCACGCCTGCTTCCTGTATTCCCCGGAGCGTCCGGAAGAGCGCACCCCGGAGCCGGAGGTGCTGATCGCGCGGGGCGAGCCGGGCTGGGGGCCCCTCCATTACTGGGCCCACCACCCGCTGTTGTGGAGCAACGCCGCCGGCACCCCCACGCTCTTTGCCTGCGTGCAGCACACGGATCGCATCGTGGGCGTGCCGCGCGCCGAGAGCGACGCGCTGCTCGCGGAGATCTACGCGCATCTCTATGCCGACGAGGCGGTCTACGAGCACCGCTGGTTGCCCGGCGACCTGGTGATCTGGGACAACCTGAGCGTCCAGCACGCCCGCCCGGAACCCAACGACCGGCCGCGTACGCTGCGGCGCTTCCACGTCTCCGACACGGACCTCACCCTCCAGTACCTGGAGGTGGGAAGGAAACACGGATACGTGTAGACACGGGAGCCCCCGTGTCGCCCGCGCGATCAGGGAGATCGGGGTCGCTGCTGGGCTTCGCCGATCATGGGGACGAAGCGCACCGGGAAGAGCGAAGTCTCCCGGATGCCGGATGGGCCGCGCTCGAGCACCCGCAGCTCCTGCCGCCAGTCACCCACGGGAATCACCAGCCGACCGCCGGGGGCGAGCTGCTCGATGAGGGCAGGCGGCACCTGCGCGGGGGCCGCGGTCACGATGATGCCGTCGAAGGGGGCCTGGTCGGGGAGTCCGCGAAACCCGTCCCCGGTGATCACCTGCACGTTCTCGTAGCCCTGGGTGGCCAGGGTCTCTCGGGCCTGGAGGGCGAGTTCGGGAACGATCTCGATGGAGTACACGTGGGCGACCAGCAGGGAGAGCACGGCGGCCTGGTAGCCGGAGCCGGTGCCGATCTCCAGCACGCGGTCGCTCGGCTGCGGGCGCAGCGCCTCGGTCATCGCCGCCACCACGAAGGGTTGGGAGATGGTCTGCCCGTGGCCGATGGGAAGGGGACGGTCTTCGTAGGCCTGGGAGCGCTGGGCCTCGGGGACGAAGCGCTCGCGGGGCACGCTGCGCATGGCGTGGAGCACGCGTGGGTCCTGCACGCCCCGCGCCTCGATCTGGCCGCGCAGCATGCGCTCGCGCGCTTCTTGGCCTGCCTGTTCCGGCGTGGTCCGCTCCTGGGTTGCCCCGCAAGCGACGAGCGTCCCGGCCACAACGACCCCCGCGAGCCGGGCCGGGAGAGGGCTTCGGCTTCGCTCGCGCACTTCGAGGAGGCTACCGCGCCGCGGATTCTCGCGCCGACCTGCCCAAGGCGGGGGCAAGCCCTGCCCCCGATTTGGGCAGGAACTGGCCCGCCCGGATGTCGGTGGCTCCCCGGCCCGCGCAGGGGGTGCTGCGGATGGCATGGCCCTTGCGTTAGCATGGCGCGCTTGCTGCGCGGGGCGGCTCGGGGGATCGTCTCCTCGTGACCTCGCGCGCGGCGATTTTTCGGATCCAGGAAACCTGGCCCTCCAACCGGGAAACCGCGCAGACAGGCCAACATCAGAGGGAGCCCCCCCCATGGACGCACGTCAAGCCCTGAAACTCGCAAAAGACAAGGGCGTGGTCATCGTGGACTGCAAGTTCACGGACCTTCTCGGCACCTGGCAGCACTGCTCGTTCCCCTTGCACGAGCTCGAGGAGTCGACCTTCGAGGACGGCTACGGCTTCGACGGCTCGTCGATCCGCGGCTGGCAGAACATCTCCAACAGCGACATGCTGATGGTTCCCGACGCCTCCACCGCGCTCATCGATCCCTTCTGCGATCATCCCACCCTCTCGCTGGTCTGCGACATCGTCGACCCCGTCACGCGGGAGTCCTATCACAAGGATCCGCGGGCGGTGGCCCGGAACGTCGTCAACTACCTGCAGTCGTCGGGAATCGGGGACACCATCTACTTCGGACCCGAGGCCGAGTTCTTCATCTTCAACTCGGTGCGCTTCGATGACGCCCCCGGCCACTCCTTCTACCACATCGACTCCAACGAGGCGGTCTGGACCAGCGGCCGCGACGAGGACGTGGGAGTGCCGAACTTCGGCTACAAGCCGCGCCACAAGGAGGGCTACTTCCCGACTCCGCCCATGGACTCGCTGCAGAACCTGCGCAGCGAGATGGTGCAGGTGATGGAAGCCTGTGGGATCACCATCGAGGCCCACCACCACGAGGTGGCCACCGCCGGCCAGGGCGAGATCGACATGCAGTTCTCGCCGATCGTGGGCATGGCGGACCAGCTCGTGCTCTACAAGTACATCGTGAAGAACACGGCATGGGAGGTGGGGAAAACGGTCACATTCATGCCCAAGCCGATATTCGAAGACAACG
>JABSQX010000186.1 GCA_013215615.1 Myxococcales bacterium | reverse complement strand
CAGTCCCTGGGAACCACCACGCTGTAGCCGCGGTTCACGGCCTCGATGACCAGGCCCAGGATGCCGACGTTCAGCGAGACACCCGTCGCGACCACGGTCTGGACTCCGAGACTGCGTAGCATGGCGTCGAGCGGCGTGTTCGTGAAGGGCGACATGCCGTGGAAGCGCTGGCTCACCAGGTCCTCGGGCTCCGGACCAAGTTCCGGCACCAGTTCCGCCTCGGGAGAACCCTCGACCAGGTGATCGGGATTCTTCAACAGGGCGTTCACCATGGGGACGTTCTGGAAGGAGCCCGCCCGGTCCCGCCGGAAGGCGGCGGTGGCGTGGACCACGCGCACGCCCGCGCCGCGCGCGGACGCCAGAAGAGCCTGGGTGTTGGCGATCATGCCGCTGGCCTCGACGGTCTTCTGCAGCAGCGGAATGCACGACAGGTCCCCCACCACACCGCGCTGGATCTCCATGGTGATCACCGCGCAGCGCTCGGCTTCGACGAGATCCTCGAGACGGGGCATCGGATGACCTCCTCCTTCCGGGGCAGCACGCCGCCGACCCGCGCGAGAGATGCTACGCCCCTCTTTCGGGATCCGCCCGGGCCCGCCGCGACGCGGGGTTCGTTCGCTGAACAGGGGCGGTAGCATGCGGTCAACAGGAGGAGACGGGATGAAGACACTCGAAGCGCGCATCCAGGAAATCGAGGACCGGGAGTCCATACGCGAACTCACCGCCATGTACTGCAAGTGCGTGGTGCAGGCCGACATCGACGCCATCGTCGACCTCTTCACCCCCGACGGCATCATGGAAGCCGGGGACACCCACGTGGCGGGTCACGAAAAGCTTCGCGCCATGTACGACGAGGCCATGGGGGACCTGCGTCCCCTGCCCTGCGTCCACAACCACATCATCGAAGTGGAGGGCGACCGCGCCCGCGGCACCTGCACCCTCGAACTGCGCGGCGTAGCCGACGGCACCTCCCAGATCGGCGCGGGCCACTACGAGGACGAGTTCCAACGTCTGGACGGCGGCTGGAAGTTCAGCCACCGCAACCTGATCCTCTACCACATGGTGCCGCTCAGCCAGGGCTGGGCGTGAACGCGGAAGCGGAGGGGCAGGCGTGGACGTCCAGGAACTCGTCGCCATCGAAGAGATCAAGCAACTGAAAGCCCGCTACTTCCGCTTGATGGATCAAGGGCGCTGGGAGGAGTTCGCGGAAGTCTTCAGCGAGGACTGCGAACAGAGTTGGCAAGCCGCCCCGGGAGCGCACCCGGCGGGAGGCAAGGGCCGCGATGCGGTGGTCGACTACATCCGCACTTCGCTCACGGACATGCGCTCCACCCATCACGGCCACATGCCCGAGATCGAGATCACGAGCCCCACCACCGCAGTCGGGGTCTGGGCCCTCTTCGACTACTGCAGTGCCGATGGTGAGGTCGTCTTCAACGGCGCGGGCTACTACCGGGACGACTACGTGAAGCGCGACGGCCGCTGGCTGATCCACCGCACGCAACTCGAGGCCGAGCCCTTCTGACGCGCGCGACGTCCCCGCCCCCTCAGGATCCGGCGAGGCGGGCGACGATGGGCGCGAAATCGCGGGTGAGCTCTTCGCTGATCACGCAGTAGGAGGACGCCCAGCGCTCGCGGCGGGCCTGCAGGGTCTCCACGATGCTGTCGACGCTACCCACCAGGGCGTGGGCGATCTCGCGGACTTCGCCGGTCGGGACGCGGAAGCGCTCCGCGATCAGCCTGTCGCCCTCGCGGGCGTCGTCGCTGACTTTCGCGAGGTAGGCGTTCATCGAGATCTCGAGGGAGTCGAAGCGCTCGCCGGCAGCCTCCCGGAGCCAACCCAGCTTGCGATCGGTTGCTGCTGCGGTGGCGTCGTGGTCGGTGGCCTCGTCGTGGTTCCCGGAGCGGGCGATGGGGTTCAGGCCGACGATGTCGGCCAGGCGCGCGGCCACCCCGAGGATTCGCTTGCCGCCGCCGCCGACCAGTATGGGCGGGCCGGGCCGCTGCGCGGGCTTGGGGAAGCCCTCGAGGCCGCGGATCCGGTAGTGGCGCCCCTCGAAGTCGAGGGGCCCGTCGGCCCAGAGCCCCCGCATCACGCGGAGCGCCTCGGCCATACGCTCCACCCGGACGCCGGGGCGGTCCATCGTCATGCCCGACTTGTCGAAGTCCTCGCGCATCCAGCCTGCACCGTGGCCCAACTCGAAGCGGCCGCCCGAAAGCCGGTCCACGGTGGCCACCTCCTTGGCGAGCACCACCGGGTGCCGGAAATCGTTGCCGAGCACGTTGGTCCCCACGCGAAGCCGGGTGGTGGCCGACGCTGCCGCTGCGCAGGCGGGAAGCGGCGCCAACACGTCCCAGAAGTGGTCGGACATGAGCAGCGTCGAGTAGCCCAGGTCCTCGAGCTCCCGGGCCTGCTCGGCGAGTTCCGCGAAGCTGCGAGCGCGCCGGCACTTGACCCCGAAGCGGAACTTGCGGGGGTGGGGGGCGGGCTTCGCGTCCTGGGACTCCACTTCGGCTGCTCCCTGTCTCCGCCCTGGGCTCACGCGGAGCGCGACGCGCGGCCCTGGCCCTCCAGGGCGGGCACCAGGTGTTTGCCGGCGAGGCGGATGCTGTCCATCACGCGCTGGTGGGGCAGCGCACCGAATTGCATCAGGCACATCAAGCGGTCTACGCCCAGCGCAGCGAACTTCTCGAGCTTGGCGAGGCAACTCTCCACGTCGCCGATGATCGCGGTATCCAGAGGCTCGAGGGCTTCGAAGACCTCCACGGGGTCCAGCGCCTGCCCCACTCGCTGGCGGTTCATGAGCGCGATCACCGGCACCGGATCGTCGAGTTCCTCCTGGGTGGGAAGCGGTTCCGGGGCATCCAGTAGCGGGCCGGAAGCGGCCCCCTTGCCCACTGCACCACGCAGGAGATCCACCCAGCTATCGCGGGGAACGCGAAAGACTTCGGGGGCGGTGTTCATGAACCAGAGCGCGGCCTCCCCCGCCCGGCTCGCGATGGCCTGCTCGCGGCTCTCCGCGCAGTGCACCAGGGTGAAGACGGCGCGCTGGTCGTTCACGAAGGCACCGGCGGGCTCGCATTCCGCGAGGCCCGCCTCGTAGTCGGCAAGCGTCCGCTCCACGTGCTCGAGCGGCGTCAACGCGCAGCTCCCCAGCATTCCCACGCCCAGCCGCCCCGCCATGTGACAGGACTCCGGCCCGCTCACGGTCTGCCAGAGCGGCGGGTGCGGGCGCTGCAAGGGCCTCGGTACGAAATCCCGCTGGGGCACGGTGAGCAACTCGCTCTGCCAGCGGAAGCCCTCGCCGGCCCAGATCTTCGGAATCATCCGCAGGGCTTCCTCGAGTTGCAAGCGCGTCGTATCGGGATCGACGCCGAAGGTCTCCCACTCCGCACCCCCCGAGCGCGCCAGGCCGAGTTCGAGGCGCCCATCGCTCAACACGTCCACCAGGGCCGTCCGCTCCGCAATCCGAACCGGGTGGTTGATCTCGAATGGGGAGAGGATGCCCGCGCTTCCCAGGTGGATCCGCTGGGTGTGCTGGGCGAGCACCGCGAGGATCATCTCCGGAGCCGAGCTGAAGCTGAATTCCGGCGAGGTGTGGTGCTCCACCGCCCACCAGCAGCCGAAGCCCTGCCGGTCGGCTTCCCGAGCCTGCTCGATGAGCTCCGCGTAGAGCGCGCGCGTGTCTACCTCCGCCGAGGGACGCGCGGTCTGGAGTTCGGAAAAGATGTCGAGGATCACGCTCGTTCTCCCGGGCCGCACCACGCAGGAGCGGAGCGCCTGCGGCCGCCACCATGATGCAGTCTCACGGCGGGGAGGGCCACGGTCACCGAGATCTGTAGTATCCTCGCCGGAACGCCCAGAATCGAGGAGAACCCTCCATGCGTAACGGATTCAAGGTCTTCGATGCCGACGCCCACGTCGTCTATCCGCGTGGCTTCTGGACCCCGTACCTCGACAAGAAGTTCCAGCACCGCGTCGAAACCCAGGATCCACCGGGCATCACCCACTACAACCCCGTCAAGGTGGACGGCCGTTACACCCAGCACCCCACCACGCTCTACGGGCAGTTCCAGAAGAACATCGACTGGACGCACGAGGACATGGTGGAAACCTACGGCGAGATCGCCGTGAAGGGCTTCACGGGCGACCGGGTCGCCCGGGCCCTGGCGGTCGAGGGCATCGACCTCGCCATCATCTACGGCCCCGAATACGACATGTGGTACGACGGGATCGACCCGGAGATGCAGGCCGCCCTGTGCCGCGCCTACAACCGCTGGGGGCAGGAGATGCGCGAGACTTCCGGGGGCCGCGTATTGACCTCCGGCCCCATCCCCCTCGGCGACGTGGGGCGCGCGGTGGAGGAGATCCAGTACGCGTACGAGGAGCTGGGCATCCGCGCCTTCTGGACCCGGCCCAACTTCATGAACCGGCGCAACCTGGGCGACCGCTACTACGACCCCATCTACGAGTTGCTCCAGGAACTCGACGTCGCGTTCGCGACCCACGAGTTCATGGGACTCAACGCCAACACCGAAGGCGTCGACCGCTTCAACACCTTCACCGAGTGGCACACGGTCGTCCACCAGCACGAGGCCATGAACGCCATGCTGTCGATGATCGTGCAGGGCGTCTTCGAGCGCTTCCCGAAGCTCCGCTGCGCGTACATGGAGGCCGGCTGCGGCTGGGTGCCCAGCTGGTTGCACCGTATCGACGAGCAACTCGAAATGGCCGGCGCCAAGGAGTTCCCGGAACTCACCATGACGGCCACCGACTACTGGAAGCGCAACTGCTGGACCTCTACGGAGTGCGAGGAGAAGTACGTCACCGACGTGATCCGCTGGCTCGGCGACGGGCGCATCGTCTACGAGTCCGACTTCCCGCATCCCGACTCCAAGTACCCGCACTCGACCCAGACCTTCCTCAACCTGGTCCCCGATCAACTTTCGGACGACAGCAAGCGCAAGATCCTCTGGGACAACGCCATCGACCTCTATCAACTGCCCGAGGAGTACATCCCCTCGGAACTCCACGAGGTCAGCGAGTCGGCGCCCGGGCTGCGCGCCGAGGAGGGCGCGAGCCCCGCCGCACCCGCCTAGGCGATGCGGTTTCGAATCGTCCTTCGGGAGCGGTGCAAGCGAGGGTGAAGCAGCGGAAGATCCCGGGGATCATCTCCGTGGACGACCACGTCCTTGAGCCCGTCGGGCTGTGGCAGGAGCGTCTGCCCGCCCGCTTCCGCGCCCAGGGCCCGCGCGTCGAGCGCGACGGGGTGGGGCTCGAAAAGACCGGCGGCATCACGCGCTACGTGAAGGGAGGGGACGGTCCCCCGACCTCCTGGTGGCTCTACGAGGATCACTGCTGGGCGTGTCCCATGCCCAACGCCTCCGCGGGCATCCCGCGCGAAGACCATCACGCCGGCCCCATCGGCTACGAGGAGATGCGCGCCAGTTGTTACGAGGTCGCCCCGCGGCTCGAGGATATGAGCCTGCACGGTGTCGAGCGCGCCATCTGCTTTCCCTCCTTCTCGGGCTTCTGCGGCCAGACCTTCGTGGGCCGGAAGGATCCCGAACTCGCGGCTCTCTGCGTCGAGGCCTTCAACGACTGGATGATCGAGTCCTGGTGCGGGAGTTCCGGTGGGCGGTTGATCCCGCTGTGCCTGGCCCCGCTCTGGGATCCGGAGCACGCGGCGCGGGAGGTGCGTCGAAACGCGGCGCGGGGCTGCCGTGCCGTCGCCTTCTCGGAGCTTCCCAGCGAACTCGGCCTGCCCTCCATCCACGATGCGGCGCGACGTTGGGACCCCTTCTTCTCCGCCTGTGACGAGACCGGCACCACGCTGTGCATGCACATCGGCGGCGGCGCGCGCTGGCGCACTTCCTCCGAAGACGCCCCCGCGGCAGTGGTGGCGACACTCACCTTCAGCACCTCGGTGATCGCGCTCACCGACTGGCTCTTCTCGGGACTCCTCGAGCGCTTCCCCAACCTCAAGCTCAGCTTCGCGGAGGGACAGATCGGCTGGATGCCCTTCGTGATCGAGCGCGCCGACGCGGTCTGGGAGCGCAGCCGGGGCTGGTCGGACCTGGGCAACAGCCTGCCGCATCCCCCCAGCCACTACGTGCCCGGCCGCATCTTCGGCTGCTTCTTCGACGATCCGCACGGACTCGCCTCGCGCCACGCCATTGGCATCGACCAGATCACCTTCGAGACCGACTTCCCCCACCAGGACTCCCACTGGCCCGACACCCTGCAACTCGTGGAGGGCTTCGCGGACGAACTCAGTGACGAGGAACTGCACAAGATCCTGCGCGGCAACGCCATGCGAATGCTCGAACTCGAGGAGCTTCCCGCAGCGGCGGAAGCGACCGGGCGCCGTGGCTGATTCGAAGCTGCGCGTCGATCCCCTCACCGCCAACATCGGTGCCGAGGTGAGCGGCCTGGACCTCCGTGAAGAACTCTCCCAGGAGCAGGTCGAGCAGCTGGAGGCCGCGCTCCTCGAGCACCTGGTGCTCTTCTTCCGCGACCAGGCCATCACCCCCGAGCAGCAGATCGCCTTCAGCGCGCGTTTCGGCGAACTGCTCGTGCATCCCTTTGGCCCCATCCACCCCGACTACCCGGAGATCATCGTCCTCGACCAGGTGCGCCCGGTCGGCGAGGGCACGGACATCTGGCACGCCGACACCACCTACCTCGAGGAGCCACCCCTGGGCTCCGTGCTGCGCGCCGTCGAACTCCCGCCCGTGGGGGGCGACACCTACTTCGGGAACATGTTTGCCGCCTATGAGGCCCTCTCCCCCGAGATTCAAGAGATGATCGGCGGCCTGCGCGCGGTGCACGACATCGCGGTGCCGCTGGTCCGCGCCGAGGCCTACGGGGATTCGAAGCTCTCCCTCGCTGAGGCCCGGGCCCAGTGGCCCCCCACCACCCACCCGGTGGTGCGAACGCATCCGGTCTCCGGCCGCAAGGCCCTCTACGTGAACCGCAACGCCACCACCCACATCGAGGGTCTCAGCGAACGGGAGAACGAGTGGCTGCTACCGCTGCTCTGCGACCAGGTGCGCTCGCCTGCCTTCCAATGCCGCTTCCAGTGGGAGAAGGACTCCATCGCCTTCTGGGACAACCGCGGCTCCCAACACTACGCGGTGCCCGACTACGACGTGCGGCGCATGATGCACCGCACCACGCTGCTGGGTGACCGCCCCTACTGATCGTCGCCCCCCAT
>JABSQX010000185.1 GCA_013215615.1 Myxococcales bacterium | reverse complement strand
GGCTGGTCGTTCGACCACCGCATCTTCGTGCTGCTCTTCTGCATCGCGATCGCCGCAGGGGGCCTGCAGCTGGCGGCGGGGGCACGCGTCGACAACAGCTACGAGGCCTACTTCGACGTCAACGATCCCACCTACCTCGCCTACGAGCAGTACCGCGAGGACTTCGGCTCGGACGAAATCTCCTACATCCTCTACGACGCGCCCGACTCCCCGCACGGAGCCTGGAACCTCGAGGTGATGCACAAGATCGCGCATCTCACCAGCGCTCTCGAAGACGAAGTGCCCTTCATCTACGACGTCAAGAGCGTCGTCAACGCCGAGCTCGTGGAAGGCGTCCCCGACGGAATCGAAATCTCCGAACTGAAAGACGATTTTCCGGAGAGCCAGCAGGCGCTGCTGACCCTGCGCGACCGCTACCTCGCGAAACCGATGTTGGTAGGGGGCCTCGTCAGCGACGACCGCAAACACGCAGCCCTCATCATCAAGATGGATCGCTCCAGCAACGACCCCCCCGAAGAGATCCGCGTCGACCCCGCGCTGGGGGACGCCCTTGAAAACCTCTACCCCCAGGCCACTGCCGCCGCCATCGAGGCGATCCTGGCGCGGCCCGAGTACGCGGGCATCGACTTCTACCACTCGGGCGACGTCCCGCTGAACGCCTACTACAACCGCGTGATCGCCAACGAGAGCGGAATCCTCAGCTGGATCACCTCGGCGCTGATTGGCCTCGTGTTGCTCGCCTGCTTCCGGTCGATCGTGGGCACACTCGCACCCCTGGTCGTCGTGCAACTCTGCGTGATCCTCTGCGTCGCCCTGGTCGCCGCCGTCGGCTGGAAGCTCACGATCGGCTTCTCGAGCCTGCCCACGCTGGTCACCGCCATCGGGGTCGCCCACTCGGTGCACATCCTCTCGGAGTTCCGGGGGCGCTTCGCGGCCTTGCGGGACCGCCGCCAGGCCCTGGTCGACACCCTCTACCTGGTGGGCACCCCCTGCCTGCTCACCAGCCTCACCACGGCCGCGGGCTTCGGGGCGATGAGCTTCGTGCCCATCAAGAGCATCGCCCAGAGCGGCGCCATCGGAGCCTTCGGAGTGCTGGCGGCTTTCGTGATGTCGCTGACGCTGCTGATGGCCCTGCTCTCCTTCGGGCGTCGCAGCCCGCGCACCACCTCGAAACGGGAACTGGAGGCGAGCAGCAAGGGAGGCGATCGGGCACGCGCCTTCCTGCTCGCCGTAGCGGCCTTCGACGTGCGCCACCGGCGCGCCATCCTGGCGGGCTTCGCGGTCATCTTCCTGCTCTCGGTATTGGGGATCAGCCGGCTCCAGGTGGATTCGAACTGGCTCGACGACTTCGCGGACTCGGAGCCCATCAAGCTCACCACCGTGCGCGTGGACGAGGTGATGGGGGGCACCACCAACGTCATCTACCTCTTCGACGCGGGGGTCGAGGACGGCATCAAGGAACCCGCGGTGCTGCGCGAGATGGAGAGGGTCCAGAGCCTCCTCGACGAACAGGGCGACGCGATCCGCAAGACCTACTCGCTGGTGGATATCCTGAAGGATCTCAACCAGGCCTTCCACGATGGAGACCCGGCCTGGCACAAGCTCCCCGAGAGCCGCGAGCTCGTTGCCCAGTACTTGATCCTCTACGAGAGTTCCGGAGGCGAGGATGCCGAGGAGTACGTCTCCTCGGACTACCGACGCGCCAGCGTGGAGGCCCGCATCGCACTCGGGCCTACCAGCGTCACCGCGAACCTGGTCGAGCGGGTCGATGCGGCGCTCGCCAAGCAACCCCTCCAGCACGCCGAGATGAGTCTCACGGGCATCGGCGCCCTCTGGCTCAAGCTGATGGACTACATCGTTACCAGCCAGGTCCGGGGCTTCCTGCTCGCTTTCGGTGTCATCGCATTGATGATGATCTGTATTTTCCGCTCCTTCAGGACGGGCATGATCTCCATGGTCCCGAACCTCACCCCGGTGGCCCTGGCGCTGGGCTTCATGGGCTACTTCGGGATCCCCCTCGACTACAGCAAGGTCAGCATCGCGGCGGTGGCCATCGGCATCGCGGTGGACGACACCGTCCACCTGATGTCGCGCTACCGCCACGAGTTCCAGATCCACCGCAACTACGAGGTCGCCCTGCAGGCTGCACTTCAGGACGTGGGACGCGCCCTGCTGATCACATCCGTCGCGCTGGTACTGGGTTTCCTGGTCTTCCTGCTCTCCTCCCTCCACAGCCAGGCCATGTACGGCGTGCTGCTCGCCAGTACCATCGTGAG
The DNA here is from genome assembly GCA_013215615.1 of Myxococcales bacterium. GTDB lineage: Bacteria > Myxococcota_A > UBA9160 > UBA9160 > SMWR01 > JABSQX01. Next base: position 4,749 of record JABSQX010000185.1, on the reverse strand, counting down.
CGCGCTCGTCGCGGACTTCCTGCTAATGCCCGCGCTGGTCCTCAGCTTCAAGCCCTTCGGCCCGGAGGGCGCGGGAGAGGGTGGGCAATCGCTGAGCGAAGCCGCCTAGGAGGAAGCATGTTCCAGAGGCTCCAGATCTCCGGCTGGATCGCCGGCTCACTGCTCCTCGCGCCTGCGGGGGCCACGGCGGCCGAGGAACTCGGTGCGCGGGAAATCATGGAGCGCGTCGACGCGCGCGACGACGGCGACTACTCGACCCAGGATCTCAAGATGATCCTGATCGACAAGCGCGGCAACCAACGGGTCCGCGAGCTGCGCACCTTCGGGCGTGACGAGGGGGAGGACGAGTACTCACTGATGTTCTTCCTCTCGCCCCCGGACGTCGAGGACACGGGCTTTCTCACCTACGACTACAAGGACGAGGAGCACGACGACGACCAGTGGCTCTACCTCCCGGCCCTGAACCGCAGCAAGCGCATCGCCTCCTCGGACAAGAGCGGCAGCTTCATGGGCTCGGACTTCAGCTACGCGGACATGACCGAACGACCGCTGGACGACTACCAGTACACCTTGATGAAAGAAACCGAGGTGGACGGGCATCCCGTCTGGCAGATCGAAGCCCTCCCCATCACGGAGCGCGAGAAGGACCAGACGGGCTACACGAAGTCCGTGGTCTTCGTCCGCAAGGACAACTTCGTCGTGGTGCGCGCGGTCTATTGGGTGAAGAAGGGCAAGCGCCTCAAGTATTTCGACGCCAAGAAGGTGGAGGAGATCGACGGGATCTGGGTCGCCACCGAGATGGAGATGAAGACCAAGAAGGGCAAGAAGACGCTCCACAAGACGGTGCTATACGCGGAGAACGTCCGCTTCAACCAGGACATCGACGACGATTTCTTCAGCGTGCGGCAACTCGAGAAAGGCCCCTGAGCAGCTCGTGGGGACAGCGCTGTGCATGCGCGGGGCCGCGCTGGGACTGGTGGTGTTGCTGGGCCTCGGGGTTTCCGCCGCGGCCGGCGGCGAGGAGGCCGATGATCTCGACGACGTCCTCGGCGCTTTCGAGGACGAGGACCCGGAGTTCGCGGTGGACCTGGAGGCCGCCGAGGCCATCGGCGAACGCGGCTGGGATTTCTCCGGCAGCTACGAACTGTCGGGCTCCATCAACTACCTCCACCACCGCTCGGACACCGGCACCAACTACACGGGCCTGCAGCGCCTGCGCAACCGCCTGAACCTGCAATTCGACGCGCGCCTGGCGGAGGATTGGGAACTCCGGCTCGAAGGCTGGGGGTTCTACGACCTCGCCTACGCGATAGAGGGCAAGCGGCACTACACCCACGAGGTGCTCGACGACTACCAGCGCGACGCGGAGGTCGGCGAGGCCTGGATCCGAGGCTCCCCCCATCCAAACCTCGACATCAAGCTGGGCCGGCAGGTGGTGATCTGGGGGCGCTCCGAGACGCTGCGGGTCCTCGACGTCCTGAACCCCCTCGACAACCGCGAGCCCGGCCGCGCGGATCTCGAGGACCTGCGCCTGCCCGTCACCATGGTGCGCGTCGACGGCTACCTGGGCGACTGGTCGCTCTCGCTGATGGGCATTCCCGAGATGCGTTTCGACAAGAATCCCGTCGTGGGCAGCGACTTCTACCCGGGCAGTCAGCCCATCGGCCAGGAGGAGCCCAAGGACTTCCAGGACTGGGAGGCCGCCGGGGCACTTACCGGCATCTTCAGTGGCTGGGACATCTCCTTCCACGGCGCCTGGTACTGGGACGACCAACCCCGCTTCCAGCCCGGGAACCCCGACCTGGTGCACGACCGCCTCTACATGCTGGGCGTGGGAGGCAACTTCACCACGGGCAGCTGGCTCTTCAAGTACGAGTTCGGCTACGTGAACGGCCTCGGCTTCTCCCAGGGCCCGAAGCGCAACCGCTTCGACGCCTTCGCGGGTGTCGAGTACTACGGGTTCAGCGACACCACCATCGTGCTCGAGGTCTTGAACCGTCACCTGCTCAGCTACGACTCGGCGCTCCTGCAGGCCCCGAATTTCACGCGCCGCAATACGCAGGAGATCGCCCTGCGCGTGAGTCGAAACTTCTGGAACGACCGCCTGCACGTGACGGGGGTGGGCTTCCTCCAGGGCTGGGACGCCCGGGATGGCGCGGTCGCGCGCATCGACGTCGACTACGACCTGGCGGATGCCCTGCAGGCGGGCGTGGGCCTGCTCAGCTACTGGAAGGGGGATCTGCCACCCCTTTCCGACTGGGGGCGCAACGACCGCATCCTCTTCAAGTTCCGCTGGAGCTTCTAGGCCCAGGAATGCCGCCCAACGCTCCCCGCCGCAAGAGTCGGAACGCTCCTGACCGATCGAGCCGCGATGGCGCCCCGATCGCGGCCGGTGGTACAGTGCATGGGGACCGGGGGGTCGTCGGAGACAGCGCGACATGACGGGCGAAAGGCGTTCCCTGGGCTACGGGCTCATCGACGCCGACTCCCACTACTACGAACCGCGGGATTTCATCACCCGCTACATCGAGCCCGCGTACCGCGATCGCGCCATCCGCGTGCGCCGCACGGACGACGGTTTCGATCAGATCATGTTCGGCGACGAGCCCCTCAACTTCCTCACCCACCACAACGACTTCGACCGGGCCGCGCGCCCCGGCGGGCTGCGCGAGCAGTTCAAGGCCCTCAAGGCCACCGGGCGCTTCGAGAAGGAGGACGGCTTCGCGGTGCCCGTGGACCCGGCCTGGCAGCAGAGCGACGCGCGCCTGGCCCGGATGGACGAGCAGGGCGTGGAGGCGGCGCTGCTCTTCCCCTCCCGGGGCGTCTGCTTCGAGCACCTGATGCGCGAGGATCCCGACATCCTCTACGCCAACCTCCACGCCTTCAACCGCTGGCTGGACGATGACTGGGGGTACGATCGGGAAGGCCGGATCTTCGCAGCGCCGCTGATGAACCTGGCGGACATCGACCGCGCCGTGGAGGAGCTGGAATTCGCGCTGTCCCGGGGCGCCCGGGCCGTGCACCTCCAGTGCGGGCCCCACGCCGGGCGCTCCCCCGCCGACCCGCACTTCGACCCCTTCTGGGCACGCATCAACGAGGCAGAGATCCTGGTGGCCTTCCACATCGGAGTCACGGGATTCAACCGGATGTACGCCACCCATTGGGGGGAGTCCGCGGATCCGCCCGCCCACCAGCAATCCGCCTTCCAGTGGACCTGCTTCTACGGCGACACGGCGATCATGCAAACCCTGGCCGCGCTGATCTTCCACAACCTCTTCGGGCGTTTCCCCAAGGTCCGGGTGCATAGCGTCGAGCACGGCTCGCTCTGGGTCACCTACCTGCTGGCCGCGATGAACAAGATGAAGGGCATGGGACGCAACGGCCCCTGGCTCGGAGGCTACGTGTCCGGCAAGCCCAGCGAGGTCTTCAAGCAGCACGTCTACGTCTCCCCCTACCACGAGGACCCCATGGCACCGCTCGTCGAGGCGATCGGCGCGGAGCACGTGCTCTTCGGCTCCGACTACCCGCACTCGGAGGGGGTCGCCGAACCCGTCGACTTCGTGGAAGCTCTCGAGGGCTTCGACGCAGACAGCACACGACGCATCATGCGGGAAAACACGAGCCGGTTGCTCGGGCTCTCCTGATCCCGAAACCAGAGGAGAAGAAATTGTCCGCAGACGAATTCGACGGTCGGGTGGCCCTGATCACGGGGGCCGGGGCGGGTATCGGCAGGACCACCGCGAAGCTCCTCGCCCTGCGAGGCGCCACGGTGGTGCTCACCGACAAGCACGCGGGGCGCCTCGAAGAGGCCACCGAATGGGTGGCGGCCGCGGGTCCCCCCATCGCACCGGTCTCGCACCTGCTCGACATCGAGCACCGCGAAAACTTCGACAGCGTCTTCAAGGAAGTGGAGGCCTCCCTGGGTGCGATCCGGATCTACGTCTGGAACGCGGCGCTGAATCTCCAGCAGCCGGTCTTCGACCACGACCCGGAACTCTTCGATCGCATCGCCCACGCGAACATCAACAACTGCTGGTACTCGTGCCAGGGGGTCGCCCAGCAGATGAAGCGGGCCGGCGGAGGCTCCATCGTGATGGTGGGCTCGATCGCCCCGGATCTCGGCGCGACCGAGAGGGAGCCCCCCTACGGGATGTCCAAGGCCGCCGTCCGCGCACTCATGTACGGCATCGCGCGCGCGGGGGGCCCGGACAACATCCGCTGCAACGAGGTGATCATGGGCTACGTGGAGGGCACCCGCTTCGCGGACTCGCGTCCCGACAGGGCCCAGGAGGAGTCGGAGAAGACCCCCATGCGCCGCAACGCAAACACCCAGGACATCGCGGAAGCCATCGCCTTCCTCGCTTCCGAGCGCGCGGCCTTCGTCTCCGGCGAAGTCCTGAACGTCACCGGCGCGCTCTTCGGCAGCATGTGAACAGCGCCTCTCCCCACCACGCCCACAAAGCCGAACGCACGCCGCGCAGATGATGGCACCGGCAGAACTTGAGCTGCCCCCCATCGACTTCACGCAGCCCCTCTCCCTCGCGCGGCAGCTCGCCCGGGCGGTCGCCCTCGCACCCGAGCGCACCGCCCTGGTGAGCCGCAACGCGCGCCTCAGCTTCGCGGAACTCGACGCCCTCGCGAGCCGGGCGGCCGGGGCACTGGCCGGCCTGGGCGTGGGCGCCGGGGATCGCGTGGCGGTCTGCCTCCCCAACGGCCCGGAGATCGTGACGGCCCTCTTTGGTTGCTGGA
>JABSQX010000184.1 GCA_013215615.1 Myxococcales bacterium | reverse complement strand
TGGCATCCGGCTCCTGGACCAGTACGCCGCCGTAGACGTGGCGGAGGTCGAACTCCTGGTGCGGGATCCGATCCGGGTGGAAGCGCAGCAGCCGCCGGTTCTTCTTCTTCTCGAGCAGCGCCAATGCCTCCTCGTCGAAGTCCGGCGCGATCAACACCTCGGTGAAGATCTCGTCCACCGCCTCGGCGAGCGCGCGGTCGAAGGGGCGACTCGACACGATGATTCCGCCGAAGGGAGACTCCGGGTCCGTCTCGAAAGCGCGCGCGTAGGCCTCGGCGGGCGTTTCCCCCAACCCGGCACCGCAGGGCGTGTTGTGCTTGAGGATTGCCACGGCGGCCTGCGGGAAGTCCGCGAACTCGCCGATCAACGCCAGCGCGGCCTGCACGTCGATCAAGTTGTTGTAGGAGAGTTCCTTGCCGTGCAAGGGCTCCACGATCTCAAGGAAGCTTCCATAGAGCGCCGCCTGCTGGTGGGGGTTCTCGCCGTAGCGCAGCGTGGCAGCGCGCCCGAGCTCCAGCGACATGCGATCCGGAAAGCGCCCTTGCGTCTGCTCTGCGCCCACGAGGTAGGTGTGGATGGCGGCGTCGTAACGGGCCGTACGCTCGAAGGCCGTGCGCGCCAAACGCTGTCGCGTGGCGTCGCTGAGCCCCCCCGCCTCCCGGAGTTCGTCGATCACTGCCGGGTAGGCGGCGGGATCGACCACCACGGCCACGTAGGCGTGGTTCTTGGCCGCGGAGCGGATCATCGAGGGACCGCCGATGTCGATCTTTTCGATGGCTTCGGCGAGCGAGACCTCCGGACGGGCCACGGTGGCCTCGAAGGGATAGAGGTTCACCGCTACGAGGTCGATGGTGGAGAGGCCCTGCTCGGCGAGGTCCGCCTGGTCCCCTTCGTGATCGCGGCGTGCCAAGATGCCCCCGTGCACCCGGGGATGCAGGGTCTTCACGCGTCCGCCCAACATCTCAGGACTCCCGGTGAGTTCGGCGACGTCGACGACCGCGAGTCCCGCCTCACGCAGTGCGCGAGCCGTGCCCCCCGAGGCCACGAGTTCGACCTCGAGATCCGCCAAGGCGCGCGCGAAATCCACGAGGCCCGTCTTGTCGGAGACGGAGAGCAACGCGCGCCTGACGGGACGCGTCGAGGACTGGGGGGGCATCAGCGACTCCTGGCTCGAAGCGGAACTGCGGCGCGGGCGAGTTCGCAGACGCAGCGAGGGTCGCAGAGGGCGCGGTCGGCGTCAATCGCGGGAGCCCTGTGCGGACGCTGCGAGGAACTCCCGCGACACCCGCAAGCCCACGCCCACCAGCAGTTCGTAGGCGATGGTGCCCGCCGCCTCCGCGGCTTCTTCCACCGGCAGGTACATGTCTCCACTGCCACCGAACACCACCACCTCGTCCCCGGGCTCTACCGGCGCGTCGCCCACGTCGACGCCCAGATAGTCCATGGACACACGCCCCGCGATCGGAAAACGCTGCCCCCGGATGCACACCGAGCCGCGATTCGATGCGGAAATGGGAACCCCGTCCTCGTAACCCAGGGAAAGCGTCGCCACGCGGGTGTCGCGGGGCGCCCGGAAGGTCGCCCCATACCCCACCCCGCCGCCCCGGGCGACGCCGCGAACCTGGGCGACCCGCGTGCGCAACGTCATCACCGGCGACAGCTTCGCGTCCAGGTGGGGCGCCGGAGATACGCCGTAGAGCATCAGGCCCGGTCGCACCAAGTTGGCCTCAGGGACCCGATCCCGCAGCCGCGCACCCGCCAGCAACCCGGCGGAATTCGCGAAGTGCACGAGGGGCGGCACGAGACCGTGGCGCCGCGCCTCGTCGAGCACCGCTCGGAACGAGTCCAACTGCTCGATGGAGGGTGCCAGGTCGCTTTCGTCGGCACGGGCCAGGTGGGTATAGATGCCCTCCAGTTGCAGCCCGCCGCTGTCCTTCACCGCCTGCATGAGCGCCACCGCCTGCCCGGCGGGCACCCCCATCCGGTGCATTCCGCTGTCCACCTCGATCTGTACACGGGCTCCCGCAGAGCCCGCCGCGGCGCCAAGCCAGGTCAGGGGGCGCGCGTCGTGGAGCACCGGCGTGAGCGAGCGAGCCGTCGCCTCGCGGGCACCCGCCTCATCGTCCACACCCCCGAGCAGCAGGACCGGCGCCGTGAGCCCGGCCTCGCGCAGCGCCAAGCCCTCCTCGAGGGTCCCCACCGCAAAGCGCGAGCATCCCGCCGCCTGCAGGGCCGCCGCGATGTCCACTGCGCCATGCCCGTAGGCGTCGGCCTTGATCACGGCCATCACCTCGCAATCGCCGCTGCGACTGCGCGCGTGGCGGAAGTTCTCCGCCAGCGCCGCCTCGTCGATCACCGCCCGGGTTGCCCCCACCGCCCCTCCGCTGGGTCTAAGGTATCGAAATCAATGGTCATTGGCGCGTATGGGGTTTGCCAGGGGGTGAGCGCTCGGGTAGCCTGCGCGGGCACGCGGAGGAGTGGTGGGCGAAGCCCCTGAGCACAGCCGGCAACTGGCGCTGACGGTGAACGGCGGCGCGCGCAACGTGCCGGATCCCTGCACGCTCCAGGAACTGCTGGGCCTGCTGGAACTGGACCGGAGCCGCGTCGCGATTGCGGTGAACCGCGACGTGGTCCCGCGCTCGGTGTTTCCCGAGAAGTGCCTGGTCGAAGGCGACCGCGTGGAGATCCTAGAAGCCGTCGGAGGGGGTTGCTGATGTCCGAAGAAACCTACGCGCTGGGCGCACATACTTTCCGGTCGAGACTCATCATTGGCAGCGGGAAGTACGAGAGCTTCGAGCAGAACCTCGTCTGCGCCGAGGAAAGCGGTGCCGAGATGGTGACCGTGGCCCTGCGCCGCACGGCGCTCGACGCCCCCAAGGGCGAGGGACTGCTCGACTTCATCTCCCCGGACCGCTTCGCGATCCTCCCCAACACCGCGGGCTGCTTCAACCTCGAGGACGCGCTGACCACCGCGCGCATGGGTCGAGAACTGCTCGGCACGGACCTCGTGAAGCTCGAGGTGATCGGCGACGAGCGCACGCTCTTTCCCGACGTGCCCGCCACCCTCGAGGCAGCCCGGGTGCTGGTGGACGAGGGGTTCACGGTGCTCCCCTACGTGAGTGATGACCCGGTCGCGTGTCAGCGTCTGGCAGCCATGGGCTGCGCGGCGGTGATGCCCCTGGCGGCTCCCATCGGCTCGGGCCTGGGCATCCGCAACCCCACCAACCTGCGCATCATCCTCGAGACCGTGGAGGTGCCGGTGATCGTGGATGCCGGCGTTGGAACCGCCAGCGATGCGGCCATTGCGATGGAACTGGGGGCGACCGCGGTGCTCATGAACACCGGCATCGCCGGCGCCAAGGATCCGCGACGCATGGCTCGTGCGATGAAGTTGGGCGTTGAGGCGGGGCGCCTCGCCTACGAGTCCGGGCGGATGCCCCGTCGTCTCTATGCCTCCGCGTCGAGCCCCTTGGACGGGATTGCCGCCTTCTGACTGCGCGCCGAACCGCCATCCTGAGCCTCGTCGTCGACCGCTCGGTCGCGGGAGCGCGCTTGGCGGAGAACGTCGAGGCCGCGGTCAGCGCTGGCGTCGACTGGGTGCAGGTGCGGGAGCGGGAACTCGGCGATCACGCGCTGCTGGAACTCTGTGACGCGCTGGGTGCCGCCACCCGGCGGGGCGCCGCGCGCCGGGGGGGACATGCGTGCCTGCTGGTCAACCGTCGTATCGACCTCGCCCTCTGCAGCGGAGCCGACGGCGTGCACCTGGGTTTCGACGCGGTGGACCCCGTGACGGCCCGGCGGCTGCTCGGCGAGCGGGCGCTGATCGGCGCCTCCACCCACGCGGCGCGGGAGATCGACGCGGCCACGGGCCTCTCCTACGTGCATCTCGCGCCGATCTTCACTCCCCGCTCGAAACCCGCGAGCCGCCCTCCCCTGGGTCTATCGGCGCTCCGCGATGCGTCGCAACGCGGCCTGCCCGTGCTCGCCCAGGGGGGCGTCGACGCCAGCAACGCCGCCGTTCTGCGACAGGCGGGAGCCGCCGGTGTGGCGGTGACGGGGGCGATCCTAACGGCCCGCGAGCCCGGCCGCGCCGCCCGGGAGATCCGCGAGGCCCTGGATGCCTGAGTTCAGCGGGGCGCGATGGAAGCTGCGGGTTGCCGGCGCACTCTGTGCCCTGCTCTCGACCGTGGCGGATCCGGCACTGGCGCGCTCCAGCATCGGCGACCTCGAGGAACGCATCATCGAGATCGCCGCGAAGATCACCCCCTCGGTGGTGCACATCGAGGCCATCGTCAAGGTCAACGACCAGCGCAGGAAGGTCCGAGGCTCGGGCGTGTTGGTCGAAGCCAGCGGCGCGATCCTCACCAACGAGCACGTGGTCGACCGGGCGCTGAAGGTGGAAGTGAACGTGCCAGGCATCAAGAAGAAATTTTCAGCGCGCGTGATCGGTAGCGATCGCCAGACCGACATCGCGCTGCTGCAGATCGAATCCGACGTCCCGCTTCCCGCTGCTCCACTGGGCAGCGCGGAGGATCTGCGGGTGGGACAATGGGTGCTGGCGGTTGGCAACCCCTATGGGCTCGAGGGAACGGTCTCCTTCGGAATCGTCTCCGCCAAGGGTCGCAATCTCGAAATCCCCAAGCTGCTCAACGATTTCATCCAGACCGACGCCATGATCGACCGCGGCTCATCGGGCGGCCCCCTGGTGGATCTCGAGGGGCGCGTGGTCGGAATCAACTCCCGCGCGCGGGGTCGCGGCATCGGCTTCACGATCCCCATCGAGACGGCGCTGGACGTGATGATGCAGATACGGGCCGGTGGAATCGAGCGCGGTTTTCTGGGAGTCAGCATGCAACCCCTGGACCGGGAACTCGCCGACTATCTCGGCGCGCCGGATCTCGCCGGCGTCATGCTCAATAGCGTGGTCGCGGACTCGCCCGCCGAGCGCGCCGGGCTGCAGATCGGGGATATTCTGATCCGCCTCGACGGCATCGGCATCGAGGCCGAGAAGGACGAGGATCTCGGCGCCTTCCAGCGCAGCGTGGCCGCCCTGGCGCCCGGGCGCGAGATCGCCCTTGCGGTATGGCGGGAGGGCGCGACCCGCGAGGTAACGGTCGTCATCGCCCCACAGCCCAGGGTCGACCCCGACGAGGTCGAGACCGAACTAGGCTTCCACGTCCAGGAGATCAACGAATACATCGCGCGTGACCACCGCCTGGATTCGACGAGCGGCGCCTTCGTGTCCTTCGTGGCGCCCGGCTCGCCGGCTCGCGAGGCCGGACTCCGCATCGGCGACGTGATCAGCCGCATCGACGACCACGTGGTGGAGAGTCTCGACGATTTCCGGGAAGCCCTGGAAGAAGCGGAGACCCTCGAGCGCTTCCTGGTGGTCGCACAGCGGGGTGGCGAGACCCTGTTCCTGCTCCTCAAACCCGGCACCGAACACTCCGAGGGGGCCAGCGCCGAGCCGGCTCCGGGGCCACGGAGTGAATCCCGGGGCACCCCCCCAAATCGGAAACCTTGATGATCCGCCTCGCAACCGTGGCCTTGCTGTTGGTCGGTGCTACGTGGGCACCGGCCCGCGCCGACGATCCCTTCTTGCGGCGCACCACCACTGTCGACGTGGTCGACAAGGCGGGTCCCGCGGTGGTGAGCATCACCAGCGAGCAGCTAATCGAGCGTTCCTACGGCTCCGGGAACCCCCTCTTGGATCAGTTCTTTCGGAACTTCTTCGAGCCCCGCCTGCCACGCACCGCCCAGGAGCTGGGCTCCGGGGTGCTCGTCGACCGCGATCGCCACGTGCTCACCAACGCCCACGTGGTGGAACGAGCCGCTCGCATCCGCGTGAGCCTCTCGGATGGACGCGAGTTCGATGCCGAGGTGGTGGGCGCGGATGCCAAGAACGACATCGCGGTGCTGGTGGTAAAGACCGAGGAGACCCTGCCCTGGCTCGCGCCGGGCACCTCGCGGGATCTGATGGTGGGCGAGCCGCTGATCGCCATCGGGAATCCCTTCGGGCTCTCGCACTCGGTGACCACCGGGGTGCTCTCGGCCATTAACCGCTCGCTCCGCAACGAAACCCACACCTACCACGGCTTCCTGCAGACCGATGCCTCCATCAACCCGGGGAATTCTGGAGGGCCCCTGCTCAACGCGCACGGCCGCCTGGTGGGCGTCAACACCGCCGTCTACCACCCCGCCCAGTCCCAGGGCATCGGTTTCGCGATCCCCATCGACACCGCCAAACGCATCATGCGCGAGTTGATCGAGCACGGCGAGGTCTCCCCGGTCTGGCTGGGGCTGGACTTCCAGGACCTCTCCCCTTCCCTCATCGAGGCGCTGGGGCTTCCAGAGCAGACGCGCGGGGCGCTCATCAACCGGGTGAGGCCCGAGAGCCCCGGCAGCCGCGCACAGCTCCGGCGCATGGACGTCGTGACCCATCTCGACGGGCAGGCCCTCGACTCCGCGCAGACCTTCTTCGAGCGCCTCGAAAGCGTCACCAGCGACCAGGAGGTGGAACTCACGCTCGAGCGTGCTGGCGAACGCAAGACCGCGCGCGTGCGTGCCGAAGAGGTGCCCTCTCACGCCATCGATGCCCTGCTCGCCGAGCTGACGGGTCTGCAGGTCGAGGCGCAGAACGGCGGCGGCTTCCGGATCCAGTCCGTGCGGCGGGGCAGCGGCGCGGCGCGCGTTGGACTCACGGGCGGTGACCTGTTGCTGGCGCTCGACGAGCGCGCGCTGAGCGACCACGACGCGCTGCGACGCGCGACGCTGGGGCTCCGGGGCCGCGCGCAGGCCATGATCTTGGTCCAGCGCGGCGCGGGTCGATACCATCTCGCCCTGCCGCTGCGCTGAGCGGGTCCCCGGAACCCCACCCCCGCAGAGACGTACGCATTTCTCACCCGGTCAGCGGGGAACCCTTCTCCTCCCCGCGGTTTCCAAGCATCCCAGATCCCCGGGCCATCCCGAGACGCAGGAGCCCCGCGAAAGGGCCCGCCAACCGCTGGAGGATTCCCATGAGCAGACGGACGAATTCGCGACCCCTGTGGCTTTTCCTGGCACTGGGCGTCATTGCCCTGGCCAGCCTCGACGTAGAGATCCGGCTGGGTGAGAACGCGGCCCAGGCCATCGACTTCTTCGGCGGCGGCGAAAAGAGCGAGCAGCCGGAACCCTTCTGGTCCGAGGAGTCCGACGCGGCGCCGATCGTCCCCAAGGGAGTGCCCGCGACCTTCGCGGACCTCGCAGAGCGCGTGTCGCCCGGGGTCGTGAACATCAGCACCGAGCGCACCGTGGTCCGCGGCCACCCCTTCGAGCAGTTCCTGCCCCCCGCCTTCGGCGGCCCGGGTCGA
>JABSQX010000183.1 GCA_013215615.1 Myxococcales bacterium | reverse complement strand
ACGATCGCCTGCGCGATTCCCCTGGGCCTGTGGTGGCTCGCGGCCTTCGTGACGACTCCGGCGCCCTGAACGGCCCGCCGCCACCCGTCACCCCCGCGCGTCTAGGTCTCGTCGGGCGCCATCGAGAGCCCCAGCTTGAGGACCTCGCCTTCCACGCGGGTCTCGCTGACCTGCGCGCCCTCGCGCGGAGCCTCTCCCAGCCCCACCTCCACGGCCAGGGTCTCGCGCGCAAGTTCGTCGACGCGCGGGCGAACCGCAGACAACAGGCGCTCCTCGCCCTGCAGGGTGAGGCGGATGCGCCCGGTGTACTCGAGGTCGAGTTGCTTGCGGAAGCCCTGCACGCGGTTCAGCACCTCGCGGAAGAGCCCCTCGTCGAGCAACTCGGGGGTGAGTTCGGTGTGGAGCACCACCACGCCGGCGTCGCCGGCAGCCGCCGCGAAACCAGGGCGAGCCTCGAGGCTGACCGCGATCTCCTCGGGCCCGAGTTCCAGGGACTCCCCTTCGAGTTCCACGGACACGCTTCCCTCCGACTCGAGGGCACGCAGCAGCGAGGCTCCCTCCGTCTCCGCGAGGGCCTTCTTGAGCAGCGGCATGCGGGCGCCCACCCGCGGCCCCAACGCCCGAAAGTTGGGCTTCACGTGGTAGCTCACCAAATCGTCTGCGGCGGCGACGAAGCGGATCGCGTGCACGTTGAGTTCGTCTCGCATCAAGTCCAGGTGGGGGTTCAGCGCCGCCTCCATTGCGGCGTCGGCCAATACCACCTCCGCTGCGGCCAGGGGCTGGCGGACCCGGAGCTTGTTGGCCGTGCGCACATTCAGCCCCAGCGAGACGATCTCCCGCACCGTGGTCATCAGGCGCGAGAGCTCCTCGTCCACCACCGCAACGTCCGGCTCCGGGAAGTCCGCGAGGTGGACGCTGGCCTCGCAACCAGGCGCGGGCTCCGGAAAGGGTCGGCGCACCAGGTTCTGCCACATCTCGTCGCTGGCGTGGGGCAGGAAGGGCGCCAGCAGGCGCGCGCCGGTGACCAGGCACTCGTAGAGCGTCCAGTGCGCGTCGAGCTTGTCGTCCCCCAACCCTGCCGCCCAAAAGCGCTCGCGATTGCGGCGCACCCACCAGTTGGAGAGCGCGTCCACGAAATCCGTGAGCACGAGCGTACTCTCGTAGATCCGGAAGGCGTCCATGTGCGCGGTGACGCGGCGCGTGGTGAGGGCGAGTTCCGAGAGGATCCAGCGGTCCACCAGCGGCCGCTCCGCGACGGGACGACGACCCGCGCCGCAGGCCGCATCGGAAGGGTCGAAGCCGTCGATGTTCGCGTAGAGGGTGAAGAACGCGTAGACGTTGCGCAGCTTGAGGGGCAGCTCGCGCTGCAGGGCGCGCACACCGGCCAGCGAGTGGCGGGTGGGGTTCCAGGGGGGGTTGCTGGCGTAGAAGAACCAGCGGAAGGCGTCGGCACCGGGCGCCGACACGCTCTCGTCCGCCACCCAGACCTTGACGTTCGGAGCCAGGCCCGGCACCTCGCGCGGCAGGATCTCGGCATTCGCAACCGGCTCCACGCCCAGGCGCCGGGCGTCCTCCCCCGCCAGTTCGATGAGGCGCCGGGGCAACTTCGCGGGGCGCAGCTCCAACTCGCAGCCCGCCTCCGGGGCGTCGTCCCGAAAGACACGCACCCGGGCCGCCTCCCCGCGCAGGTCCAAGCCCTCGTAGTCCTCCCGCGCAATGCGCGCCGCGCCCGCGGGCAGATCCTCCGAGACCCCGAGCACCGCGAACTCCAGGCGCACGCGGTCCAGGATGATCTCCGGCGGCGTGTAGTTGCCCTTGCTCTTCGATTCCTTCTTGCCCGCCCGGTCCGCAACGTGCCCCAGTACCATGCAGCTGCGGTAGGGGTGGGGGAATTCGCGCTCGGGGAAGATCAGCGCGGAGATCCAGAGCAGGGAGTTGAACCAGCCCCGGGTCTGGTCGATGGCCTCCGAGATGAAGTCGGCGGGGAAGTTCTGCTCGAAGTCCTCGCTGCCACGGTGGGGATGGCCCCACTGCGCGAAGGGCATGGACCCCGAGTCGAACCAGGCGTCGATCACCTCGGGCACGCGCCGATAGACCCCCGGCTCCCCGGATTTCGTCCAGGTCACCTGGTCGATCCAGGGCTTGTGGACACGCAGGTGCGGGGAGAGTTCGGGATCCTTCTGCAGCGCGGCATCGAAGGCATCGAAGGCCGCCGGGTTGCGCTCGAGGATCTCCGCCACGGAAGCGGGCGCCTCCATGGCGCCGGTCTCGTCGTTGATCCAGATGTTGAGCGGCGTGCCCCAGAAGCGCTCCCGGGACAGCGCCCAGTCGACGTTGTTGCGCAGGAAGTCGCCGAAGCGGCCGTCGCGGATGTGCTCCGGGAGCCAGTGGATTGCCGCGTTGTCGGCGAGCGCCCGCTCCACGTGGGCGGTGGTGCGAATGTACCAGGCGGGCCGCGCATACTGGATCAGCGGATCGTTCTCCGATCGCGCGCAGAAGGGATATTCGTGGCGGATCTGTTCGGCGTGCCAGAGCAATTCCTTGGCGGCGAGTTCCCGGATCAGGTCCCGGTCCGCCTCCTTGACCCAGCGCTCCGCGTAGGCAGCGTCCGCGATCTCCGGATCGAAACAGCCGTCGGGCCGCACCGCGCAAAGCAGGGGCAACTCGCCACCGGCGGCCTGCTCGCGCTTCAGCAGCTCGAAATCCACCTCTCCGAAGGCCGGCGCCACGTGCACCACGCCGGTGCCCGCGTCCAACTCGACGAAATCCGCGGCCACGACCCGCCAGTAGTCGAGCTCCGGCCGCGGCCCGCTGAACCAGTCGAAGGGCGGCCGGTAACGCTGTCCCACCAGCTCTTCACCCCGCAGCGAGCGCTCCACGGGCAGCTCGCGGCCGACCTTTTCCGCCAGCACCTCCCGCAGCGCTGCGGCCACCAGCAGGCGCTCTTCACCGTCGCGAACCACCACGTAGTCGAGTTCGGCGCCCACCGCCGCAAAGCTGTTGGAGGAGAGCGTCCAGGGAGTGGTGGTCCAGACCAGCAGCGAGGTGTCGGGCGCGTCGACCATCGGAAAACGCAGGTAGACCGAGGGGTCGTCCACGCTGCGGTAGCCCTCCCCCACCTCGGCGGCGGAGAGCACGGTGCCCCCCTGCGCCCACCACCACACCACCTTGTGACCGCGGTAGAGGAGGTCCCGCTCGAAGAGCTGGGAGAGCGCCCACCACACGCTCTCCACGTAGGACTCGTGGTAGGTCACGTAGGGATCGTCGAGGTCGATCCAGAAAGCCAGCTTCTCGGTGAAGGATCGCCACTCCTCGGTGTAGCGGAAGACGCTCTCCAGGCAGCGGCGCACGAAGGGTTCGACCCCGTAGTCGACGATGGCCTGGCGGCCCGAGATGCGCAGCTCCTTCTCGACCTCGATCTCCACGGGGAGTCCGTGCGTGTCCCAACCCGCGCGGCGCGGGACGTCGAAGCCACGCATCGCCTTGTAGCGCGGGATCACGTCTTTCATCACGCGCGTGAGCGCGTGCCCGTTGTGGGGCATGCCGTTGGCGGTGGGCGGCCCCTCGTAGAAGACGAAGCGGGGCCCACCCCGGCGCAGCGCCAGCGACTGCTCGAAGATGCGCTCTTCGCGCCAATAGGCGCGCACCCCCTCCTCGGCCGCCGGGAAGTCCACCACCGGCGCGACGCGCTCGAAACGCTCCTTGGGCATCGGGCGCATAAGCTACCATCCCCCATCACCGCAGTCCCGGGGGTGACGCGCGGTGCGGGAACGAAGCGAAGGGAGCGATCGGGATGAGGATCCGCGTGCTGGGCTCGTGTGCGGGAGGCGGCTTGCCCCAGTGGAACTGCGGGGGAGCGATCGCCGTGCGTGCGCGTGCAAAGGATCCCGACGTGCCGCTGCGCGGCCAGCCCAGCCTGGCGATCTCCGCCGACGGCGAGCGCTGGTCGCTCCTCAACGCCAGTCCGGACATCCGCGACCAGTTGCTGGCCTTCCCCTCCCTCCACCCGCGCGCCGGCAGCCGCGACGTACCCATCGACAGCGTGCTGCTCACCAGCGCCGAACTCGACCACGCGATCGGGCTGCTGGTGCTGCGCGAGGCCCTCTCCTACCAGGTCCTCTCGACGCGCTGGGTGCGGGATGGCCTGCTCGAGCACAACGCCGCCTGGCGGCTCCTGGAGCCGGTCTGGGCGACGGTTCCCCTCGACCAGCCCATCGCGCTTGACCGGGACGGCGTATTGGAAGCGCGCCTGTTCCCCGTCACACCCAAGATCCCGCCCTTCCTGAAGGGCCTCGCGAAGCCCGCCGCCGAGACCACGGTGGGCCTGCGCATCACCGACACGCGCAGCGGCCGCCGTCTGGTCTTCGCACCGGGGCTCGGCTCGCTGGACGCCGCCACCCTCGCGGAGCTCGAAGCCGCTGACTGCCGCTTCGTGGACGGCACCTTCTTCAGCGAGGACGAGTTGCAGGTCATGCGCCCCGGGGCACCCGGCGCCACTGCCATGGGCCACATCCCGATCACGGGCCCGGACTCCAGCCTGGCCTCCCTCGCGGAGCTGCCGGGGCGCAGCCTCTACATCCACATGAACGGCACCAACCCCATCCTGGTGGCGGGCTCGCCCGAGGCGCAGCGCGTGTTGCGCACCGGCGTCGAAATCGCCCAGGACGGCCTCGAGATCACGCTATGAGCGAACCTGCAGCCTGGAGCCCGGAGGATTTCGAGGCCCAGCTGCGCGCGCTCCTCGAGGACCGCTACCACCACCGCCATCCCTTCAACCTGCGCATGCACGCCGGCACGCTCACGCAGGAGGAGATCCGCAGCTGGGCGGCCAACCGCTACTACTACCAGACCCGCATCCCCATCAAGGACGGCCTGATCGTCGCCAAGGCCTCGGATCCGGACTTCCGGCGCAGCTGGGTGGAGCGCATCCACGACCACGACGGCCGGGAGCCCGGCCAGGGGGGCCTCGAACTCTGGCTGGTACTCGCCGAGAGCGTGGGTCTCTCGCGCGCCAGCGTGGAGTCCTTCGAGGAGGTGCTGCCCGGTGTGCGCCGCGCCTGCGACGCCTACGTGGACTTCGTGGCCTCCCACGACCTCCTCGAGTCCGTGGCCTCCTCGCTCACGGAGCTCTACGCGGCGCGCATCATGGTCGATCGCATCGCGGCTTTCGAAAACCACTACCCGTGGGTCGGCGACTCGGGCCTCGACTACTTTCGCAGCCGCACCACCCAGGCCCGGGACGA
The DNA here is from genome assembly GCA_013215615.1 of Myxococcales bacterium. Lineage (GTDB taxonomy): Bacteria > Myxococcota_A > UBA9160 > UBA9160 > SMWR01 > JABSQX01. The sequence continues at coordinate 2,156 of JABSQX010000183.1, read as the reverse complement.
CGCGCAGTTCGGCCTCGAACACGTGCGGGCAGCGGCTCAAACACGCGCAGAACAGGAGCGCTGCGTGGCCGCCCTCGGCCGCAAGTGCGAGATCCTCTGGGGCCTCCTCGATGCGGTAGAGCGCGCCCACGCGCGTCCTTCCCTCTCCCCCCACGCACAGCTGCGCGACGAGGCGTCCGAGGGCGGCGCCATGGTGGTGCTACCGGAGCGCGCCGTGAAGCTCGGGGGCAGCGGCCCGGAGATCCTGGCACTCTGCGACGGAGCGCGCAGCACCCGGGAGGTGGCCCGGGCCGTGCAGGCCAGGCATCCCGACGCGGCGGGTGTATGGGACGAGGCGCATGACTTCGTGGACGAGATGAGCCGGGCAGGCGTTCTCGACTTCGGGGAGTGAGGGCCATGCCGTGAGTACGTCCCGTCCCCTGAACCTGATCGCGGAGCTCAGTTACCGCTGCCCACTCCGCTGCGCGTACTGCTCGAACCCGATCGCCTACCGGGACTTCCCCGACGGCCTGGACGCTGCAGCCTGGACCCGCGCCTTCGACCAGGCCGCCCAGCTCGGCGTGGTACACGTGGGCCTCACCGGGGGCGAGCCCTGCCTGCGCGACGATCTCGAAGAAATCGTGTCGGGCGCGTCCAACGCGGGGCTGTACACCCACCTGGTAACGGCGGGCACCCTGCTCGACCGGGAGGGCCTGCGGGTCCTACAGGAAGCGGGGCTGCGGAGCGTGCAGCTTTCCCTCCAGGACGCCCGGGAGGAATCCGCCGACCGAATCGCCGGGGTGAAGGCGCACGCCCGCAAGCTGCGCTTCGGAGAGGACGTGCGTGCCCTGGGCTTTCCGCTCACCGTGAACGTGGTGCTCCACCGCGAGAACCTGGGACGGCTCGAGTCGATCATCGCGCTGGCGCGCAGTCTCGGCGCCCGCTCCCTGGAATTGGCGAACACCCAGTACCACGGCTGGGCGTTGCGCAACCGCGCCGCGCTGTTGCCCACCCGGCGCCAACTCGACGAGGCGAGCCAGGTGGTGGCGCGCGCCCGGCAGGAGGCAGACGCGCCGGAGATCCTCTTCGCCATGCCCGACTACTTCCGCAACCGCCCCAAGCCCTGCATGGGCGGCTGGGGGCAGCGCATGATGGTGGTCACCCCTGACGGGCGTGTACTCCCGTGCCACGGCGCCGCCGAACTGCCCGGGTTGGAATTCTGGCGCTTCCCGGAACGCGAACTCGCCGACTGCTGGCGCGACGCGCCTGGCATGAACGCCTTCCGGGGCGAGGACTGGATGCGTGAGCCCTGCCGCAGCTGCGAGGCGCGCACCCGGGATTTCGGCGGCTGCCGCTGCCAGGCCTTCGCATTGCTGGGCGACCCCGCCGAGGCCGATCCCGCCTGCGGGCTGGCGCCCGGGCACGGCGTCATCGAGGCCGCCCGCGAGGAGGCCCTGGCGGATCCCCCCGACCTCATCCACCGCAGCGCCAGTGGGAGTTGAGGACGACGCTCAGCCGTATTGCAGGCCCGGGTAGAGGAGCCCCAGCGACCAGCCGAAGATCGCCCAGAAAAACTCACCGACCAGCAGCCAGGCGAGCAACAGGCCCACCCAGGCGAAAAGAGGTAGTGAGAAGAAGCGCTGGAGTTCGCGTGCGCGCTCCTCGTCGACAAACAGCCCCAGCGCGCTAGCCCCGTCCAGCGGCGGCACCGGCAGCAGGTTGAAGACGCAGAGCAGCAGGTTGAGGGTAAAGAGGATGGAGACGCCGGTCGCCAGCATGGGCCAGACCCCGGCACCCGCCGCGACGACGACCTGGGCGAAGCCCGCGTGATCCGGCGGCAGGAAGACCCCGGCGAGTACCCCGACACGGATACAAAGCGCGGCCCCGAGGACCAGCACCAGGTTGGCGGCGGGACCCGCCAGCGCCATCCAGGCCGCACGCCGGGGATAGCGCCGCGCCCACGCGGGATCGTAGGGGGTGCTCGCCCAGCCGAACATGTAGCCCCACATCCCGAAGCTGAGCAGCGGCATCACGACCATGCCCATGGGCTCGCGGCGAATGTGAGGACGCGGGTCCAACGAGACCTGGCCCAGGCGATAGGCGGTGGCGTCCCCGCCACGCGCCGCCGCCCATGCGTGGCTGGCCTCGTGGAAGGTCAGCGAGGCGACCAGCACCGC
>JABSQX010000182.1 GCA_013215615.1 Myxococcales bacterium | reverse complement strand
ACCCCGTCTACCGCCAGCTGCGCGACGAAGCCCCCCTCCACCAGGCCCCTGGGAGCGGAACCTGGTGCCTGTCGCGCCACGCCGACGTGGTGGCGGCGCTGCGGCAACCGGAGATCTTCTCCTCGGTGGCGATGGAGAAGATCCTGATGCTCGGGAACAGTCGGCTGGGCGTCCGCGACCTGCCCTCGCTGCTGCGCTTCGCGTTTCGCGCCCGCGTCAACCCCTTCCGGAAGGCGGGCCCACCTCCCGGGCTCATCAACTCGGATCCCCCGGTCCACGACGCGCTGCGCGACGTCGTCAACCGGGGCTTTACGCCGCGCCGCATCGGCGCCTGGGAGCCGCGGCTGCGCGAGATCGCAGAGGAGCGGATCCAGGGCTTGCGGGGCGGCGGCCCCTTCGACGTGGTGCGCGACCTCGCCATCCCGCTGCCCGTCACGGTGATTGCCGAGATCCTGGGAGTGGAGCCGGAGCGCCAGCACGACTTCAAGCGCTGGAGCGACGCGATCGTCTCCTTCACCAGCGGTACCACGCGGGGCGGCGGCATGGCGGGCATCCTGGACCCCATGGGAGAGTGCCGGAACTACGTGCGCGGCATCGTGCGCGCGCGGCGCCAGCGCCCCGCGGAGGATCTGATCAGCGTACTCGTGGATCCCGCGCGCGAGGACACCCTCGACGAGGTGGAGATCTTCGGACTGATCATCCTGCTGCTCGTGGCCGGCAACGAGACCACCACCAACCTGATCGGCAACACCACGCTGGCGCTCCTCGAACATCCGAAGACACTCGAACGCGTCGCCGCGGATCCCTCCCTCATCCCCGCCCTGGTGGAGGAAACGCTGCGCTGGGATTCCCCCGTGCAACTGATCTTCCGCGAGACCACCGGCGACGTGGAACTGCCCTCGGGCAAGATCCCTGCCGGCGCCTCGGTGGCGCTGCTGCTGGGCGCGGCCAACCGGGACGAGCGCGTCTTCGACGCGGGAGAACGCTTCGACATCGATCGCAACCCGGCGGGCCACGTGGGCTTCGGCTTCGGCGTGCACTTCTGCCTGGGGGCCTCGCTGGCGCGCCTGGAGGCCCGCGTCGCCCTGGAGACGCTGATCCCCGAGTTGCCCGGCCGGCGTGCCAGCGAAGCCCAGACCCCCCTCGTAGATTCCTTCCTGGTACGCGGCCCGAGCCGCCTCCAACTGGTCGCAGCACACTGACGCCTCCCGCTCCCACGCACGCACCCCATCGCGGCCTGCGCGTGCTGGAACTGAGCCGCGTGCTGGCGGGCCCATGGGCGGCCCAGACCCTGGCGGACCTGGGCGCTTCGGTCATCAAGGTCGAGCGCCCGGGCAGCGGCGATGACACCCGCGCCTGGGGGCCCCCCTTCGTCGCGCGAGCCCAGGGTGGCGAGGACGCCGCCTACTTCCTGTCCACCAACCGCGGCAAGCGCTCCGTCGCCATCGACTTCACCCAGCCCCGCGGCCAGGACCTGGTGCGGGCACTCGCCGCTCGCAGCGACGTGCTGATCGAGAACTTCAAGGTGGGGGGCCTGGCGCGCTACGGACTCGACGTGGAGAGCCTGCGCGCCGCGCATCCGGCGCTGGTCTACTGCTCGATCACCGGCTTCGGGCAGACGGGCCCCTACCGGGACCGCCCCGGCTACGACCTGCTCATCCAGGCCATGGGGGGGCTGATGAGCCTCACCGGCGATCCCGAGGGCGCGCCCACCAAGGTGGGCGTGGCGCTCACCGACATCTTCGCGGGCCTCTACGCGGTGGTCGCCATCCAGGCGGCGCTCGCCGAACGGGAGCGCAGTGGCGAGGGGCGCCACATCGACATCTCGCTCTTCGACGTGCAGGCCGCCGTACTCGCCAACCAGTCCCTCAATTACCTTGTCTCCGGCCAGGCACCGGAGCGCCTGGGCAACCGGCACCCCAACATCGTCCCCTACCAGACCTTCGAGGCGAACGACGGACACCTGGTGATAGCGGTGGGAAACGATGGCCAGTTCCAGCGCTTCTGCGAGGTACTGGGCGCTCCGGAACTCGCCCAGGACGCGCGCTTCCACAGCAACCCGCTGCGCGTGACCCATCGCGACGCACTGGTGGCCCTCCTCGAGCCGCGGCTGCGCGAGCGAAGCCGCGCACAGTGGCTGGCGGCACTCGAGACCGCAGGGGTTCCCAGCGGCCCCATCCAGGATCTCGAAGAACTCTTCCGAGACCCCCAGCTCGTCGCCCGCGGCCTGCAGATCGAGACCCGGGGCGAAGACATCCTGCCCGGCGTCGCATCGCCCATCCGCTTCGACGCGGATGCACTCGCCAGCGAGCGCGAAGCGCCGCGCCTCTCGCAACACACCGAGGAGGTGCTCGCCGAGGAACTCGGGCTGCCCGGCGAGGAGATCGCGCAGCTGCGCGAAGCAGGCGTGATTCAGGGCAGTAGAATCAGTCCGGGGTCGCGCCCCGGAGGCAGCCGATGAAAGACGAGGTCCACGTCCAACCCCCCGTCGGGTCCGTGACCGATCGCGTCATGCAGGGCGAGACCCCGCTCCAGGCAGTGGGGCGCAGCGGCGATCTCCCCGCGACCCGCATGCGCTCCATCGAGCGCTTCCCCTACTACACGGCCTTTCCCTTCGGCTGGTACCGCGCCAGCGACTCCGAGGATCTCGCGGCGGGGGAGGTGAAGGCCCTGCGCTTCCTGAACCGGGACCTGGTGGCGTGGCGGGAGGACGACGGCACAGCCCACGTGATGGACGCCTACTGCGCGCATCTCGGCGCCCACCTCGGCTACGGGGGACGGGTGGAAGGCTGCGAACTCGTGTGTCCCTTCCACTGGTGGCGCTGGGATGGCGAGGGACGCAACACGCGCATCCCCTACGACGGCAGCCAGAACCGGGCGGCGCGCATTCCCGCCTACCCGACGATCGACCGCAACGGCTACGTGCTCTTCTGGTACCACCCCCTCGGCGAAGCGCCTCTCTGGGAAATCCCGGAGATCGAATGCTTCGGGAACCCCGGCTGGACCGCCTACCAGCGTTTTCGCTGGCAGATGCGCGCCCCCTGGCAGGAGTTCGCGGAGAACGGGCCCGACTACGTGCACCTGCGCACCGTGCACGGCTCCGTGACCATCCCCGAAGTCGAACTCTACGAGTGCGAGGGCTACCAGACGAAGCTCCGTTCCCGCGTCGACTTCGACACGCCGCGGGGCTCCCAGCAAGGCCGCATCGACAGCGATGCCTGGGGGCCCGGCTTCGCGCTGGCACGCTTCTCGGGGATCATCGATGCCTGCTTCGTGGCGGCCAGCACGCCCATCGACTTCGAAACCACCGAGGTGACCCACAGCTATTCGATCCGAAAGCTCGGCGAGGACAGCGAAGCACTCTCGAAAACGACGCGCGTGGGGGACGCCTTGATCCGCGACCTCGTCAAGCAGGTGGAGGAGGACCTGGTGATCCTCGATCGCAAGATCTGCCAGCCGCAGCCGCGGCTCTCCGAGGCCGACGGCCCCATCGTCGAGTTCCGGAAATGGGCGAAGCAGTTCTACCTGGAGGGCGACCCCCGGGCCCTCAATCGCTGAGGCCTTGCCCGGGACGCCGGCATCCGGGAGATTCGCGGGACCCCGCTGAGGGCTTCCGCCCGGGGCGCCGGGATTCGCAGCCGAGGAGATCCCGTGGGCCGAGGGATGGACGCGCAGCACTCGAGGAACGCGGTCCCCTACTCCCGGGGCTACGTGCGGTGGGCCATCGGCCTGGTCTTCGTGGTCTCGATGCTCAACGTGGTGGACCGCACCATCGTGGCCCTGCTGGTTCCCGGTATCCAGGCGGATCTCGGGCTCAGCGACATCCAGTTGGGGCTGCTCTTGGGCCCCTCCTTCTCGGTCGTGCACTTCCTGGCCGTGGTCCCCCTGGCCTGGCTCGCGGACCGCACGGTGCGCCGCAACGTGATCGCGGTTGGGCTCTTCGTCTGGAGCCTGATGACCATGCTGGGGGGCGTGGCACAGAGTTTCTTCCAGCTCTTCGCGACTCGCATGGGCGTGGGCATCGGCGAAGCCGCGGGCTCACCGCCGGCAGTCTCCCTGCTCTCGGATACCGCGCCGGAATCCCAACGCGCGCGAGCGCTCTCCGCCGTGACCATCGGCGCACTCGCGGGCATCGGCGCGGGCATGCTGATCGGCGGATACGTGAGCGAGCACTACGGCTGGCGGACGGCGCTGGTGGTGGTGGGCGCACCCGGCATCGCGGTCTCGTTCCTGGTGCGCTTCACCCTGCGGGAGCCGCCGAGGCGACAGGCCGCCAGCGCCGACCCCGTCACCGCAGCGCGTCACCTCTTCCGCTTCCCCAGCTTCAGCTGGATGGCCGCCGCCACCTGCCTGGGCGGCGTCGGCAGCCTGGGCCGTAGCCTCTGGGAGCCAACCTTCCTGTATCGCGTCTACGACTTCAGCGGCATCGAGGTGGGCGCCTGGTATTTCGTGATCAATGCCCTCCCGGCGGCCGCCGGCGCCTACCTGGGCAGCGCGCTCTCCGACCGGCTGAGCGAGCGCGATCCGCGCTGGGCGCTTCGAATCTGCGCGATCGGCAATGGGGCTGCCTTCCCCTTCGTGGCGGCCTTCCTGCTCTGGCCCGAGAGCCACGCACTCTCCGTAGCCGGCATCTCCGTACCGGTGGCCTTCGGCTTCTCCGCGGTGGGCTCGGTGTTCTCGGGCTTCTTCTCGCCGCCCACGGGCGCCGTCGCCCAGTCGCTCGCGCGGCCCGACATGCGCGCCATGGCCCACGCCTTCTGGACCATGCTGATGACGCTGGTGGGAATGGGCCTGGGTCCCTTCCTGGTGGGAGCACTCAGCGAATCCCTCGGCCAGGACTACGGGGCGAACTCCATCCGCTACGCACTGCTGATCGTCAGCGTCACGCTGCCCCTGTCTTCGCTGCTCTTCCTGCGCGCGGCCCGGAGCCTGCGCGAAGACCTCGCGCGATTCGCGGGGGAAGGGAGCCGCTGACTTGACGCCCAGTCGCCCCGATCTGCTACCCGTCTCCCGACGATCTGAAACGATCTGCTTCCGGGACGCATCGAGGGCCGCTCCACATACGCTCCGTCGAAGAACGACGGTTGAGGAGGCGGTCGAGAAGTCGTGGACGACGTTACCTTCCGTCTAGCAACGGGTGCCGACGCCGAGCAGGTCGCCGACATCTACCTCGAGTCGCGCAAGACATTTCTCGCCTATGCGCCGCTCGCCCACTCCGATGACTCGATCCGGCGCTGGATCGCTGGCCATCTCATCCCTTCCGGCGGGGTCACGGTCGCATCGCCAAGCGATCCGACGGCCCCGCTCGTCGGCATGATGGCCGTCTCGCGCAAAGGGCGTATCGGTTGGATCGATCACCTCTACTTGCGCATATCCGCCGTGGGAAGCGGCCTCGGCGCACGCTTCGTCGAACTTGCGAAAGCGGAGTTGGGCCCTCCGGTTCGGCTCCATACTTTTCAAGAGAATGAAGGGGCGCGCCGTTTCTACGAGCGGCACGACTTCCGAATACTCGAACTGGGCGACGGATCGGGCAACGAGGAAGGCTGCCCAGACGTTCTCTACGAGTGGGCTTAGTCCGCCCCACGGCCCTTGGAATGAGCAGAATGCCGTGTAGTGGAACCCCAGGAGACGCGCCGGGAGCCAGTGGGGAATCCGGTTTGCAGGTCACTCCCGAAAAAACGCGCTGAACCGCGCTTACGAGACGGGCGGGCGGCAGGCCACCAGGATGAAGCCCTTGGTGCGGAAGAGCAGCGTGCCCTCCGGATCTTCCAGCGTGTGCTCGATGCCGACCACCCCACAGCCGGGCTGGCTGTCGGATCGCCGCTTCTCGCTGAAGCGACGCACCAGGCGCAGGCGTTGGCCGGCGAGCACGGGTGAAAGCAGTTCCAAGCCGTCTCCCCCGAGCCCCGCCACCAGCGCCGCCTGGGCGGGAAGATCGTGGGTCAGTCGAGATTGCAGGGCGAAGATGTGCGCCGCACAAGCGGCCAGGCCCCCGAAGACCGAGCGCTCGCCCTCCGTCACGCTCAGGTGGAAGGGGTGCGGGTCCCAGGCTTCCGCGAAGGACACGATGTCCTCGGCGCTGACGACGACCCACGGACTCTCGAGGCGGGCGTCGACCTCGATGTCCTCGTAGTAGAGCGTCCTCACACTTTTCTCCGGCTTCGCGGCTTCGATTCGCGGCGGCAGCGTAGCAGCTGGGCGCCCCTGCCCCGCGCATCGGCACAGGGGAGAAGGAGCGCCGGCTTCGGCTACGCTGCCTCCCAACAACACACTCGTCACGCGCCGGGATCATCCGGAAGAAGCAAGGGGGAGCCAATGAGATCCGCCGGAACGCAGCGCACCCAGCCGCAAGCCTGGGCAGTCGCGCTGATGACAGCAGCCATCCTGGCTGCGGGCTGTCGGTCCGGAACTCCCCAGGAGGAACTCCCCATCCAGGGAGCCGCCAAGCCGACCGCGGCGGTGGCGTCCACGCAGGCCCGTCAGCAGCAGGCCGTGAGTGCCCTCGACGCGCGAGACGAGGCATCCGAGGTGGCCGCTCGCAAGCAGATCCTCTTCGGGGATCTCCACGTCCACTCCACCTTCTCCTTCGATGCCTACATGTTCTCGCTGCCCATCATGGGAGGCGAAGGCGCGCATCCCCCGGCGGATGCCTGCGACTTCGCGCGCTACTGCTCGAACCTCGACTTCTTCGCCCTCACCGACCACGCCGAATCGCTGAGCATCGCGCACTGGGAGCGATCGAAGCAGACCCTGCGCGAGTGCAACACGCTGGCGGGAGATCCCACCAACCCGGATCTGGTGGCCTTCGCGGGCTACGAGTGGAGCCAGATGGGCACCACCCCCGAAACCCACTTCGGACATCGCTGCCTGGTCTTCCCCGGCAGCGCGGACGACGAGCTGCCCCCGCGCCCCATCGCCTCTGGGGACAAGCGCCTGGGCTATCTGGCCGGGGCCGACGCAGCCAGCAATGCGCGCTTCGCGGATCCCCTCAACTGGAGCACCTACAAGGACTACGTGGCCTACGCCCAGGCCCTGGTCGACATGCCCGTCTGCGATGAGGGCGTGCCCACCATGGAACTCCCGGCGGTCTGCCTGGAAGTGGCACCGACTCCCGCCGAGCTGCACCGCAAGCTCGACGAGTGGGGGGGAGCCGTCCTGGAGATTCCCCACGGCACTGCCTGGGGGGTCTACACGCCTCCCACGACGAGCATCGGCAAGCACCTGGAGTCCGCGTACTTCGATCCGAAACGCCAGCGCCTGGTGGAGATCGCCTCCGGACACGGCAACTCCGAGGAGTACCGCGAGTGGCGCGCGTGGACGCTCGACGAGTCCGGTAAGAAGATCTGCCCGGAACCCCGGGACGACTACCTGCCCTGCTGCTGGCAGGCCGGGGAGATCATGCGCAGC